>JAQWNL010000019.1:0-19471 GCA_029268635.1 Flavobacteriaceae bacterium
AAAGCTATTGGATCTGAAGTTTGGGGAGGGACCTTTTTTGAATTAAATAATCAAGCTATAGATTTTGGAGGTATTAAAAAAATGCGATTTAAAACCTATTCTCCTTTTGTTGGTAAATTAGTTAAATTAAAATTAGAGAATGCAGATGCTTCAATTACTCATGAAGTGGATATGGTAACAACAGTTGCAAATTCTTGGGAATTATTAACTTTTGATTTTGAAGACGCACCAGAAGCTGAATATATTAGAGTAGTTGTCTTTTTTGATTTCGGAACTATAGGTGACGGATCTTTATATTATTTTGATGAAATGGAAGTAGGAGAAGGATCAATAGTGTCGACAGTACCTTCGTTAATGATTGAAGACTTTGAGGATACACCACCAGTTTTTACAGAATTTGGAAATATTGAAGCTCCATTAATTATTCCAAACTTTGATACCTCAGGAATAAATAACACTTTAACGGTGGCTAGTCAATTAAAAACAGCTGGATCAGAAGTTTGGGCTGGATCATTTTTTGAAGTTTCTCCTTCATTAGATTTAGATTCTTATAATAATTTAAGTGTAATGATATATGCTCCAGTTGTTGGAGCTGTTATCAAATTAAAATTAGAGAATGCAGATGCTTCTATTGTTTATGAAGTAGACTTAGAAAGTACAGTATTAAATCAATGGGAAGAATTAGTCTATGACTTTTCGGATGCTCCAGAAGCCGACTATACTAGAATTGTAATCTTCTTTGATTTTGGTAATCCAGGTAATGATTCTGTATATTATTATGATCAATTTCAATTGACAAATTAAAAAGCT
Source organism: Flavobacteriaceae bacterium (assembly GCA_029268635.1). Taxonomy (GTDB): domain Bacteria; phylum Bacteroidota; class Bacteroidia; order Flavobacteriales; family Flavobacteriaceae; genus Marifrigoribacter. The sequence goes on from JAQWNL010000019.1 coordinate 811, forward strand.
ATGAAAAATATAAAACATCAATTAAAATATTGCATTTCCATCATAATACTTATAGGCTTTATTTCTTGCCAAGAAGAGGATCAAGAATTTGGTGATATTATAGCACCATCAAATATAGTATTAGACTTCGATATTGTAGGACAAGACTCGAGCAATCTTAATGGTGATGGATCTGGTTTGGTAAATTTTATTGCATCTGCAGAAAATGCAATTACTTTTCAATACAACTTTGGTGATGGTACTGAAAATGTAGTTTCTCCATCAGGTTCAAATGAACATAGGTTTACTCAAAATGGTCTAAACAATTATGTTGTTACTGTAATAGCATCTGGAAGGGGAGGAATAAGTTCCTCTAAAACTGTAAATGTTGAAGTAAAAAGCGATTTTAATCCTATTGAAATTAAAAATTTATTAACTGGAGGTGCATCTAATTCTAAAACTTGGTATTGGCATGCAGCTGTAAGTGGACATCTAGGTGTTGGCCCTACTGATTTATTTGATCCAAGTTATTATTCAGCTGGGCCTTATGAAAAGGAAGATGTGGGTTGTGTTTATGAAGATGAACTCGTATTTATACAAGATGAAAATGAAAATATAAGCTATGAATTATTGAATCAAGGTAACACTTATTTTAATAGATTTGAAGTTGAAGATGGTTTGGGTTTACCGAATCCAGGAGAAGATACCTGTTACGAATTTAATACTTCTGGTGTTAGTAACGTAAGCTTTAGTCCATCCTCATCTGGTGTTCCTGAAGATATTTCAACACAAACGTCTTTTGCGCTACAAGATAATTTTATGAGTTATTTCCTAGGTAATAATGAATATGAATTTTTATCTATATCAGAAAACGAAATGCACGTTCGTATCATTCAAACGGAACCTTCAGGAGCAACATTAGCTTGGTACCAAAAATTTGCAACAATCAATCCAAATGATGAAGATGGTGATTGTAATGGAGATACTGGTGAAGTAGGTTCAGGCAATAATGATGTATTAATTTGGGCAGAAGAGTTTGAAACAGATGGTGCTCCTTGTGCCGGTATTTGGAATTATGATCTTGGAGGTAATGGTTGGGGAAATGAAGAAGCACAATTTTACACCAATCGACCTGAAAATATAATAATAGAAGATGGTTTATTAAAAATTACTGCAATTACAGAATCTTATGAAGGAAGTAACTATACATCCTCTAGAATACAAAGTAAAGATAAATTTGACTTTAAGTACGGTAGAATAGAAGCTAGAGCAAAACTTCCAGAAGGAGGTGGAACTTGGCCAGCAATCTGGATGTTAGGTTCTAATCTAAGTGAAGTAAGTTGGCCTAATTGCGGAGAAATTGATATTCTTGAACATAAAGGAAATAACCAAGATAGAATTTATGGTTCTTTACACTTTCCTGGCAACTCGGGAGGTAATTCAGTTGGAAGCTCAGTTTATTTACCAAATGTATCTTCAGAATTTCATTTGTATGAGGTTCAGTGGACTGCTTCTACCATTAAATTCTTAGTAGATGGTCAAGAGTATTATACCTTTTCTAACAATACTAATTTACCATTCAATCAAGAGTTTTTCTTAATATTAAATGTGGCAATGGGGGGAACTTTTGGAGGAGCTATTGATCCATCATTTGAACAGTCAACAATGGAAATTGATTATATAAGAGTTTATCAATAATGAACGTATTAAAAAAATATAAAACACCACTTTTTTTTATTGGAGTTCTTTCAGTCTTATGGATTTTTGAAAGTTCATTTTCATATTTGAATGAAACAGATTCTATAATTCCATCCAATAAAAAAGCTGAGATTCTTCTTTCTAAAATGACTTTAGAAGAAAAGATTGGTCAGATGAACCAATATAACGGTTTTTGGGATTTTACAGGACCTTCTCCCAAAAGCGGAGGTGCTGAAAAAAAATACCAAGATTTAAAGAACGGTCTTGTAGGTTCAATGTTAAATGTTCGTGGCGTAAAAGACGTGATAGCTGTTCAAAAAATTGCTGTAGAAGAAACACGTTTAGGTATACCATTAATTATCGGTTTTGATGTTATTCATGGTTATAAAACAATAAGTCCTATTCCTATCGCTGAAGCTGCTAGTTGGGATTTAGAGGCTATACAAAAATCTGCTGAAATGGCAGCACTTGAATCCTCTGCTGCAGGTATTAACTGGACCTTTGCACCTATGGTTGATATTTCGAGAGACGCACGTTGGGGAAGAGTAATGGAAGGTGCAGGAGAAGATCCTTTTCTAGGAAGTAAAATAGCTACAGCAAGAGTAAAAGGATTTCAAGGTGAAAACCTTTCTTCAAACTTTACAATTGCAGCTTGCGCAAAACATTTTGCGGCTTATGGTTTTTCTGAGGGAGGTAGAGATTATAATACGGTTGATGTAGGAACATCAACGCTATATAATATGGTTTTTCCACCTTTTATAGCTGCTAAGGATGCAGGAGTTAAAACATTTATGAATTCATTTAATGAATTAAATGGAATTCCAGCTACTGGTAACGAATATTTACAAAGAGAAGTATTAAAAGAACAATGGAATTATGACGGTTTTGTAGTATCAGATTGGGGCTCAATAAGTGAAATGATCGCTCATGGATATACAAAGGATGGATCTCATGCTGCAGAAATAGCTTTAATTGCAGGGTCAGATATGGATATGGAATCTTACCTCTATCTGGCTCATTTAAAAAACCTTGTAGATGAAGATAAAGTTGAAATAGATCTTATTGATGATGCGGTTACGAGAATTTTAAAAGTAAAGTTTGAATTGGGTTTATTTGATGACCCTTATAAATATTGTGATCTTAAAAGAGAAGAAGAAATTACCGGAAGTAAAGAAATAAATGATGCTGCTTTAGATATTGCAAAAAAATCGATTGTGCTTCTTAAAAATGAAGGTAACCTTCTTCCTTTAAAAAAAGAAGGACTACAAATAGCCATTATTGGGGCATTAGCTTCAGATAAAACAAGTCCACTTGGAAATTGGAGATTAGCCGCTGATGATAATACAGCAATTTCTATTTTAGAAGGAATGAATAAATATAAAGGGAATTCAATTTCTTACTCAAAAGGTGCTGATTTAACTATTGGGAAGACTGATTTTGTTTCACAATTAAAAATGAATACAACTGACAAAAGTGAGTTCAAGAAAGCTAAAGAAGTAGCTAGAAATGCGGATGTAGTTTTAATGATTCTTGGGGAACACGGTTTTCAAAGTGGAGAAGGTAGAAGTAGAATAGATATAGGCCTGCCAGGTGTTCAGCAAGAATTACTCGAAGAAATATTTAAGGTTAATAAGAATATTGTTTTAGTACTTAACAATGGTAGGCCTTTAGCTATTGGCTGGGCAGCTGAAAACATACCTTCTATAGTAGAAGCCTGGCATTTAGGTACCCAAAGTGGAAATGCAATTGCAGAAGTACTTTACGGAGATTACAATCCAAGTGGTAAATTACCTATGACTTTTCCAAGAAACGTTGGACAAGTTCCCATATATTATAATTATAAAAATACAGGAAGACCAAATTCACCCGGACCAGAAAGTGTTTTTTGGTCTCATTATAACGACGAAGAAAACACTCCATTATATCCTTTTGGCTATGGTTTAAGTTATACCACTTTTAATTATGGCACTATAAAAACAACAAACTCTTTTGATTTAGATCAAAAAATAACTTTTAGTGTACCTATTACAAATACAGGAAAACGAAAAGGAAAAGAAGTGGTTCAGCTTTATATTAGAGATAAATACGCAAGTATTACAAGACCTGTTAAAGAATTAAAAGGTTTCGAATTAGTGGATTTAAATCCTGGAGAAAAAAAGACAGTTAATTTTGAACTTACTGAAAAAGAATTCGGGTTTTATGATAATAATGGTAATTGGATTTTAGAAAAAGGAGAATTTGATATATTCATAGGTGGAAATTCTCAAACAGATAATAAAATAACTTTTGAACTTAACTAAGAAAACATGAAAAAAATTCTACAATTTTTTGCATTATTATTTTATACATCAGGTTTTACATAAAATGCTCCAATTGATTTTGAACTGCTGGTCAGGGTTCAGTTTGGAAATGGAATGTATTTTCGGATCAAGGGACTAAAATTATAAAGATATTAAAAGAATAAAAAAAACTGATATTTAAATTCAGTATATTGCAGATTATTTAATATTTAACTATTAAAAAAATTAAAACAATGAAAAAAAATTATTTTACAATCGCTTTAGTATTTTGTTTGACCTCTATGGGTATAGCTCAAAATACAGTAACAGTAGATGCAAGTGCAGAACTAGCTGGCTATGCAAATATATTTGAAACAAATGGAGATTATGTATTTGGAGAGTCTTGGGGTTTACAAGATATAAAAACCGTAGTTGATCAAGAGATGAATACCTTAACTCTACAACCTAATTTCAATACTTATGGTGATGGGACTGACCCATTTTGGGTTAATCCAGTAACAACTCTTGGAAATAAATATTTTGAAGGTAATACCTTAGTTGAAAGTTTCGATTTAGTTGGTAGTCCACTTACTTTTGAAGGTGTGATTGATTCTAATACACTTGCGGGTAGTGGATATGTTTTGTTTAATGTAAATAATGGGCCATTAGAAGGTGGTCATCAAGCAGTTCCAGCAAATTTTGGAGGAGCATTTACAGTTGAAGGAGTTACTGAAGATTTAGTTCTATTACTTGATGAAGGAAGTGATCCTGATGAGAGTGATGGTTGTGAACCTGTTATTAATGCAAGTGAATTAGAAGGAAAAATTGCAGTAATTAGAAGAGGTGCTTGTGAGTTTGGTTTAAAAGCATTAGCGGCTCAGGATGCAGGTGCAGTTGGTGTTGTTATGGTTAACAATGTGGAAGGACCTCCTATTGTAATGGGAGGTGGGGAATTTGGAGAACAAGTGACTATTCCTGTATTAATGGTAACTGATGTAACTGGTGCAGCTATCATTGCAGAATTAACAAATGGAGTCAATTCAACAATGATATTGGATGCTTATCAAACAGTTGCTTTTATTAAAGTTTTTAATGCTGATTTTTCTGTTTTGAAAACTGAATCTGATTTATTAGAAGCTGGAGAAACAGATTTCTCTGTTACATACGACAATGTTGAGGATACAGATTTTGTAGTTCAATATGGTTTTACAGTATATGGATTAAATGCAAATCCAGTTGATGAGACAGCTTTAGGAAGTATTGTTGTTACTAACAGTATTTTAGGAGTTAACGATTTTAATGCTATTAATGTTTCTGTATATCCTAATCCTACGATCAATAACATAAATATTCAGTCGGATGAGCAAATTACAAATGTTTTAGTTTACAACACGCTTGGACAAATTGTAAAGAGTGCATCTCCAGATTCAGCTAATTTCTCTATGGAGACAGCTAATTTAGACGCGGGTATTTATTTCGCAAAGCTATCAACAGAAAAAGGGAGTAAAACTGTAAAGTTTATTAAACAATAAAAATTTATCAATAATTTTTATTTAAAAAAAAGAGAGGTGATTTATCTGAGTTTTTCAGAAAAATCACCTCTTTTAAATTAAAATTTTTAAACTAATAAACCTCATATGGCTATATTATCTTTTATTGCATTTACACTTATAGTTGCAATTATTTCATATTTAGCAACAATAAAGACAAACGAAAAAACATCTGATGGTTATTTTTTAGGGGGAAGAAGCCTTACAGCAGGAGTAATAGCAGGTTCATTATTACTTACTAATCTTTCAACAGAACAATTAGTGGGACTTAATGGTTCAGCATATGAAAGTGGACTATCGGTTATGGCTTGGGAAACTCTCGCAGCTATTGCTATGGTTGTTACTGCGTTATTTTTACTTCCAAGGTATTTGAAAGGTGGTCTTACCACGGTGCCTCAATTTTTAGCGAAACGTTTTGATGTCGCTACCAAAACAATCACCTCTGGCTTATTTTTAACTGGCTACGTCGTTGTATTGTTACCAGTGATATTGTACTCAGGATCTTTAGCTATAAGCGGAATGTTTAATATTCCTGAAGTATTCAATATTACAAAAATTCAGTCAATATGGCTTTGTGTTTGGGGTATAGGAATTATAGGCTCTGTTTATGCTGTTTTTGGAGGGTTAAAAGCAGTAGTAGTATCTGATAGTATTAACGCTATTGGATTATTAATTGGTGGATTGCTTATTCCAATTTTCGGATTGTTGGCTATCGGTGATGGAAGTATTATAGAAGGTATTTCAGTATTAACTGCGGAACATCCAGAAAAATTTAAATCTATGGGTAGTTCCTTTGATCCAGTACCTTTTTATACTATTTTTACAGGAATGATGTTGGTACAACTTTTTTATTGGGGTACCAATCAACAAATCATCCAAAGAGCACTGGGTGCAAAAAACTTAAAGGAAGGGCAAAAAGGATTATTGTTAGGCTCATTTATAAAGATATTGGGACCACTTATTGTTGTTCTTCCAGGAATTATTGCATACCATATGTTTAATGGTAATTTAGAAACATCAGATCAGGCATATCCAATGTTAGTAGCTAAAGTATTACCTCCAGTATTACTAGGGTTTTTCGCTGCAGTTATTTTTGGAGCTATTTTAAGCTCATTTAATAGTGTTTTGAATAGTTCTGTTACTCTTTTCGGTATAGATATTTACAAGCAACATATTAATCCAAAAGCTGAAGAAGGACTTGTTGTAAAACAAGGAAAACGTTTTGGATTATTGTTAGCGCTGACATCCATGTTTATAGCTCCTGCAATTGCAAATGCAGGCAGCTTATTTGATTACCTACAAGAAATAAATGGAATCTATAGCATTCCAATTTTAACTATTATTGTTGTTGGATACCTTACAAAACGAGTACCAGCTATCGCTGCGAAGGTCGGATTATTATCCGGTTCTATTTTATATATTCTTAGTCAGTTTTTATTACAACCTTATTTTATTACTAAGGCATTAGCTAAAGCAAGTGCATCAGGTATAACAGATCCAACACAATTAGCCCTGATCAAATCACAAGCATATTTCGGTTTACATTATTTAGATGTAATGGCTATTTTATTTGTATTAAATATTTTTATTATGTTAGTAATAGGGAAGATAAATCCAAGACCAGAAGCATATGTGCAAGAATACACTAAACAAGTTGATATAACTCCTTGGAAATATGTTAAAATTTCTGGTTTTATGATTTGTGTAATTGTTATAGGGATCTATATATATTTTCAATAAAAAATTTTATTTTGATTATTAATCAATAACAGAAATAAGGTAATAGCATTTAAAATTTCACAAATGGAAAAAGATATAAGTAAAATCGGTGTTTTAACCAGTGGAGGTGACGCGCCAGGTATGAATGCTGCTATTAGAGCAGTAGTTAGAGCTTCTGTATATCATAAATTGGAATGTATTGGTATATATAGAGGCTATGAAGGACTTATTCAAGGAGATTTTAAAGATTTAAATGCACGTTCCGTTAAAAATATAATAAATAGAGGAGGGACCTTACTTAAATCTGCTAGATCTAAAGAGTTTTTTTTAAAAGAAGGTCGATTAAAAGCTTACAATAATTTAAAAAATGAAGGTATAGATGCACTTGTCACTATTGGAGGAGACGGTACATTTGCTGGCGCTTCTGTTTTTAGTAATGAGTTTGATATTCCTATAATTGGAATACCCGGCACCATCGATAATGATATTAATGGCACTGATTTTACCATAGGTTATGACACTGCATTAAACACCGTTGTAGAAGCTATCGATAAAATTAGAGATACCGCAAATTCACATAATAGATTGTTTTTAGTTGAAGTAATGGGACGTGATGCTGGAGATATCGCATTAAATGCGGGAATAGGTGCAGGAGCAGAGGAAATACTAATCCCTGAACAAGACATGGGGAGACTACGTTTAATAGAATCACTTAAAAAAAGTAAAAAATCAGGTAAGACATCTAGTATTATTGTTGTTTCAGAAGGAGATCAAATCGGTAAAAATATTTTTAAACTTGCTAGTTATATCGAAGACAATCTTACAGGTTATGAAGTAAGAGTAACTGTTTTAGGCCATATTCAAAGAGGCGGAAGTCCCAGTTGTTTTGATCGCGTTTTAGCAAGTCGATTAGGGGTCAAGGCAGTTGATGCATTAATAGATAATCAGAAAAATGTGATGATAGGTATTCGTCATAACAAATTAATTTATGTTCCATTTATAGAAACACTTAAGACAAGTAAAGAATTAGATTTAGAATTAATAAGAGTCGCAGACATAACGTCATTATAATCAAAAAAATACATGAAAACAAAAATTGGAATTAACGGCTTTGGCCGAATAGGTAGACTTGCATTTAGAATTGCATCACAAAATAAAGATTTAGAAGTTGTGGGGGTAAACGATTTATTAGATGTAGACCATTTAGCTTATTTATTAAAATACGATTCAGTCCATGGGAAATACTCTGGAAAAGTGGAAGTGAAAAATGGACAGTTAGTGGTTGACGATCGCATAATTCGAGTAAGCTCTGAAAGAAATCCTGAAGATTTAAAGTGGAACGAAGTCAGTGCAGAGGTAGTTATTGATTGTACTGGAATTTTCACAAGCCTTACCACTGCAGATGCTCATTTACATGCAGGTGCAAAAAAGGTAGTAATTTCTGCTCCTTCTAAAGATGCTCCTATGTTTGTAATGGGTGTCAATCATAAAGATGTAAAAGCAACAGATACGATAGTTTCCAACGCATCTTGTACTACAAACTGTTTGGCTCCTCTGGCTAAAATTATTGACGACGAATATGAAATTATAGAAGGCCTTATGACAACCGTTCATGCAACCACTGCAACTCAATTAACTGTAGACGGTCCTTCACGTAAAGATTTTAGAGGAGGTCGTAGTGCATTAACTAATATTATTCCTGCTTCCACAGGTGCAGCTGTTGCTGTTGGTAAAGTGATACCTAAATTAAATGGAAAATTAACAGGAATGTCCTTACGTGTTCCAACTGCCGATGTTTCCGTTGTAGATTTAACAGTTCGTACAAAGAAAAGTGCAAGCTATGAGGATATCATGAAATTATTTAAAAATGCTTCTGAAGGTGATTATAAAGGTATTGTTAACTATACGGAAGATGCCGTTGTTTCTCAAGATTTTGTGAGTGATTCTCATACTTGTACATTTGATGCAGGAGCAGGTATTGCACTTAACGATAATTTCTTTAAGTTAGTGGCTTGGTACGATAACGAATATGGTTATTCTTCTAAATTAATAGATTTAGCAGTTCATATTAAAAATCTTTAAAAATGATTTTAATTACTGATGGTGGTTCTACAAAATGCGACTGGATCTTAATGGATAAGATTGGTAATGTTGTACTTAAAACAAGAACGAAGGGGTTAAATCCCGCTGTTGTTCCAGAGGAGAATATAAAAGAACGTATTCTTGCTAATGAAGAACTTCAACCTTTTTTAAATAAAATTACCACGTTGGATTTTTATGGCGCTGGTTGTGGTACAAAAACTCCAATACAATTATTAACTAATATTCTTACTGAAATATTTTCAGTTGCAGAAATTTCAGTAAACGAGGACATGATTGCAGCCGTCTATGCAGCTACTCTTGAACCCGGTATTGTATGTATTTTAGGTACTGGTTCTAACAGTTGTTATTTTGATGGTAAGGAAATTCATAATGGTATAGAATCTTTAGGATATTCGTTAATGGATGAAGCTAGTGGTAATTATTTCGGGAAGCGACTGTTGCGTGATTACTTTTATAAAAAAATGCCAACTCAGTTGGCTTTAGATTTTGAGAAACGTTTTAATTTAGATCCAGATGAAATTAAAAGCCATCTTTATAAAAGGCATAACCCAAATAGGTATTTAGCATCTTTTGCTGAATTTATTTTTACTTCGAATGAAGTAAATGGTTATTTTTACAAATTGATTAGTGAAGGGATGTTAAAATTTATTGAATATAGAATCCTTTGTTTTAAAGAATCACAATATGTACCGATTCATTTTATTGGTTCTATAGCTCATTTTTCAGAAGAGATCATAAAAGAATGTATGAAACCTTATCATTTAGAATTAGGTAATATAATTAGAAGGCCTATTGATGGTTTAATTGAATACTATAAAACACATAAATTACAATAAATGAATCTTCCTTCTATCAATCCCACAACAACAGAAGCTTGGAATAAATTGCAAACACATTTTTCTGAAATAAATGAGGTCCATATGATGGATTTATTTAAAGAAGACAAAAAGCGTGTAGATAAAATGAATCTTTCTTGGAAGGAATTTCAAGTTGATTTTTCAAAAAACAGGGTTACTGATAAAACAATTAGCTTATTGCTTGAGTTAGCAGAAGAAGTAGGTTTAAAAGAAGCTATTGAGCTTCAATTTGAAGGATCTAAAATAAATCAAACTGAAGACAGAGCTGTACTGCATTCAGCACTTCGTGATTTTGATAGTATGAAACCTGAAGTGAAAAAATCACTTCAGAAAATAAAAAAAACTTCCAATGCAGTCATAAAAGGAACATGGAAAGGTTTTACAGGAAAACCAATAACCGATATTGTAAATATTGGTATCGGTGGGAGTGACTTAGGACCTAAAATGGTGACCAATGCATTGAAATACTATAGCAACGATTTAAAAATACATTATATTTCTAATGTAGATGGTGATCATGTTTCCGAGACTTTAAAAAAACTCAATAGAGAAACTACTTTATTTATAATTGTTTCTAAAAGTTTTACTACTCAAGAAACAATGACCAATGCAAATGCTATAAAAAATTGGTTTTTACAAGGAGCAACACAATTAGATATAGAAAAGCATTTTATTGCAGTTTCTGCAAATGAAAGCGCAGTTATCGATTTTGGGATATCAGAACATAATGTTTTTCCAATTTGGGATTGGGTTGGTGGACGCTTTTCTCTTTGGAGTGCAGTTGGTTTTTCTACTTGTTGTGCAATTGGTTATGCTAATTTTGAGGAATTACTTCGTGGGGCCCATGAAATGGATTTGCACTTTAGAAACGAAGATTTTTTAGGAAATATTCCAGTTATGTTGGCTTTACTTTCGGTTTGGTATAATAATTTCTTTTCCAGTGAGACTGAAGCTATAATACCTTATACGCAATATTTAGAAGATTTTGTTCCTTTTTTACAACAAGCGATAATGGAAAGTAATGGTAAAAGTGTAGACCGAAATGGAACTCTTATTAATTACCAAACAGGAACTATTGTTTGGGGGAATGTCGGTGCTAATGCGCAACATGCATTTTTTCAATTATTACATCAAGGTACAAAATTAGTGCCAGTAGATTTTATAGGTTTTTCAGAATCACTCTACCATAATAAAAAACAACATGAAATACTAAAAGCTAATTTCTTTTCTCAATCGGAAGCTCTATTACAGGGTACTTATAAGCAAAGTGTACCAAATGCTTATAGGGCTTTTAGTGGAAATAAACCTTCTAATACAATCCTGATAAATAACTTAACGCCAAAAAACTTAGGTAGTCTTATAGCTATTTATGAACATAAAATATTTGTACAAGGTATCATTTGGAATATTTTTAGTTTTGATCAATGGGGTGTTGAATTAGGAAAAAAATTAACAAATAAATTATTGCGTTCTTCATAAAGTTTTGTTATTTTCTGTGTTTATTTTAAAATAATTAAGCTATAAATATCTTTATTTAGTTTTATTGTAATATTTTTAAAAAAAATTTATCATGAAAAAAATATCCCTACTATTTTTAGTTTTCTTTTTATTTTTATTGCATCCTTTGTTTAGCCAGACTTATGCTGAAAGACAAAGCATTATTGCTAATTACGATTTACAAACATTAAGTGATTTAGAATCAGAATATCGGTTAGCATTCATTCAAGAAAAGCAAAAAGCTTTAGAGCTTGCAGTTATTTATGGCTGGGAAGAATTTAAAGAAATGCCAAATGGTGGAAGAGCTGAATTAGTTGGTGTTTATAAAAATGGAAAACCAAAATATTATACAACATCTAACAGAGAAGGAGGAATTACTACGCGTGCAGATAAAGTACATACTGGGGGTGGAGCAAATTTAAACTTAATGGGTCAGTATATGATAGTTGGAGAATGGGATGCTGGAGCTACTCGTGAAAATCATCCACTTTTTAATGGTAGGGTAAATCAAATGGATAATTCACCTGAGTATGATAACCATGCTACTCATGTAGCAGGTACCATTATTGGTAATGGAGAAGAAATAAATGGAGCAGCAATCGGTATGGCTCCAGAGGCTGTATTACATGCTTACGATTGGTATGCTGATTCAAGTGAAATGATTGCTGCAGCTGCTGATGGTTTACTAGTTTCAAATCACTCTTATGGACTGAATATTGATGGAATAAACCCGGCGTATTTAGGAGTTTATAGTTCTAATGCTAGGGGTATTGATAATATACTTTATAATGCACCTTATTATTTATCGGTATGGGCAGCAGGAAATGACAGACAGTCTGGTGTAAATTCAGAGGATGGAGGATATGATTATCTGTATGGATGGGCAACTGCTAAAAATACTTTAGTAGTTGCGGCAGTCTATGAGGTATTAGATTATACAGGACCAAATAGTGTTAATATGTCTGGTTTTAGTAACTGGGGGCCAACGGATGATGGTCGTATTAAACCAGATATTTCTGCTAAAGGAGTAAATATGTACTCTTCTGTAAATTCATCAAGTTATGCTAATTATTCTGGAACTTCAATGGCTTCTCCTAGCGTTGCTGGAAGTATTTTATTATTGCAACAACACTATAATAATTTAAATTTCACATACATGAAAGGCTCAACGTTAAGAGGTTTGGCTTTACATACCGCAGATGAGGCTGGCAATTATCCTGGTCCAGATCCCAGATTTGGTTGGGGCTTATTAAATATTGAAAGAGCAGCAGCGGTAATCACTAATATTGGAACAACGGCCGTTCTTAAAGAAGAACAACTTCAAAATAGAGAAGTATATACTTTTTCGGTACAATCTAATAATGTGGATGATCTAGAAGTTTCACTTACTTGGACAGACCCTCCCGGAATCGTTAATAATTCAGGTAATGAAGATGACCCAATTCCATCTATAATTAACGATTTAGACTTAAGAGTTTCTCAAGATGGAGGGGCTACTTATATGCCTTGGAAGTTAGATCCAGAAAACTTTTCTGGAGGTGCAATTAATGGAGATAATTTAGTGGATAATATTGAAAAGATTGAGGTTATTGATGCTTCAGGTGAATATATCATTCAAGTATCTCATAAAGGAGCGGCATTACTTAATAATGTTCAAGCATTTTCATTAATCGTTACAGGAATTAGTGTAAATTATGAATTTACACTGACTTCTCATGAAGGGATCGAAGAGCACTGTATTGGTGATGGTAGTGCTGATTTTAATATTGATTTAAATTTTCCTATTTATTATTCTGATACGGTAGATTTTACAGTTTCTGATTTACCATCAGGTAGTTCTGGAAGCTTTTACCCTTCTTCTTTAAGTGATGAAGGAAGCACAGTATTAACTCTCGATGGATTAGAAGATTTAAGTCCTGGAGATTATTCTTTTAAGGTAACCGGTACAGGTTCTAATGAAACCATTAACTTATATTTAATTTTAAGAATATTAAGTACTGATGTCTCTGATATTGGTTTAATTTTTCCTCCAGATGGAGCTTTAGATCAACCTGTAGTTATACAATTTAGGTGGGAACCTGGTGATGATAATGTAACTAGCTATGATTTTGAATTAAGTAGATACTCTGATTTTTCTGTGGTTGAATTTTCAGAAACTACTTTTTTTCTACAATACTTAGCTTTAGGGGTAACAGAAGGCGCTACTTATTATTGGAGAGTAAGACCTAATACAGCCTGTGCTAATGGTGAATATTCTGAGGTTTATAGCTTTGTTGTAGAAGGTGTTCTTGGTTTAAAGGATCAGTCAATAGAAGGTTTAGTAATTTATCCAAACCCAACTGCCAATATTTTAAATTTAGATGCTGCTACACCAATTTCTAATGTAGAAATTGTAAATGTTTTAGGACAAATTCTAATTTCTAAAAGTTCTAACTCAACAATTTCAAATATTGATGTCTCAGCACTATCAATTGGAAATTATTTTATTAAAGTGACTTCTGAAAACAATACCAAAGTGTTGCAGTTTCTGAAAAACTAATTAATAGTATATAATTATTAAAAAAAGCCTTTATCTCTGATAAAGGCTTTTTTCGTTTAAGGCTATACACTATTAAATATAGGGTTTTAGAAATTAACTATTCTGTTTACCTAGTTTAATCAGTAATTTTTATTTTTCCATTTTCTATGTTATTTGATATTAATTTAAAAGAGTTTACTAATAAGTGAGTTTAGATCGGGATGATTGGTTGGGTTAATTATTATTTAATAATAGACCTAAAGGTAAGATTGATTCGAGGAGTATTAATTTTTTTAGTAGGAGGGAGTCTATGCAACCAATGAGTTTGAGTTTTACCTTTCATAATTAATAAGCTGCCATGTTCTAAGTATAACTCTATTTTTTCTTTAGATTCCTTGTGTTTAAAAGCAAATTTTCGTTCAGCTCCAAAGCTTAGTGATCCTATAGCTCCATTTTTTTTTAGATCTTTTTCACCATCACTATGCCAAGACATTCCTTCATTACCACTATGGTAAAGGTTTAGTAAACAGGAATTAAATTGTTCTCCTGTTTTATGTTGAATTAGTTCTTTTAAAAAGAATAATTCTTTAGTCCAAGGGATTGCTTTTTTGGTGACTTTAGAGTAGGTATAAGTAAACTCTTCTTCTGCATACCAAGCCACTTTACGTTTGGTAATTATTTTTTTACCAAATATGATGGCTTCATCATTTTTCCATGTTATATTATTAAATAAGGCTTGATAATAATAGTCTGCGTCATTTTGACTTAAAACTTTTCCATAATAATTAACAGTACCTTCTTTTGGGAGTAAATTGGTATTGGAATTAAATTCTAAATCAAATAGTTTCATGTTTACTGTTAAATAATTAAATCAAAACTTAATTTTTCTGTAGGTTTAAGTAAGCAACTATTCTTATGTCGTAAATCATTATTTTTCTCTTTAAGAAGTTAAATATAGTAAAGTTTTTATGCAGTTAATTCTAATAAATTAAATATTAATTATATTTATAGCCAAATTAACCACAATGAAAAAACTTATCTATTTGTTTTTAGTTTTATTAATTGTTGCTTGTAGCATTGATAGTAGTGATGATAACCTATCTATTGTTGGCAAATGGCAAGTAACTTCTGCAAGTTTTGAAACGGATGAATGTTTTTATGAAAATGAATTTGAATTTTTTAATGACCTACAAGGACCTTTGTAAGAAGGTTGGTGGTATACAGCAAATGAAGACTCTAATGGTAATTGCATTGTTGCATATGAAGATGACGATGAATCTTTATTATTGAAATATGAAAATACATCAGAAGGTAATTATCTTATTTATTTTAAAGATATTGATGAAGATACGCTTTTTTGCGAAGCAAATGTTAATGGCAATACATTGTTGTTTTTTAATATATTTGGGTCAAGTGATAGTGAGTTTCAATTGAAGAGACTATAAACCTTCAAACCATTCTATTAATTTAGGGTGGTTTTTTTTACATTCTTAAATTGCCATCTACAACAGCTTAAAAGATTGCTATTGTTGGTGTTGTGAAAAGAGTTTTTAATTAATAAGTATCAAATACAAGCTTTCCATACAGGATCGCTTGGTACAGGTGCTATTAAATTAATTTCTTCTTTTTTTACGGGGTGTGTAAAAGATAATTTTCTTGAATGCAAGTGGATTCCTCCATCTTTATTACTTCTGCCAAAACCATATTTTAAATCTCCTTTAATTGGAGATCCTATAGATGACAATTGTGATCTAATTTGGTGATGTCTTCCAGTTTTTAAATCGATTTCTAATAAGAAGTATCGATCTAGTTTTTTTATAATTTGGTAATCTAAAATGGCTTTTTTGCTATCTGGAACCTCATTTTTATGAGCATGTGATTTATTTTGTTTAGGATTTCTTTTTAAAAAATGAATTAACGTATCAGAGGCAATAGCGGGTTCATCTTTTACAATTGCCCAATATGTTTTTTTTGTATTTCGCTCTGCAAAAAGTTTGTTTAGTCTTGACAATGCTTTACTGGTACGAGCAAAAATAACAATGCCGCTGGTAGGTCTATCCAAACGATGAACCATTCCTAAAAATACAGCTCCTGGTTTGTTATGTTTTTCTGCAATGTATTGTTTAACGACTTCAGATAGTGGAATATCACCAGTTTTATCTCCCTGAACAATATCACCCACTCTCTTATTGACAGCAATAATGTGATTGTCTTCATATATAACTTGAAGATTATCTTTAGTTGAAATTATTTTTGAAGACAAATTATTTTTGTTTTACTCACTACCAACTACTCACTATATTAATATTGCTCTTTCTCATTAGGGAAATCACCACTTTTTACATCTTTGATGTAATTTTCAAAAGCATTAGTCATTTCGTGATACATATCTAAATAGCGTCTTAAAAAACGGGGATTAAACTCATGGGTCATTCCTAACATATCATGTGTTACCAAAACTTGTCCGTCAACTCCACTTCCGGCACCAATTCCGATAATAGGAATTCGAATGCTTTTGGCAACTTCTTCAGCCAGTTTAGCGGGTACTTTCTCTAAAACAATTGCAAAACAACCAGTTTTTTCAAGCATTAAAGCGTCTTTTTTAAGCTGTTCAGCTTCTTCTTATTCTTTAGCTCTAACGGTATAAGTTCCAAATTTATATATAGACTGTGGTGTAAGGCCTAAATGTCCCATAACAGGTATTCCGGCATTTAATATTCTTTTAATAGAATCTTTAATCTCTTTTCCACCTTCAAGTTTAACGGCGTGACCACCACTTTCTTTCATAATTCTAATAGCAGATCTTAACGCTTCTTTAGGATCACTTTGATAGGTTCCAAAAGGTAAATCAACGACTACTAAGCACCGATTAATAGCTCTCACTACTGAAGAAGCATGGTAAATCATTTCATTTAAAGTGATAGGAAGTGTGGTTTCATGACCTGCCATAACATTGGAAGCAGAATCACCTACTAGTATGATGTCAATACCAGCATTATCTACAATCTTTGCCATAGTGTAATCGTATGCCGTTAGCATCGAAATTTTTTCACCTTTACTTTTCATATCTACCAATGTTTTGATAGTAATGCGTTTATACTCTTTTTTAGCTGTACTCATAAGTTTAAAAGAATTGGATGGTAAATGTACTAATTTTGGAACGTAATTTTAAGATGGATTCTAAAAATTCATTTCTTTTAAAAAAAAATGAAAATTTTGAGGTGAATGATTTTTAAATGGTCGTATTTGTTTAAAAATATTGGAAATAATCCATAGTTATTATGGATATATTCCATAATTTTGAAGAATGGAAATATTTTCATCAGGAAAACTTAGTAAAGTAAAGAATAGGCATGCTCCAGAGGCTTCCAAACAAACAGGTTTTCCTAGTCCTGCGACACATTATGCGGAAGCTAGTATCGATTTGCATAAAGAATTAATAGCCAATCGTGATGCTACTTTTTTTGTACGAATAGCTGGAGATGAACTTTCATATTACAATATCTGGAATAATGATGTATTATTAATTGATCGATCATTAAGACCTAAAAAAAATGATTTGGTATTGGTGGTTATAGACGGAGAATTTAAAGTGGTTAAATTTCCTAAAGTATTTTTAGAAACCGAATTCGTTCTTTGGGGATTGATTCGTTATATTATTCATTACGCTCGATGATAGCTTTGGTAGATTGTAATAGTTTTTACGCTACATGCGAGCAAGTATTTCGTCCGGATTTATGGGGAAAACCTGTTGTAGTTCTTAGTAATAATGACGGTTGTATAATTGCTGCCAATAAAGAAGCAAAGGCTATTTCAGAAATTTCAATGTTTGAACCTGTTTTTAAAATTAAAAAGCAATTAATTAGAAATAACGTCACGATTTTTTCTTCTAATTATACCCTTTATGGCGAAATGTCACAACGGGTGATGAATATTCTTAGTGCTTTTTCACCACAAGTTGAAATTTATAGTATCGATGAGGCTTTTGTAGATGTTTCAGGAATGGAGTATTTTTCATTGAATAAATATGGTCATCAGATGAAAGATACCATCTTTGAGTATACAGGCCTTCCTGTAGGAGTAGGAATAGCAGCCACTAAGGTATTGGCAAAATTAGCAAATAGAATTTCTAAGAAACGTGTTTCAGAAAACCAGGGTGTTTTTGTGATTGATTCCGAAGAAAAAAGAATAGAAGCACTAAAATGGGCAACTATAAAAATGGTATGGGGAATCGGCAGTAAGCATGCAAAGCGTTTAAATAACATTGGAATTTTTACTGCTTATGAATTTACACAACTTCCAGAAGAATGGGTTCGGAAAAATATGACGGTGGTAGGAGTTCGTATTTGGAATGAATTAAAAGGAATACCAAGTATCGAATTTAAAACAATGCCCAAACCAAAACAAGGAATCGGTACTTCAAAATCATTTGGAAAAAAAATAGAAAATTTAGGAATGATT
>JAQWNL010000020.1:0-14256 GCA_029268635.1 Flavobacteriaceae bacterium
CTTCAAAAAAGATTAGAGAACTTACTATCATTACATATGGAAACATTCCAATCGGGAATAAAATTCCTGTAAAAACATGAAATAAAATAACTAAGCCAAAAGCAAACCATCTTGTCTTTTTGTAAAGTAATAAAAAAGGTATTGTTAAGTCATAAATCATTCCAGACCAACTCATGGCATAATGAAACCAATTTTGTTGCATTAATGTTTCTCCTATAAAAGGTAAATCATATTTAGAAGGAAGCCATATTTTTAGTGGCATTGCTTTAAATAGCCAATCGGAATTTATTTTAGTTAAACCCGCATAAACATAAACTATGGATACCAATAATTTAATAGCATCAACAGACCATTTTGGCACTAAACGATATGATTTTTTTTTCAGATATGAATCTATCGAAAAGGAAATATTTGCAGGTAAAAAAATCAAGAGAAAGCTAAGAATACTTATAAAATAATAATGGTTTAAATACGTAGTTTTATCCATTAACTCTATATAGGTAAAGCTTAAGAAAAAAGTAATTATGGCCACTCTATACTTAAATCCTAAAGCAACAAACAATGCAGATAAACCACAGATAAAAAAAAGCAAATACGTTAAGCTACCTAAAGGTTTTACCCACTCAAAACCATAATAAGTAAAATGAAATTTGGGTTGAAGGTATAAAGTATAGATCCAATCTTTAGACCAAAACCTAATAATACTATACAACATCATAAACCCAAAGCCAATCCGAAAAATGATTAGAGGAGATGCACTATAATTTTTACTTAAATATGTCTTTAAATTAAATATCATAATACAAAAAAGGTTGCTTTTTAAATTTTATATGTTTATTAATTAATCACCATCAGCATCCACATAATCTGCACTAATTTGAAAAGCTTTTAGCATATCAATTTTTAACAAAACAACTACCGTTTGTAAAGCATCGTAAGCATTAGTCATTTTTGTATTATCTTCATTTATTTGCAAATAGAAATTATCATCAAGGAGATTTATTTTTTCTCTTGCTATATCTAATTTATTATTTATTAAAGTAACTAAATCAGATTTATTTAGATAAATTAAATAATCACTAAAACTACTATCCAGTGAATTAGTATTATACGATTTACCATTGAATAGATTTTGTACTGCATTAAGAGCATCTAATGCTAGAATTTTAGATGACTCCTTATTGTATAATGCTTCTACTTTATTTGGTAGTGGATTTGAAGAAAAATTCCCTGCAGGGATACCAATTTTATTAGTTCTCAAACCTTTTTCGTAATAATAAATATAGTCGTTTACGAACTGATTAAAACCACTAGTAGCAATATTGGATGTACTATTAATAAAAACATCTCTATATGATGATGTCCAGTCATTCAAAATAATTTCTGTTAAACTTTTCATTTGTACTACTAGATCCGATAGGTAGAGTTTGTAATTTTCATTTTCGGGATCAATTGTATACTTATTAAGGATAGCAGAATCTGTATTTTCTATACCATATAACATATAATCTAAAGCAGGAAAGCCTACGGCATCATTGTTATTTGGATGCTCCAGATCTGCATCTCCTAAACTTATATTGCTTTTTATGTCGTTATCATTTGTAGGATAAATATTCATTTGAAAATGATACAAGATTTCTTCAGACTTACCAATATTGAACATTTCAACGAATTGCCATGATTTATAAGCGTTTAGCCAAGATATCCTTAGGGCTGATAAACTTTCTGTGTTTGGATCAGTAATAAAATCATCTTTTGTAGAGACTAAGACTTCTAATTTTGTATTTAAATCTTGATATGAAGGTATAATAATATTATCTGCTATATTTAAAAGCATAGCTTTTCTATTAAAATCATCATTATTTCCCAAATCACTTGTATCATCATCTTTACTACAAGAGATTACTATTATTAATACTATTATGAGTAGCGAAATATTTTTTGACATTTTATTCTTTTATATTTTAAAATAATTGCGAAATTAGTAAGTAGTTACCATACAAAAAAACACATGGCAACTACTTTCTTGGTTAATTAAAAATATTAATTGTTATCATCTGCTGCTGCTTCAACAGTAAAGCCAAATTCTTCAGCAATTTGTTCAGACATTTGGTCTAATGTTTCCGGTGTTAAGTCCCAAAATCCATTTCCTGCCATTAATTGATCTATAAAACCATCTACCTGTGGTTTGTCAAAATAAGGTGAATCCGTATTTGGAATGCGAGTAAACTGCAAACTAAAAATAAATCCATATCCTTCAGAAAGATTATGAAATGCTTTTGCAGGATTATTGTCTATTATATATGTTTTACCGGCTTGTAAGTAATAAACAGATCGTACCGCTATAATCAAAGATATTTTTTCTCTTAATATGCTTACTTGCTCATCACGAAGTGTGTAGTTTTTTCCAACTATAGCTGCTCTACCTAGTTTGAAAGCATCATAAATATCTCCAGCAATACCAGCAAAACTTGGATCGCCCTCTACTTTAGCCAAATATTTATTTAAAAAATCATCTACTCCTAAAACTGGCTCATTATTCTGAGGGTCTACTTCTGCCCCATATAAATAACCAAAAGCTTCATCCCATTTATGTTCCATTGTGGTATAATCTTTACCCTCATCAAGAACATCATTATCATTATTTACTATATTATCACCTGCATCCAAAACTGATGGACTTAAGTAATTATTTAATATTTGATCAGTAATTAATGCACCAATCAGCCCTTTAGCAAAAGCTTGGTTATACTCTAAACCTTTACCATTAATATATCGAGTTGATCCACCTCCATTTTCTTGTAATTGTCCAGAAAATCCAGGAAGTGCAACAATGTCCCAAAAAGGAAATACTTCCTGAACCTGAGCTCCAATGTAGCCATCAAAATCTGCTTTTAATGCATTTGAAACTGTCGTATTATCAGAAAAATAATCTATTGATGCTGCTGTTTTACTTCTCACGTTTTTACTTGAACTATTTAATTCTAACCCAGGTACTTCTTCAAAATCGTTAGCATCCTCTAAGTGTGAAAACATGGCATCAATTTCAGCTTGACTTTTTGAAGGATTTTTTATAGCAGATGCTGTTTGACTAGCCATCTCTATCCTTGTTGTTTGACCACTATAAGATACTGTATTTTCTTCATTCCTAATAAAAGAATACGTTGCAGGAGCTGTAATTACCGGATCTATAGGATCTATGGGGTTAGTTGAATCATCATCAGATGAACAAGACATAATCATTGTAGATAAAAATACTGCAAAACTTAATTTAAAAGTTTTCATTATTTATTTTTATTTAGACTCATTATTAATAGTGCAAAAATAATATACAAATTTAAATTACACAAACTTATTTAGAATAAATCTTAATAAAAATTTAAGACAAGTTTTTTAACTAATTTATTATGTTTTATGTTTAGTAAAATAGTATTCCTATTACTTCTAAAAAGTAAGAGTATTAAAAACAAAATTGAGTTTTAAGGTTTAAATTATAACTAAAAAGTATAATTTTTCTATATTTTTTAATAAAATAAAACTGTTTAAAAATTACTCCCCTTGTCTTTTATCCTAAAACTATTAGAAATTATTGAAAGTTTAGATCCTCTTTTAGTACCTCAACACACGATGACTTTACTTCAATAATTTGGGAAAAATAAAGTACAAGTAGATTTTTTAAGTTATCCTATTCACACACATAATTTTAGAGATGTAGACCGAGCGCATTTAATGAAAAAAGTTTTGGATTACGTGATTTTAAATAATAATTAAAACAACCAGCAGGGGTAAAAAGGTTTAATTTGGATTTTTATTTTGTGTCGTTATAAGAAAAAAGAGTTTAATTCCACAGTATCCATTAGCTATTAAAGAATTATTTTTTGATGATTTTTTTATAGTGAACCTGCAAATTATTAACCTTTAAAGTACAAAAATATACTCCAGAAGGGAGTTCCATTTGAGGTCTCCAAGTAGCTTTATATTTATCTGATGTAAGGTGGTTTTCTTTAATACTCGCAACTAACCTACCTTGCAAGTCATATACTTCAATTTTTATATTAGAAGGTTTAAATACACCATAATAAATATTTAATTCGTCAGTAAACGGATTGGGGCTTACGCTATATATCATCCCATTGGTTAGGTGAATATCGCTAGTTCCTAGTATGCCCTCTCCATCAATTACAATATCCCAGGTACCCTCTAAAACATCTCCATTATTTGTTAACGAAATAATTCTATGGGTAGCGTCAAACGGTCCAGAGGTAATAGATGCAGCTGGATCATCTGGAATACTAGTATCTCCTTCAAAGTATAGCTGTGTAGTAATTTCAGGGTTATTTGGTGTGGTTATTTTAACATGAATATGTCTTGGCCTAAGTGTATTAAAATTCAAATATTTTCCTGGCCAGATAGTCTCAAAACTATAAAATCCCTGACTATTAGAGAGTACTCTCCCGCGTAAATGAAACCCCTCATTATCATATTCCGCTGCATCGTTAGCTTGCCAAAGATCCAGTTCTGTATCCGGAATTACTTGGGTGCAATCTAGCGTTTGTATTCTCCCAGTTACTAACAACCTAGTTCCAGGCTCATTCTCTGGTGCAATAATTCCATTCGAAAAAAATGGAGCATCGGGGGTGTAAAATGGTCCTTCACCATAAAAATCTTCTGTTAAAGCATTACACGTGGCATTAGTATCTCCAGCTTTATTTTTTGATCTAGCAAGAATTGAAGGTGCTGTCCCCAAAGCTAAGAAAGCAAGTGAAGCATTTTTTAAAAATTGTCGCCTATTTTTTTTCATTTATTTCTATTCAGTTACAGAAATATTATACAGAACCTTTAATTTCATGGTCTTAGACTTTCATCGCTACTAATGTACAAAAAATAAAGGAGTTTAATAAAGTCTCTTTATGGTTTGTAATAATTTTACATAGATGAAAGCCTAAATTTTAAACCAAAATTGAGTACGGGATTCTTTTTATACCAATACCCCCTACTTTCCAAACATCAATAGTTCGTTACAAACTACTTCAGTAGTATAGCGTTTGATGCCTTCTTTATCTTCCCAAGAACTGGTAGTTAGTTTACCTTCAATGGCTACTTCTTTTCCTTTTGTTACATAGTTTTCGATAATATCCGCTATTTTTCCCCAAGCAATTACATTATGCCATTGAGTATCTGTTACTTTTTCGCCTTGTGCGTTTTTATAAGATTCATTGGTCGCAATACTAAATTTCGCCAATTTACTTCCAGAATCTAAATTGATAATTTCTGGATCATTTCCTAAGTTTCCAATCAACTGTACTTTGTTTCTAAGTGTGTTCATGATTTTTAATTTTAATGTTAAACAGTTAAGAATTATTCCTCGGGTTCATCCCGGGGATCTTTTATTGAATCTAAGTCTTGATTCTAATTGTTTAAAATCATCGATATAATAATTCAACAGTGCAAACATATAACCACATCAAAACAATAGCTGTTAGTTACCTACTTACTTTCGTTTATAGTTGTTTACAAACGCTTGTATCCGTTTGTAAGTTTAACTGTTTTTAGGGAATAAGCATGTTTCAGAAAACTCTTTTTTATCCTTCTCGCAAGATTTAGAAAGAATGGCATCCTTTAAAAAAAAAAAAATAGTTATGACGAAACAATAAAAATTGTAGAGAACATGAAAATTTTTACATTCACGTAAAATCTATCTGGGCACCCTGCAAGTATGACTCGAAAGTATTCCTAAATAAATATGAGAGAAAATAAGTATTGTAGCATCCTTAATAAGACTTAATATAGCCATTGAAGATATAGATAATTTAATTTATGATTTTAAACAAGCAATAGGATAATTTCATAAAAACAAGTATAACCTTAAGTATTAGTAGCAATTTTCTGTTTATTTATTAAAAAGCAACATTCAATTTTCAGATAACTCTTATATTTACACAAAAAATAATCTTAACGTATCAATACATGAAATCTTATGAAAGATAGCATAAAAGAATTCATTTCAAAAGTTGAAAAAATGAATCCTAACGAGCCTGAATTTATGCAGGCAATTACCGAAGTAGCTGAAGTTATAATTCCTTTTATAGAGGAAAACAAAGAGTATCAAGGTAAAAAATTATTAGAACGAATGGCTGAGCCAGAACGTACTATAATGTTCAGAGTTTCTTGGACTGATGACAGTGGTGAAATCCAAGTAAACCGTGGGTATAGAGTAGAGTTTAACTCTGCAATAGGACCTTATAAAGGTGGTTTGCGTTTTCATCCATCTGTGAATCTTAGTATTTTAAAATTTTTAGGTTTTGAACAAGTATTTAAAAATAGCTTAACCACACTTCCGCTAGGAGGTGGTAAAGGAGGATCTGACTTTAACCCAAAAGGAAAAACAGACGCTGAAGTTATGCGTTTTTGTCAAAGTTTTATGACTGAGCTATCAAGACATATAGGGCCAAATACCGATGTTCCTGCTGGAGATATTGGTGTAGGAGGAAGAGAAATAGGCTTCTTATTTGGACAATATAAACGTCTAAGAAATGAGTTTACAGGTGTTTTAACTGGAAAAGGTCTTTCTTATGGCGGTTCATTAATCCGTCCTGAAGCTACTGGATATGGGAATGTTTATTTTGCTAAAAATATGTTAGCAACAAGAAGTGATTCCTTTGAAAGAAAAACTGTTACTATTTCTGGTTCAGGAAATGTAGCTCAATATGCTGCAGAAAAAGTGATTGAATTTGGAGGCACTGTAGTAACATTATCAGATTCTGGAGGATATATTTATGATGCAGACGGAATTAATACTGAAAAATTAGCTTTTATAATGGAGCTTAAAAATGTGAAACGTGCTCGTATAAGTGAATATGTTTTAAAATATCCTTCCGCTAAATATATAGCTGGTGAGCGTCCTTGGAATATTAAATGTGATATTGCTTTACCTTGTGCAACTCAAAATGAAATTAATCAAGAAGAGGCGCAAACATTAGTAAATAATGGATGTTTCTGTGTGGGCGAAGGCGCCAATATGCCTTGTACTCCAGAAGCAATTGAAATTTTTACAGCGAATAAATTATTATTTTCTCCAGGGAAAGCCTCTAATGCAGGTGGTGTAGCTACTTCAGGCCTAGAAATGTCTCAAAATTCTCTTCGTTTAAGTTGGACAGCAAAAGATGTAGATGATAAATTACATACTATTATGAATGATATTCATGATGCTTGTGTAACATATGGAACAGATGAATCAGGATATATTGATTATGTAAAAGGAGCTAATATTGCAGGTTTTGTTAAGTTAGCAGATGCAATGATAGCTCAAGGTGTAGTTTAATACATACCTTAATAAAAAGAAGAAGTACTTTAGCCTGTTATACTTATAGAAATTATTTACTATGAAGCAATTAGTAAGAGTTGTATTAATATTACAAATCTTTTTTTTACAAGCCCAAAATTTTGAGAATAGATGGACTGGTTACTTTTCATATATCTCTGTTAAAAGTATTTCACAAGGAAATGATAAAATTTATGCTGCTGCAGAAAATGCTATTTTCACCTACGACCTATCAAATCAAGAAATTGCTACTATTACTACCATAAACGGATTATCTGGTAAAACAATAACAACAGCACATTACAGTGATACTTATGGATTATATATTATAGGTTACGAAAATGGTTTGATAGAAATAGCTATAGATGGTGAAGACAATATCCTAAAGGTAGTTGATATTTTGGATAAACTGACCATACCACCAAACAATAAAAAAATAAATCATTTTAATGAACATAATGGGAGGTTATACATTTCTACAGGATATGGGATTTCCGTATATAATTTAGATACTTTAGAATTTGGAGATACTTATTTTATTGGAGATTTAGGAAGTCAAATTAATATTACTCAAACTACAGTACTAGGAGATTTAATTTACGCTTCAAGCTCTGAAAATGGAATTAAAAGTGCTTTGATTGCCGATGAGAGCATTATAGATTTCGAAGAATGGACCACAGTTATTGAAGGAGGATATAAAGGAATTCAAGCTTTAGGGTCTGAATTATATACGGTTAATAATAATAATACTATTTTAAAATTTGATTTGGACGTTGGTTTTTTACAAATAGACTTTTTTATATCTCCTGTATTAGATTTTGGAGTTGCTTCTGAAGTATTAACGATTACAACAGAAAATTCTATTAAAGCATATACTGAAGGCTATAGTTTGTTAGAAGAAGTAAATAATTTAATTGATTTCGATTATAAATTACAATCTGGATATACATTTAACAACACTTTCTATTTAGGAACTAAAGAATTAGGGATGTTAGTGGTTCCTTTTACTTCAAGTCAAGCGGAGCAAATATTACCAGATGGACCTCTTTTTAATCAACCCTTTGCAATTGATGCATCTCCTGATCAATTGTGGGTAGCTTTTGGTAAAATTGATTTATTTTTTAATCCTTACCCTTTAACAAAAAGAGGAATTAGTAATTTTAGGAATAAAGAATGGCTAAATGTTAATTATAATGATCTTAAAGATGAAGTAAATGTTAATGACATAAATGACTTATCATATGTAAAGATAAATCCTAATAATACGAGCGAAGTTTATATGAGTTCGTACCAAAAAGGACTGCTTAAAATAAACAACCAAACTCCATCGATATTATATAACGAAACAAATAGTCCTATGGATATTCCAGGAGGGGATAATGCTTTAGGAATTAGGCTATATGGCTCTGATTTTGATCGTGAAGAAAACCTTTGGTTTGTTCAATCTAGAGCAAATAATGGGCTTGTAAAGCTAACACCTGAGGGGCAATTTCAATTAATTGACGTGTCAAATATTATTGATGCTGAAAACGAACAAGCACTTAGTGATGTAAAAGTTAGTAGAGAAGGTCATATTTTTTTTGGAGCAGTAGAAAGTGGTTTAATTGGATATAATCCTACGAATAACGAATTTAATAAAATATCGGAAGGAATAGGCAATGGTAATTTACCTACTAATAATATAAGAACTTTAGCTTTTGACAATCAAAATAAATTATGGATAGGTACTCTTAAAGGGTTAAGGGTTTTATATAGTGTTGGAAGTTTTTTTGAAAACGAATCAAATATAGATGCTCAACCCATTATTATTTTAGAGGATGGAGTAGCTCAAGAGCTTCTTTTTGAGCAGTCAATCACAGATATTGAAGTAGATGGAGCGAATAACAAATGGGTATCTACAGCAACTTCAGGCGTGTTTTATTTATCATCTAATGGACAAGAAACCTTATTAAGATTTACATCAGATAATTCTCCTTTACCATCAGATAATGTGCTTGATATTGCCATAGACGATAAGAATGGAACCGTTTATTTTGCAACTAATGATGGTTTAGTAGCCTATAACGGAACATCAACAGCTCCAGGAGAAGATTTAGAAAGTGTTTACGCATATCCAAATCCAGTACGACCCACCTATTCAGGGAATGTTACTATTGATGGTCTTACGGCGAAGGCAAATGTAAAAATAACTGATATCACTGGTAATCTTGTTTTTGAAACAACTTCAGAAGGAGGCAGTGTAGCCTGGGACACTACAGCTTTTGGGAGTTATAAAGTAGCTTCCGGGGTTTATTTAGTTTTAATAACATCAGACGATAACTTGTTAACTAAAGTTACAAAAATCATGATCATTAGATAATGGTTATAACTACAAAAGCCATTGTTTTTTCTTCTTTAAAATATGGAGAATCCGATCTAATTGTTAAATGCTTTACGGAATCTTCTGGGTTAAAAAGCTATTTATTACGGAATATCTTGAAGTCTAAAAAGGGAAAATTAAGATCTTCTTATTTTCAATCATTATCATTATTAGAAATAGAGGCATATCATAAAAACAAGGGTACTTTAGAGCGTATTAATGAAGCTAAAATATTTTATACCTACCAATCATTACACACCAATGTGATAAAAAGTAGCTTAGTGATTTTTTTAGCTGAGATTTTAAGTAATACAATATATGAAGAAGCTGAAGATAAAATGCTCTTCCGATTTATAGAAAATTCCCTAAGCTGGCTTGACAATTCTAAGGATATAGCAAATTTTCACATCTCATTTTTATTAAAATTAAGTTTGCATTTAGGCTTCTATCCAGATACTTCTTCCATAGCTAAACCATACTTTAATTTATTAGAAGGAAATTTTCAAGATGTTAGCATAGGAAAATATAATGAAATCGGTGCTATAATTGATAACTTAAAGATGTTTTTCGGCATAGATTTTGATAAAATAGACGAAATAAAACTAACAAAAAACCAACGTTCCGACTTGTTGTCTTTACTGTTGAAATATTATCAATTACATTTGCACGGTTTTAAAGAACCTAAGTCACTTATAGTACTAAATCAAATATTCGAATGAGCATTAAGTTATCCTCAATTATATTATTATTTATTTTATCCATTTCTTCAAATTTCGCACAAAATATTAAAGTATTAGACGAAAAATCTCAAAAACCTATTTCTGGAGTTGCTGTTTTTAATAATGATAAATCGATCACGGGAGTTACAGATTTTGTTGGGAATATTGATGTTTCAAACTTTTCTGATATTGAAAAAATAACATTCCAGCATATTTCACATATCAATTTAATATTAACTAAAGAGGAAATAATAGCTTCTGGAAACAAAGTAATGCTAGGGGTAGATTCTAGTGCCTTAGAAGAAGTAGTTTTATCTGTTTCAAAATTTAAACAGAAAAAAGGTGAAATTCCCCAAAAAATTACAAGTATAACAAGTGAGGACATTATATTTTCTAACCCTCAAACCTCAGCAGATTTATTAGAAAGTAGCGGTAATGTTTATATTCAAAAAAGTCAATTAGGTGGAGGAAGTCCTATCATTCGTGGGTTTTCAACAAATAGACTGCTAATTGCTGTAGATGGTATTCGTTTTAATACAGCTATATTTAGAGGCGGAAACGTTCAAAATGTGATATCAATCGATCCTTTTAGTGTAGATCACACAGAAGTTATATTAGGACCAGGGTCTGTTGTTTACGGAAGTGATGCCATTGGAGGAGTTATGAATTTCTACACTAAAAAGGCAAAATTCTCTTTTAAAGAAGGAATCTCTTTTTCTGGAAATACAATTGCAAGATATGCAACTGCAAGTGAAGAAAAAACAGGACATATAGACTTTAATGTAGGACTAAAAGAATGGGCATTTTTAACAAGTGTTTCTTATACCGATTTTGGAAATCTAAAAATGGGAAAATATGGCCCAGATGATTATTTAAGGCCTGAATATGCAGGAACCATCAATGGAGAAGATGTTATGGTGACTAACGATGACCCTAGATTACAAGTACCAACAGCTTACGATCAAATTAATGCAATGCAAAAAATAAGGTATATGCCTTCTAATAACTGGGATTTTAACTTGGGGTTATTTTATACGACCACTAGCGATTATCCAAGATATGATCGTTTAATTAGAGAGAGAAACGGACAATTAAGAAGTGCTGTTTGGGATTATACTCCACAAGAATGGATCAATGGAAACCTCATGATCACCAATAAAGGAACCTCTTTTTACGATAAAAGTATTTTAACTTTATCCTACCAAAATTTTAAAGAAGGAAGAAAAGATAGAAACTTTGGAGACGATCTATTGTATGAAACTAAAGAAAAAGTAGATGCCTATACTTCAGCATTAGATTTCATAAAAAAATTTGGTAAAAGCAAAATATTTTATGGATTAGAGTATGTATATAATAAGGTAAACTCTAATGGAAAACAAACCAATATTAATAATGGAGATACAGTTATAACAGCCTCTCGTTATCCAGAAGGTTCAACTTGGCAATCAATGGCAGCTTATTTTAGTTTGCAGTCTAAGTTAGCAGAAAAACTCTCTTTTCAAGCAGGGCTTCGTTATAATCACATTCTTTTATTTGCCAATTTTAATACTCTTTTTTATGACTTCCCTTTTACCAGAGCAGCTATAAACACAGGAGCTTTAACAGGAAGTGCAGGAATAAACTGGCAAGCAAGTGATATTTTAAATTGGAGGGTTAATTTCTCAACTGCTTTTAGAGCACCAAATATTGATGATGTAGGTAAGATATTTGATAGCGAACCAGGTTCTGTTGTAGTACCCAATCCAGACTTAAAACCAGAGTATGCTTATACTGGTGAATTAGGGGCAATATTAAATTTTGAAAGTGTAGTAAGAATAGATATTACGGGCTATATCACCTTCCTGGAAGACGCCTTAGTTAGAAGATATTTTAGTATAAATGGACAAACTGAAATTATATACCAAGGAGAATTGAGTACTATTCAAGCCATACAAAATGGAGGTAAAGCAGAGATTTATGGTTTTGAAGCTGGAGTAGAAATTAATTTTACTAAAAACCTACAATTTATCTCTCAATATAATTATACCGGCGGATATCAATTAGAAGAAGATGGCAGTAAGGTTGCTGTAAGGCATGTAGCACCTCAATTTGGAAATGCACATTTAACATGGGAATATAAAAAATTAAAATTAGACGCTTATGCTAATTATAATGGACAATTTGATTATGAAGACCTTGCTCCAGAAGAACAAAACAAAGCATATTTATACGCTTTAGATGAAAACGGAAATCCATATTCACCTTCTTGGTATACGTTAAATTTTGGAGCACAGTATAAAATAAATAAAGCTTTTCAAATAAACACTTCATTAGAAAACATCAGCAACCAGCGTTATAGAACTTATTCTTCGGGGATTACTGCCGCTGGAATTAATTTTATCACTGCAGTTAGTTATAATTTCTAAAATTCTCTGTTCTAAAAAATAGCTACCATAATCACTCCATACTTGGAAAAGAGTAATTTTTAATATTTTTTTATTCTTTTTCTTCATTATATTTGTTTTGCACTTTTTTATTGCATTCTAGAGAATTATTAAACTAACGTGTAATTTTTAATTTAAAAAATGTTAAATTTAGTAGAAAAGAGAAATATTCTATCGAATCTAGAGCAAATAGCTGAATACTTCGAAATTCCCTTGGACAAGAGTAATGACGCATCAACGATAATCATAGATAATCACAAGGCAAAGGGATTTATTAGTGCTTATAAATTATTCAAGGGATTATCTGTGTTGGTCTATAACATTACCTTCCAATCAGATTTTAAAATTAATCTTGAGCTATCGAAGGAATCTCCGTATTATTTTTGCTATACTGTTAAAGGTCATTTTTTTCATCGGTTAAATAACGAAATAAAATACGACAAGATTTTACAGAACCAGAATTTGTTAGTTACTGGCGGTGCGGAAACTTCTGCTCAAATTATCTATCCTGCGAAGATTAAACATAAAATTGTGACAATAATAGTGAAGCTGAAATCATTAGAAAATCAGGACATAAGAAACGCAAAAAGAATATACTCAAGTATTAAAGAGATATTTACAAAGATCCCTAAACATGCCGCTTATAAATATCTAGGAAGTATTGATCCCGAAACAGAAAAGTACGCCTCGGTAGTATGTGAAAACAATAATACTGATATAGTGGGAGAACTTCTTACTGAAGGTGCCATTCTTAATATGTTTGCGTCACAGATTAAAACATATAAAAAAGATATTACTAAAACTAATACTGAATCTACCCTGAGTAATACCGAACTATCTAAAATAACTAATTTAGGAGATTATGTAATTAAAAGATTACAGACAGGCATAACAATTATTAAATTGAGCCACCACTTTAAGATTAGCCCTAAAAAACTTCAAATTGGTGTAAGACACCTCTATGGAGATTCGGTAGGGTCTTATGTGTTTAACCTTCGGTTGGGAAAGGCTAAACAGTTGTTTGATACTACAGATTTAAACATAACTCAGGTCCGTAAACTAGTAGGAATAGCTAGCGCAAGCAACTTCTCGGTAGTATTCAAAAAAAGATACGGCATGTTACCAAGCCAATATAAAAATAATATCAAATAGCTTGTCAAGCCCTGTATTCTAAAAAATTTCTATAAAGAGATACGCTGTATCTGAAAGGAATATTAACAAATAAATTTTATACATAAAAAAAAAGCCGCTCCTAATTTAATAGGAGCGGCTTTAGTACTTAATATTTATTACGTTCTTAAACTAACACTAATTAATGTCTTAGTTCTTTAACACTTTATAAGTAGCTGTTTTACCATCTACAGAAACCTGCATTAGGTAAGCACCAGTTACTAAGTTAGCTACATTTAATTGAGAGCTAGTTGCATTGATATC
>JAQWNL010000021.1:0-35058 GCA_029268635.1 Flavobacteriaceae bacterium
CTCATAAATCTTCCTCAATTCTATTTTGATATGGAAAATTATAAAGAGCGAAATGCTGCAAGTGATGTTAGGAAAGAAATAGTTCGTTTGAAAAAAGAAGGAATGGATGGTTTAATAATTGACTTAAGAAGTAACGGAGGAGGATCACTTAGAACAGCTGTTGACATGGCCGGACTTTTTATCAAAGATGGACCAATAGTACAAGTAGGTTCTTCGGGTAATAAAAAAGAAGTTTTAAAAGATAAGAATGATGAAATTGTTTGGGATGGACCTCTAGTGATATTAGTGAATGAGCTTTCAGCTTCTGCTTCTGAAATATTAGCAGCTGCAATGCAAGATTATAAACGTGCTATTATTATTGGATCAAAACAAACTTACGGAAAAGGAACCGTTCAAAATTTATTAGATTTAAATCAATGGCTCCGTAAAAATGATATGGGAGATATGGGATCCTTAAAGTTAACTACCCAAAAGTTTTACCGTGTAAACGGTGGGTCTACACAATTAGAAGGAGTTAAAAGTGATGTGGTTATGTCTGACCGTTATAGTTATATAGATATAGGAGAACGTGATTATGATAATCCCTTGCCTTACGATAAAATAGAAGCAGCAGATTTTGAAGTTTGGAATGGGTATATCGATTATGAAGAAACTATTAAAAATAGTAATGAGAGAATGTTAAAAAGTGAACAATTGCGATTGATTGATGAAAATGCAAAATGGATTAAATCTCGTCGAGATGTTAGAACAGCAACTTTAAATTATGATGATTACAAAAGAGATTTAGAAAATAGAATAGAGGATACTAAAAAGTTTGACCCAATAGATGAGTACGACAATAAATTAAGTTATGAATCTCTTCCTCACGAAGTTAAATTAATGAAGCAAGATACAACCCTTACTGAAAAAAGAAACAGATGGCATAAAAGTTTAAGTAAAGATATTTATATAGAAGAGGCTGTAAATGTATTAGAAGATCTTGAAATAAATACTATTAAAAAGACGAAAGTGGCTAATATTAAAAACTAATATTTTATATATTAATGACTAAATTAGTCGAGTGAAAAATACATCAACATCTTTAACAAAATTAACGCTCCAGAAGTTTAAAAAAAACAGTTGGGGCGTTTTTAGTTTTCTCTTTTTGAGTACTTGTATTTTAGTTGCTTTGTTTGCCTATGTATTAGCACCAGATAACTCGAAAAATGCAAATCAAATGCATTTATCTATCCATTCTAAGTTACCAGGTTTTAAGATAGAGATGCTTACGATTCCTTCGGCTAGAAATAAAAATAATTTCTTTTCAGCATTGTTTTTCGGAAAGCATAGTACCGTAACTGAAATTCCTATTTCTAATTTTAGTATTGTCAATAACAAATTGAAAATTATTGAATATAATAATGATGGAAATCAAGGTCTAGAAAAAGAATTTAACCTTTCCTTATTTCCGAAAGCAAAAACTATAAATGAGGTTCCGGCATTATATATTTCAGAAAAAAAATTCATATTAGGGACCGATAAATACGGTAGAGATCTTCTAAGTAGGATGCTTATTGGTATTCGTATTTCTTTAGCCATAGGTTTTGTATCGGTTTTTATTTCTTTGATCATTGGTGTTACTATGGGTGCTATTGCAGGTTATTTTGGAGGGAAAGTAGATGCTGTAATCATGTGGTTGATTAATGTAACGTGGTCTATCCCTACTTTACTTTTAGTAATAGCAATTACGCTTGCCTTAGGCAAAGGTTTTTGGCAGGTTTTTGTCGCTGTAGGCCTTACAATGTGGGTTGAAGTGGCTCGTGTGGTTAGAGGACAAGTTATGGGTGTAAAACAAATGCAATATGTAACTGCTGCTAGAGCTTTAGGTTTTAATAATTTTAGAATCATAACAAAACATATATTGCCTAATAGTATGGCACCAGTAATTATTATTTCCGCAGCTAATTTTGCAGGAGCTATTTTAATTGAAAGCGGACTTAGCTTTTTGGGTATTGGTGTTCAACCTCCAATGCCAAGTTGGGGAGGTATTATTAAGGACCATTATTATTATATAATTCTAGGAAAACCTTATCTAGCTGTAATTCCGGGACTTGCTATTATGAGTTTAGTTACTGTATTTGTTTTGATAGGCAATGCATTAAGAGATGCAATGGATGTTAAAACGGCTTTATAAACTTTTATAAATCTAGAATATATTTATATTTAGTCATTATTGGTTTTCTAATCCTATACCTTGATAGGTCCTAACGGTTAATATAATTAGAAGCATCTAGTCTAATAAATATAAATAGTAGAATAGTAAAACCCCATAAACCTGAGCCACCATAACTAAAAAAAGGCAATGGTATCCCAATAGTTGGTAATAGTCCAGAAACCATTCCAATATTTATAAAAAAATGAAAAAACAATATAGCAGAAACACTGTAGCCATAGACTCGACTAAATTGCGACTTTTGTCTTTCTGCTAAAATCAATAACCTAACAATCAGTGATATAAAAAGAATAACTACACTAATACTGCCTAAAAAACCCCATTCTTCTCCAACGGTACTGAATATATAATCGGTATCCTGTTCTGGTACAAATTTTCCTTTTGTCTGTGTTCCTTGAAGCCATCCTTTACCAGTCCAGCCTCCACTACCTATTGCTATTTCGCTTTGGTTGGTGTTATATCCAATACTTTTAGTATCAACTTCTTTGCCCAATACAATGTTAAATCGATCTCTATGCCGTTGTTCTAAAATATTTTCAAAAATAAAATTTACAGAAATTGAAAAACCTATGCAAGCAACTGCAATAATCCCATATTTAAAAATAGATAGTTTTTTTTTATTGTTTTTAAAATAAATAATTGTTACAATTATTAATATACTGGCAGCTACCCATAAAGTTCCAAATGCTAAAGTTACCACAAAAAGGGCAGCAAATATAAAGCCCAATAATAAGTATATAAAATGTAGCCCCTCTCTATATAAAGGAAAAATGAGAGCTACATAAACTAATGCACTTCCAGGGTCAGGCTGAGGTATAATTATTAATGCTGGTAAAAAAACGATAATTAACGATTTTATTTGATCCTTAAAAGATTTTAAATCGGTTTGTATATCACTTACATATTTGGCTAAGGCCAGAGCTGTTGCAGCTTTTGCAAATTCACTCGGTTGAATGCTGAATCCCCCTAAAAAATACCAATAAGTAGCTCCATTTACATTTTTACCTAAAAAAAATAAGCCTATTAATGATATTAATGAGACCATATAAATAACACTCGAGAATCGTTCGTAGAATTTTGCTTCTACTCCAAGAATAAAAGGAATAAGTATTAAACTTAAACTAATCCAAATCAACTGCTTTATGTAAATCTGTGAGAAATCAAAAAAAACGGTTGAGGTAGTATTATAAGATGCAGAATAAATATTGATCCATCCTATACTGACTAATGCTATGTATATAAAAATGGTTACCCAATCAAATTTTGTTCCTTTAGATCCTAACATTAATAATTGATGTTAAATGGTTTTCCAGAATATGGTTTTTCATATTCCTCTAAAAGACTTCCATTTAAAACATATGCTTCCATATCTTTTTGAGTAATTTCTCCCTTTAAATGTTTTTCAATCATAAGTCCTGCAATTTTTCCTGCCCAACGAGAGCCCCAATATCCATTTTCAATGATCACAGCTATTGCAATTTTAGGATTGTCTTTAGGTGCAAATGCAATAAAAATTGAATGATCCGTAAGTTGCACTTTTTTTCCATCAATTTTAGTGAAATTCTCTGCAGTTCCAGTTTTTCCGCATATTTCAATACCAGGAATTTGTATGTGCTTTGCAGTACCTTTATTATAAACATCAAACATGCCTTTAATAACAGGTTCGAAATATTGAACATCTATAGTGGTATTATACCGTTTGGTATATTTTGATGAAATAGTATCTATAGTGCTTATTTTTTTTAGAATATGCGGTTTGTAATACCAACCTTTATTTGCAATAGCGGCGGTAAAGTTAACCATTTGCATAGGAGTTAAAATCACTTCTCCTTGACCTATTGCATTTGATATAGTAGCTGTTGCATACCATTTGTATTTAGGATATTTATACCACCTATTATAAAATTCTGAAGAAGGAATTAACCCTTTTTTACCTGGAGGTAAATCATAGCCCATATAATTTCCCAATCCAAAACTCTCTAAATGTTTTTTCCAATTATCTATTCCTTCTTGTGGACTTGGATATTTTTCAATACTTCGCCTATAAACGTTACAAAAATAAGCATTACAGGAATTTGCTATTCCTCCAACCATTGATAATGGAGACTTGTGCGGATGACAACCTAACTTTTTATTTCCACCATAATTATATCCATCATAACAGAGTATTTTTTCGGAACTATTTATAACTCCCTCTTGCAGACCTATTAATGCTGTTAAAGATTTAAAAGGCGAACCAGGAGGATATTCTCCTTGTAAAACTCGATCAAATAAAGGTCTGGAAATAGTATCGTACCATAGTTTTGTGAAATTTTTAGAGCGCTCTCTGCCTACTAATAATTTAGGGTCATAATTAGGTGCAGTTATTAATGCTAATATTTCTCCAGTAGTAGGTTCTAAAGCAACAATACCTCCTCTTTTATTTATTAATAACCGCTCGCCATATTCTTGTAGAACAGCGTCAATTGTAAGTGTTATGTCTTTTCCGTTAATAGGTATGGTATCGTAAATCCCCTCTTTGTAGGGTCCTATTTCTCTATTGAAACGATCCATTTGTAGGTGTTTCACACCCTTTTTGCCTCTTAAAACTTCCTCGTATTCCATCTCTACTCCAGATTTACCAATTAAATCACCCATTAGGTAATAGGAATTTTTTTTGATAATACTGTTGTTGACCTCAGCGATATACCCAAAAACATTAGCTGAATTTGATACTTGATAATCTCGCAAAGCTCTTTTTTGAATGTAAAAGCCTTTGTATTTCCACATTTTTTCTGAAAGGTAAGCGTACTCCTCTTTTGTGAATTGAGCTACCACTACAGAAGGTAATCTTGGGGAATAAATTCTTGCTTTCTCTAAAATTCTGTCATAATCTTCTAAAGTTATTTTTAATAAATCACAAAATTCTTGCTTTAAATTCTGATCTAGAGTTTCGACATTTTTAGGAATTACCATTACATCGTAGGACGGTTGATTCGAAACTAATAATTTTCCATTTCTATCAAAAATAAATCCTCGTTGAGGAAAATCAAATATTTTTTTAACAGCGTTATTATGTGATGAAATTTGAGCAGAAGTGTCGTAAACTTGAAGGTAAAAAAGTCTTGTGGAAATTAAAATTCCGGTACTAATAACAATAAGTATAAATAGGTATTTTCTCACCTTGTTTTTTTGCTAAAAATGGTAATTGTACTTAGTATGATAATGATACTAAAGATACTGGAAAATAGTATTGATTTTAATAATAATAATAAGTGATCTGTATTAAATATTTCTAATGAAAATATTACAATGTGATTAAGCAATACCATCGATCCAACATAGATAAGTTGTTTGATAAAATCAGTATTGCTAATTTTTATAGTATTGTATTCGTAGCTAATTCCAAATGAATATTTTAAAACTTGTGGTCGTATATAAGCTATAAAAACGCAAGCAGCTGCATGGATTCCTCCAGAATCTAAAAAAAAATCAATTATTAAGCCAAGAATAAAGCTTAAAAAAATCAATAAACTTTTATTACCCGTAAAAGGGAAAACTATAATAAACAATATATAAATATATGGATTTATATAGCCTAAAAAATTGATTTGATTTAATAGTAAAACTTGTGTTAATACTAACACTATAAATCGGATTATATTTATAAAAATTTCGTTATTCAGCATTTTCTAATTCTTTTTCTAAGCTTATAATCTCTTGATTGTCTAAATTATTAATGATATACACATGTTCCAAATTCGTCATGTCATTAAATAATTGAATATTTAAATTCTGTGAGTTTTCATCTTCAGTTAATTCAAAATCGATCACTGCTCCAATTAAAATCCCTTCGGGAAATATGGTAGATCTCCCTCCAGTAACAATAGTGTCTCCTATTTTTACAGGTGCTAATCTAGGGATATCAATTAATTGAATAATATTAGGATCTTTCGCATTCCAAACTAAGGAACCAAAATGTTTTGCATTTTTTAATTTCGCGTTTATCTGACTATTAGTATTTAGGATTGATTGAATAGTTGCGTATTTATTTGAAAGATTGTCTATGATGCCAACAATTCCTTTGGAGGTAATAACTCCCATATCTAATTGTATGCTATCTCGTTTACCTTTATTTATGGTAAGTTTGTTTTTTGTTTTTGAAAATGAATTATTAATTACTTTTGCAGATACAAAAGAATATTTTGAAAGAATTGAGCTGGTATCAATATTTTGATTTACCACTTTGTTCTTATAAGATTCTAATTTTTTTCTTATCCTAGTATTTTCATTTATTAAAATTTTATTTTCTTCTCTTAAATTAAAATAATCGGTAATTGAACTTTTAATAGAATAAATGCCTCCAGTGATAGCATTAGATGAGTTTACAAATTTATTTTTATGGTATGAATGAGTTTGTATCGTTAGAAAAATTGAAATAGAAAACAAAGCAATAAACAACAGAAAATTTTTATTTCGAATCAAGAAAAATATAATCTGCTGCATAAGCGTTATTTATTTATTTAATTAAATAACATTGTTATTTAATTAATACACTTTTAAATTTCGCTAAGTTTTTTAAACAGATGCCAGTACCTCGGACAACAGCTCTTAAAGGATCTTCTGCGATGTAAACTGGTAAATCTGTTTTTTGAGACAAACGCTTATCCAGTCCTCTTAACATAGACCCACCACCTGCTAAATAAATTCCGGTGTTATAAATATCTGCAGCTAATTCTGGTGGTGTTTTAGATAATGTTTCCATTACCGAATCTTCAATTCTTAAAATTGATTTATCTAGTGCTTTTGCAATTTCTCTATAAGATGTTTGTACTTGTTTAGGTTTTCCAGTTAATAAATCACGTCCTTGAACTGGTAAATCTTCTGGTGGTAAATCTAAATCTTCAGTTGCAGCACCAATTTGAATTTTAATATTTTCAGCAGTACGTTCACCAACATATAAGTTATGTTGAGTTCTCATATAATAGATAATATCATTGGTAAAAACATCACCAGCAATTTTAACCGATTTATCGCAAACAATTCCACCAAGAGCAATAACTGCGATTTCAGTAGTTCCTCCACCTATATCTACAATCATATTTCCTTTAGGTTGCATGATGTCAACTCCAATACCAATAGCAGCAGCCATAGGTTCATGAATTAAATAAACCTCTTTTCCATTAACCCTTTCTGCACTTTCTTTTACCGCACGCATTTCTACAGCAGTAATACCACTTGGGATACAAATAACCATTCTTAACGAAGGAGTGATCCATTTTTTTTTAAGTGCTGGAATATCTTTAATGAACATATTGATCATTTGTTCACTAGCATCAAAATCAGCAATTACACCATCTTTTAAAGGCCTTACGGTTTCTATATTTTTATGGGTTTTGCCTTGCATTAAATTTGCTTCTGTACCTACCGCTATTATTTTTCCAGTGTTGCGATCCCTCGCAACAATAGAAGGAGCATCAACTACAACTTTGTCGTTATGTATAATTAAAGTATTAGCAGTGCCTAAATCTATTGCTATTTCTTCAGTTAAGAAGTCAAAAAATCCCATAAGTAATAATGATGTATTGAAATTAAACGTATGCTTTACAAATGTAATAAAAATTAATGCTTAAAATGTCGTATTCCGCTAAATACCATTGCCATAGAATGAGTATTACAATAATCAATACTGAATCCATCTTTAACAGAGCCACCTGGCTGAATTACAGCCGTTACTCCAGCGTTATTTGCAATTTCTACACAATCTGGAAACGGAAAAAATGCATCACTTGCCATTACAGATCCCTTTAAATTAAAATCAAAAGAGGAAGCTTTGTGAATCGCTTGTGTTAATGCATCTACTCTTGATGTTTGTCCTGTCCCACTAGCACACAACTGTTTGTCTTTTACTAAAACGATGGTATTAGATTTTGTATTCTTACATATTTTTGAAGCAAATACCATATCACTTAACTCGTTAGAAGTTGGTTTATTGTTAGTTACATAGGTTAAGTTTTCAAGACTGTCTGTTAAATTGTCTTTGTCTTGTGACAAAACTCCATTTAAACAAGTTCTAACTGTAGTTTTTGGTAATTTAACATTTTTTTGAATTAAAAGAATTCTATTCTTTTTGCCTTTTAATATTTCTAAAGCATTTTTAGAAAAAGAAGGAGCGATGACCACTTCACAAAATAATTTATGAATTTCTTCAGATGCAGCTTCATCAATCTCAACATTACTAATTAAAATTCCTCCAAATGCCGAAACAGGATCTCCAGCTAAAGCATCAACATAAGCTTGATACACCGTTTCACGTTGTGCAATACCACAAGCATTGTTGTGTTTTAAAATCGCGAATGTAGGAGCTTCACCAGTAAATTCTGCCATCAAGTTAACCGCCGTATCTACGTCTAATAAATTATTATAGCTTAATTCTTTTCCGTGTAGTTTTTTAAATATTGAATCGAAATCTCCAAAGAAAAACCCTTTTTGATGTGGGTTTTCACCGTATCGTAAAATATAGCCATTTGGCTCGCTAATTTTTAAAGAATAAATACGATGATCTTTATTAAAATAATTAAAAATTGCAGTATCATAATGTGATGATACATTAAATGCCTTTGTAGCAAATTGTTTCCTATCTGTTAAAGAAACTTCACCATTATTTTCTGAAATCAAATTTAACAATTCGTTGTAATCTTCCATAGAAGAAACACAAAGTGTATCAGCGAAATTTTTTGCGGCAGCTCTAATTAATGAAATACCACCGATATCAATTTTTTCAATAATATCAGCTTCATCTGCACCCCAAGCAACTGTTTTTTCAAAAGGATACAAATCTACAATTACAAGATCCAATTGTGGAATGTTATAAGCTTTCATTTCAGAAACATCACTTTCATGATGTTGCCTGTTTAGAATGCCTCCAAAAATTTTTGGGTGCAATGTTTTAACTCTTCCGCCTAAGATGGAAGGGTAATCAGTTAAATTTTCAACAGGTATTACATCGATTCCTAAATCATTGATAAACTTTTGAGTTCCACCAGTTGAATAGATAGATACTCCAAGATCGTTTAATTTTCTAACTATAGGTTCTAATCCTTCTTTGTGAAAAACAGAAATTAATGCAGAGGTGATTTTTTTATTGCTCATGGAAAATATAGGTTTTAATCTTTGAAAGATACATTTGCAAAAGTACATAATTACCTCTTAAACTTGTAACATAAGTTAATAGAAAACGTCTTATATTAGTAGAACTTTTTTGACAGAAAAAAACCATTAGGATTTCGCTAAAAATTATGTTTCAAAACTTTGAATGTAAAGGAAGTTTATATTAAATTTTTAAAGATGTTTATATATCTACGTGTATTAAAAGAAAGTTTCAATTTTGCCATCAACGCACTTAAAAATAATAAGCTACGTACATTTTTGTCATTATTAGGAGTTACCATTGGTATTTTTTCAATAATAGCTGTTTTAGCCGCGGTAGATTCTCTTAAAAAGGAAATTGATGATAGTATTAGTTCTCTAGACAATAGTACCATTATTGTCATGCGTTTTTCTTTTGGGCCCTCTGATATTCCTCGTTGGAAACGACAACAATTTCCGGATGTAAGTTATGATGAATATGAATATATAAGTAGGTATATGCCGGATACGGAGGCGGCTTCATTTTCTTTAAATGTGCCGTCAACTTCTATAAAGCACGAAGAGAATTCAGTTTCTAATGTAGAAATTGGCGCTGTTACTTATGAATATTATGATATTGAAGCGCTTAAAATTGCAGAAGGACGTTTTTTTAACGAATCTGAATCCAATAGCGGAACTCCTGTAATTATTCTTGGAGATGAAATAGCCAAAACATTATTCCCTTCCACCATAGCGCTAGGTAAAAAAGTACGACTGTATGGGCGAAAATTTGTGGTAATTGGAGTGCTAAAAAAAGAAGGTTCCGGCTTATTTGGGGAGTCAAAGGATACTGCGGTTTTCTTTCCAGTAAATATGGCAAGAAAAATATTTGGAGACAATAATAAATCTACTTTTCCACAAATTATTGTAAAACCAGAAAGCGGAATTGATAATGCGGGGTATATCGCTTTATTAAAACAAAAAATTAGAATGGCAAGAGGATTAAAACCCGATGATATTGATAATTTCTTTGTCAATCGCTTAGAGGGCTTTAAAGATATAATTGATGGAATTACGGGGACCATGAATGGAATTGGATGGGTTATTAGTGCATTTTCATTATTGGTAGGAGGTTTTGGTATTGCTAATATTATGTTTGTTAGTGTGAAAGAACGAACCAATTTGATAGGAATACAAAAGTCATTAGGAGCAAAAAATAAGTTTATTTTATTTCAGTTTTTATTTGAAGCAGTTATCCTTTCGGTAATTGGTGGTTTAATTGGATTGATATTGGTTTTTATGGTATCGATTTTTGCATCTACATTTACCGGAGATTTTAATTTTGTATTATCTCCTTGGAACATGTTTATCGGAACTGCAATATCGGCAATTATTGGACTCATCGCAGGTATTATTCCAGCCATTTCAGCATCAAAACTAGATCCAGTTGAAGCGATAAGAACCGGAATGTAATACAGATTTGATTTTTGAAAAATTAAAGAATTGTAACTACTTGTTCATTAATCCATTCTAAAAAACGTTCGTCTTTTTTTGAAAAAGGAGCAGCGGAATTAGAATCAACATCTATTTGACCTACATTAATTCCGTCTTTAAATAAAGGAATTACAATTTCAGCTTTTACATGAATGCTACAGGCAATATAGTTATCCAGTGCTTTTACATCTTCCACTATAAAATTTTGATTAGAGACTGCTACTTGACCACAAATACCTTTCCCAAAAGGGATAACTGTATGATTTGTTGGTTCGCCAGCAAATGCTCTTAAATGCAAGGTTTTTTCTTTATGATTGGCAAAGTAAAATCCAACCCAATCATAATAATCAATATTGTTTTGAAGAAATTTACAAACTGCAACAAGACGATTGTTGATGGTTAAATTATCATGATTTATAATTTCTTTAATTTTATATTGAAGATTTTTATATTGCATCAACTAAATATTGAAAAGCAAAGTTAACAAAAGAGCTGCTATTTTTTAAGATGTATATTCAATACAATTATTTCTCTAGCATTAATTTAGATATTTTTTAAAAGTAGGAGTATTGCAAAATTATCTTCAATTTTACATGTTATATCTTTTGTTTCTTATTTTTTTATTCAGGTTCTAAAAATTTAATCGCACTGTTTTATAGTGAGTATTTTTTCATTAAATTATTGATTATGTATGTTTTAATTCCATTTTTTTTGCTTTTATAAAATTTAAATTTAAGTTAAATAAGAAAGTTAAATTGATTTTTTTGAAGTTTATGTTGTAATTTTGTTTCATATGCAAAAAGTAATTTCAATAGTACTGACTATTTTAATGTTAGCAAGTAGCTCAGGTGTTACCTATGCTAGACATTTTTGTGGAGATTTTGAAGTTATTTCTACCATTACATTAGGTGAGAAGAATCTTAGCTGCGGTATGGAAATGTATGCAAAAAAATGTGATAATGAAATGCAGGAAGAAAATGACCATTGTTGTAAAAATAAATATGAAAATGTAGCTACTGATGATAATTATTCTTTATCGTTAATTGATGTTCAAATAAATGTGCCTTTTATTTCAAGTTTCGTTTCTATATTTGTATCTCAACAAGTAAGTGGTACTTTTCAAGCGCTTCTTTTTTATGCAAATTACAAACCTCCACCTATAGCTAAAGACATGCCTATTCTTTA
This sequence comes from Flavobacteriaceae bacterium, assembly GCA_029268635.1. Classification (GTDB taxonomy): domain Bacteria; phylum Bacteroidota; class Bacteroidia; order Flavobacteriales; family Flavobacteriaceae; genus Marifrigoribacter. The sequence goes on from JAQWNL010000021.1 coordinate 11,999, forward strand.
TCAAGTATTTACCATTTGATTTTTCTTTTTTAAGTTTTATTGAAACAAATAGCTGTTTTCAATTTTCAACCTATTTATAAGAAAAATTTAAAATATGAAATACCTATTATATATACTATTATTAACACCATTGTTATCCATTTCTCAAAATAAAATAGAAGGGATACTATTAGAAAAAAATGAAAATAACCAAACCATTGGTTTAGCAGGAGCAAATGTCTTTTGGTTAAATGCTTCTGTGGGTGCGATCACCGACTTAAATGGATCTTTTAAGATACCTTACAAAAAGGAATATAAAAAACTTATATTTAGTTATGTAGGTTATAAAAACGATACGCTACTAATTTCAAACACGAAACCGATAGAACATATATTAATAGCTAAAGGGCAGTTAGATGAGGTGCTAATTAGTACTAGAAAAAAAGCGTCTACAAGATCTTTTTTATCTGCTGCTAATGTAATTAACGTAAGTAGTTCAGAATTGTTAAAAGCTGCTTGCTGTAATCTTTCTGAAAGTTTTGAAACCAATCCTTCAATCGATGTAAATTTTTCTGATGCTATTACAGGAACTCGACAAATAAAAATGTTAGGCTTAACGAGTCCGTATATTTTAATAACTACCGAAAACATTCCCTCCATTAGAGGTGCTTCACAAGCTTTTGGATTGAGTTTTATACCAGGTACTTGGGTATCGAGTATTCAAATTACCAAAGGAGCGGGAAGTGTTGTAAATGGTTTTGAAAGTTTTACTGGACAAATTAATGCAGAGCTTCAAAAACCTTCAACTGACGATCGATTATTTGTCAATGTTTATGGCAATGCAAATGGACGAATAGAATTAAACACCCATTTAAATAGCAAAATTTCAGATAAATGGGATACTGGACTATATGTGCATGGGAATTTAAGAAATCAAAAATTTGATAAAAATGAAGATTCATTTTTAGACATGCCATTACAACAACAACTAAACTTGATGAACCGTTGGCAGTATACCAATAATGAAAAAGGCCTCGTAAGTTTTATAAATATTAAGTTTTTAAATGATGAAAAACAAACAGGTCAAATAGATTTTGATCCTAAAAGAGATAAGTTTACCACCAATTATTGGGGTAGTGAAATTGATACAAGACGTTTTGAAGCTTCCGTAAAATTTGGTTATGTAAATCCTGAAATTCCTTACCAAAGTATGGGAGTTCAAGCAGCATATAGCAATCACGTGCAAGATTCTTATTTTGGATTTAACGTTTATAATATAACTCATAATAGTATGTATGCCAATGCTATTTTTAACTCTATTATTGGAGATTCTAGAAACAAGTTTAAAACAGGTATTAGCGCAACCTATGATTACTATAATGAACTCGTAAATATCACTAAATATCAACGTACTGAAAATTCATTAGGAGCCTTTTTTGAATATTCCTATGATAATTTAGGAGATTTAAATCTTACTGCTGGATTGCGAATTGATACGGATAATTTACTGGGAACTTTTTTAACTCCAAGAATACACTTAAGGTATTCACCTTGGGAGAATTCAGTATTTAGACTTTCTGCGGGAAGGGGTAAAAGAAGTACAAATATATTTACTGAAAATCAGAAAATGTTTGCATCTTCTAGAGTAATTAATATTTTGGATACCAACGGAAGTGTTTATGGTTTGGACCCAGAAATTGCTTGGAATTATGGAGCTTCATTCTCACAAAAATTTACTTTTTTTGGAAAAAAATCTGAAATTACTTTTGATTATTACCGAACCGATTTTGTAAATCAAAATTGTAGTGGATTGGGAGAACCCACGGGAAGTAAATTTTTATAATTTAAAGGGAGAAAGTTATGCAAATAGTTTTCAAGCGGAATTAAGTATTAATATTGCTGAAGGCTTAGATGTTAGAACAGCTTATAAATATTACGATGTAAAAACTGATTATAGTTATAGTTATGGAAAGCTAGACAATCCTTTAATTCCAAAAAATCGGGTTTTTTCGAATGTTTCTTATGAAACAAAAAGAAAAGAAAAGGCTGCGCAATGGAAGTTTGACGCCACTTTTAATTGGTTAGGAGAACAACGTTTTCCTTCAACTTACGGAAATCCAATAGCTTATAAGTTACCTGAAAAAACTCCAACATTAACTACTTTAAATACTCAAATCACAAAAGTATTTTCTACTTCTTTTGAGTTATATTTGGGTGGAGAAAATTTAACAAATGAAAAACAATCGGATCCAATATTAAATAGCGAAAACCCTTTTGAGGATACTTTTGATACGACATTTGTATATGGCCCAATTTTTGGGGTTAGTTTTTATGCAGGCTTACGTTATAAATTAAATTAAATAAAGATGAAAATTAAAAAAATAATTTTATTGGGACTATTCTTTTTTATAGGAGTTACCCTTAGCGCACAAAATAAAAATGCAAAAGCTATTATAGAAGTAGATGGAGTTTGTTTAATGTGTAAAGATCGAATTGAAAAAGCTTCCATAAAAACAAAAGGAGTAAAATCTGCTGTTTGGAATTTAGAAACTCACGAATTAAGTCTTATTTATGATGAACGTAAAACTAATTTAACTCAAATTCAAGAAGGAATTGCAGCAGTTGGTCATGATACAATAGAGATTATAGCTACCGATGAAGCCTATGCTTCGGTACACCCTTGTTGTAAATATAGAAGTGATGACATTATAGAGGATCACGATAATTAGAAAAAATAATGAACAAAAAAACCTCTGAATTTCAGAGGTTTTTTATTATATTAATTTGTTTATTACATCATTCCTGGCATTCCGCCACCGCCCATAGGAGGCATAGCAGGCGTATCTTCTTTAATGTCTACTAAAGCACATTCGGTAGTTAATATCATTCCAGCAACTGAAGCTGCATTTTCTAAAGCTACACGAGTTACTTTTTTAGGATCGATAATTCCAGCTTTCAGCATATCTACATATTTATCAGATTTTGCATCGTAACCAAAGTTATTTTTTCCTTCCAGTACTTTATTAATAACAACGGATCCTTCTCCACCAGCATTTTCAACTATTGTACGTAAAGGTGATTCAATAGCTTTAGCTACAATATTGATTCCAGTTTTTTCATCAAGACTATCGGCATTTAATTTTTCTAAAACTGATATTGCTCTAACTAATGCAACACCACCTCCAGCTACAATTCCTTCTTCTACAGCAGCACGAGTTGCATTTAATGCATCGTCCACACGGTCTTTCTTTTCTTTCATTTCTACTTCAGAAGCTGCACCTACATATAAAACAGCAACTCCACCAGCTAATTTAGCAAGTCTTTCTTGAAGTTTCTCTTTATCATAATCGCTTGTAGTAGTTTCAATTTGAGCTTTTATTTGATTTACTCGAGCTTTAATGTCATTCTTGTTTCCTGCACCTTTAACAATCGTCGTATTGTCTTTATCGATAGTTACCGTTTCAGCAGTTCCTAACATCTCTAAAGTTGCATTCTCCAATGTAAAACCTAACTCTTCAGAGATCACAGTTCCTCCAGTTAAAATAGCAATATCTTCTAACATTGCTTTACGTCGATCTCCAAACCCTGGTGCTTTAACAGCGGCAATTTTTAAAGAACCTCTTAATTTATTAACTACCAAAGTAGCTAATGCTTCACCATCAACGTCTTCAGCGATAATTAATAAGGATTTTCCCTGTTGAGCAACTGGCTCCAAAATAGGAAGTAAATCCTTCATTGTAGAAACTTTTTTGTCATAAAGAAGAATCATTGGGTTCTCCATTTCAGTTTGCATTTTCTCACTATCTGTTACAAAATAAGGAGATAAGTAACCCCGGTCAAATTGCATTCCTTCAACAACGTCCACATACGTTTCAGTTCCTTTAGATTCTTCAACAGTAATCACTCCTTCTTTACCTACTTTTCCAAATGCTTCAGAAATTAGGTTACCAATTAATCCGTCGTTATTGGCAGATATAGAAGCAACTTGCTTAATCATACCTGAAGAGTTATTTACTTTTTTAGCTTGCTTTTTTAAATTGGCGGTAATCGCAGCAACTGATTTGTCGATTCCAGCTTTTAAGTCCATTGGGTTTGCACCTGCAGCAACATTTTTTAAACCTTCTTTAACGATAGCTTGTGCTAAAACTGTAGCAGTAGTAGTACCATCTCCAGCTAAATCATTGGTTTTTGATGCAACTTCTTTTACCATTTGAGCTCCCATATTTTCAAGAGGATCTTCTAGCTCAATTTCTTTTGCTACCGTTACACCATCCTTGGTAATTTGAGGCCCACCAAATGACTTTCCAATGATTACATTACGTCCTCTAGGTCCTAAAGTTACTTTTACTGCATCTGCTAATGCATTAACTCCACGTTTTATAGTATCACGTGCTTCAATATCAAATTTTATATCTTTTGCCATTTTAATTTTTTTTAATTTTTATATTTCCAAGAAATTGGAAGTCTTTTTGATTAAACTTTAATTAAATAATTGCTAGAATATCTTCTTCTCGCATAATAAGGTAATCGCTACCTTCATGTTTTAACTCACTTCCTGAATATTTTCCATAAAGTACAAGATCGCCAACTTTTACTGTCATGTCTTGATCTTTTTTTCCTTTTCCTACTGCAACAACTTTACCTTGTTGTGGTTTTTCTTTTGCAGAATCTGGGATGTATAATCCTGAAGCAGTTTTTGTTTCCGCTTCTTGAGGTTCTAATAAAACTCTATCTGAAAGAGGTTGAATTTTTAATGCCATTATCAGTGTTTTTTTTTGTTAATTATAAATTAATGATAATATATAAGCTAAAAGTATGCCACTTGAAAATAAGTGACAAGTACCCATAAAAAATGCCAGCTTGTCATAAGGTGGCATTTTATATTTTATGTAAATAGTACTAGTTACTATCTTCAGTTGTTTTTTGTGGCGCAGCATCTACTGGTGCTAAGGCATTTTCTATAGCATTTTCGTCGAAAGCTTTAGAACCAGCTTTTCCAGGACCTCCCATAATTGAGATGTTAGAAAGTAATATTAATGCTAATAATAAAGTAGCTAAAGTCCAAGTACTTTTATCTAAGAAATCTGTTGTTTTTTGGACTCCTCCTAATTGTTGTGTTCCACCACCTCCAAAAGAGGAAGATAATCCACCTCCTTTAGGATTTTGCACCATAATTACTACTATTAATAAAAATGCTATAAAAATTATTAGTCCTATGAATATTGTAAACGTGCTCATGAGTCTTTTTTATTAATCTGTTTATTTATTGCTCGAATTTGGTCTGCAAAGTAACCACTTTTTTCGGGATATTTCAAACTTAAAATATGATATGCTTGCAATGCTTTTTTAAAGTTCTTTTGCTGCAAATAAACCTTAGCTAAAGTTTCGGTCATTAGTGCTTCAGGTGTATGTGAATATTGGCTTGCAAGATTTTCTTGCGCATCCTTATTAGAATCAACGTTAGATTTGTTTAGTCCTTGTTTTATCTTAGGTTTATCTTGAATAAACTTATCAATTAAGTCAAAATTCTGCTTATTTATTGAAGGAGTTTCTTTAATTTCTTCTCGAATGATGGGTGTTGCCGAAGTTAATTTTAACCATTCGGAAAAAGAATGTCCATCTTCTTTTGTAAAGTCTAAAGGCTGATTTTCTTCTAATTCATTTCCTAGTGTTTCTTTAATAAAAGGATTAGTTTCCAATTCATTTGCTTCCATCATTCCTTTAATATAATCTTCTTTTCTATGAAATAATTCTGGGTTTAATATAGCCTCTGCTTTTTTTAATTCTACTTTAATTTGATTGTCAATTTCGACACTTACTTGTTCCGAAATATTCTCTGAAACAACTTCCATTTCAATTATTGATTCGTCATGTTGCTGAATGATTCCCGATATTTCATTTTGAATAAAATGATCAGAGGTAATGTATTCAAAAAGAATATTTCTGTCTGCAGTATAAGCAGCGGTTAATTTTAAAGAATCATTGTATAAATAGTTGTTCGAATTTTTTAAGCCTTTTAATTGCAATGCTCTTGCAGATTGAAAATAAGGATGTTCTTCAATAACATCAGATAATTCAACTTGACGCTCTTGGCTTATTTCTTGTGGATTTGCAAGAAGATATGTATAGTTTTTTGTATTCATAATTCCTTTAAATAGGACTTAATTACCAATTTGCTAATGAGGCATTGAATATATCTTGTGTTATTCTTTCAAAAATAATATTAATTGCTTCGTCCTTTTGTGATCCTACCAATTGCGAACTTCCTGGATAATCGTAATAAAATCTAAATCGCTGATCAAAATCTTTTAATTCTTCTTTTGTATTGTAAAAACGGACATTAATGATAATTGTTAATCTGTTTTGTGCTGCGGTAATTTCTGATGTTGCTGTAATAGGTGCAATATAATATTCTACGATTTCACCCTCAAAAATTAAATCACCACTACTATTTACCAAATCTAAATTAGTTTGATTTAGCAATAGGTCTTGTAATTTCAAAGTAAAATCTCTATCAATTCCTGGCTCCACAATGGGAGCGTTATTTTTAAAATAATTTACTTGAAATGTTTTTGTGGTCGTATAATCTATATCCGCACCCGTAAAAGAATAAGTTCCACAACTATTAAAGGCAATAGAAACTAAAATTAAAGCAATAATTGTTTTTATTTTTTTCATTGGTTTAGACAGATATGAGACTAATTTACAAATTATATTGTTTAATTTTTCGATAAAGTGTTCTTTCTGAAATCCCTAATTCTTCTGCTGCATCTTTCCTTTTTCCGTGGTATTTTTCAAGTGATTTTTTAATTAATTCCAATTCTTTTTCTTGAATAGATAAATTTTCTTCTTCCTCAATATCTTCTACATATGCGTAGTTATTTGAAGAGTCTGATTTTTGATTGTACTGTTCTGGTTGGTTTTCAGAAATACCAAGGACTTTTACATTTTCTATGGGTGTTTCAAAGTCTTGATCTACCAGGTCTGCTAAGCTGTCTTCAGAATTTTTAGTATCGCTATGCATCTTGTTGATGATGTTAGAGTGCTCTTCTTGTACTTTAGTAATGTTGCCAGTTTTCATTAACTCTAAAGTTAATTTTTTTACATCATTTAAATCACGTTGCATATCGAAAAGCACTTTGTAAAGTAATTCTCTTTCATTACTAAAATCACCTTCCTTCTTTTTAGTTTCAATTATGGCTGGAAGATTGCTTCCAACATCTTTTAGGTAATTTCGCAACGTTTGGTAGCTTATGGTTCTATCTTTTTCTAAAACCGATATTTGTTCAGCTATATTTCTTAACTGACGAATATTTCCTCCCCAATGATATTTTAATAGTAAATCTGTTGCTTGCTGATCTAATCTAATTGTTGGCATCTTATATTTTTGAGCAAAATCTGATGCGAATTTTCTAAAAATTAAATGAATGTCTTCTGCTCGTTCTCGCAATGGAGGTATGTTAATTTCAATAGTGCTTAAACGGTAATAAAGATCTTCTCTGAATTTACCTTTGCTAATATTTTCTGCCATATTAATATTAGTAGCTGCAACAATACGAACATCGGTTTTTTGATTTTTTGAAGAACCAACCTTTAAAAATTCTCCAGTTTCTAAAACACGTAACAAACGAACTTGAGTTGGAAGTGGAAGTTCTCCTACTTCATCTAGAAAAATAGTCCCTCCATCTGCAACTTCAAAATAACCATTTCTGGTTGAAGTTGCTCCAGTAAAAGCTCCTCTTTCATGGCCAAACACTTCACTGTCGATAGTTCCTTCAGGGATGGCGCCACAGTTAACAGTACTGTATTTGCCATGCTTACGATGCGATAAAGAATGTATGATTTTAGGAATACTTTCTTTACCAACTCCACTTTCCCCGGTTACTAAAACAGATATATCGGTTGGAGCCACGCGAATTGCTTTTTCGATTACTCTATTTAAGTTTGGATCATTTCCAATTATTCCGAAACGTTGTTTTGTTGCTTTTACTGATTCCATAATTCTTCCCCGCGAAGGCGGGGATCTTATTTTTGTTAATCTCTATTTATTTTTGGTTATCTATTAATTATCTTAAGGATAGCCAATGCCATCGCCAATGAGTGTGGCACTAGTACAACCGGATATTTTTACCATTACAAATTCTCCAACTTTATAATCTTTCTTAGGAAAAACTGCCATGGTATTTTGTGATGTTCTCCCAGCCCAGTGTTGATTACTTTTTTTAGATTCTTTTTCAATTAATACCTCGAAAGTGTCACCCACAAAAGCTTCTGTTCTAAATGCACAATGCGCTCTTTGTAATGCAACGATTTCTGCTAATCTTCTTCTTTTAACTTCTTCTGGAACATCGTCTTTAATTTTTCTAGCTGCTAAAGTTCCTGGTCTTTCAGAATATGCAAACATATACCCATAATCATATTTTACATATTCCATTAAACTCAAAGTATCTTGGTGATCTTTTTCGGTTTCTGTTGGAAAACCGGTGATTATATCTTGAGATATCGTACAGTTTGGTAAAATTTTACGAACGTTATCAATCAATTTTATATACTCTTCACGAGTATGTTGTCTGTTCATTTCTTTTAATATTCTGGTGCTACCACTTTGAACAGGTAAGTGTATATAGTCACATATGTTTTTATATTTAGCCATGGTATGCAATACGTTAACCTGCATATCCTGTGGATTGGATGTAGAAAAACGCAAACGCATTTTAGGTTCTGCTGTCGCAACTAAGTCAAGTAGTTGAGCAAAATCTGTTGCTGTAGCTTTTTGCATTTCTGAAGCTTTTTTGAAATTCTTTTTAAGCCCTCCGCCATACCATAAATAACTATCTACATTTTGACCTAATAAAGTGATTTCTTTATACCCTTTTTGTGCAAGATCATGTACTTCTTCTACTATACTTTGAGGGTCTCTACTTCTTTCTCTTCCTCTAGTGAAAGGGACTACGCAAAAAGTACACATATTATCGCAACCTCTTGTAATGCTTACAAATGCAGTCACTCCATTTCCTCCTAACCGTACTGGAGAAATATCTCCATAAGTTTCGTCTTTAGATAGAATTACATTTACAGCATCTCTGCCATCGTCCACTTCTTTTATTAAGTTAGGAAGGTCTTTATAAGCGTCTGGTCCTACCACTAAATCTACTATTTTTTCTTCTTCTAGAAACTTTTCCTTTAAACGTTCTGCCATACATCCTAATACACCCACTTTCATTCCTGGGTTTATTTTTTTTACAGCATTGTATTTTTGTAAGCGTTTTCTAATGGTTTGTTCTGCTTTATCTCTAATAGAACATGTGTTAACAAGAACTAAATCGGCGTCTTCAAGGTTTTGAGTAGTATTAAAACCTTCATTAGCTAGAATAGAAGCGACAATTTCACTATCACTAAAATTCATTGCACAGCCATAGCTTTCTATATATAAGTTACGGGTATTTTTTTTATTAATATCTAGAACTAAAGCTTCGCCTTGTTTCTCTTCGTTAATAATTTTTTCCATAGGTTTCCTCGCTAAGCGGAGATCATTATAAGGTTATACTTTGTCTATTAATTGCACGGAAAATTAATTGTCAATTAATAAGCCTTCTTTTATTAAGACACCGCAAAGATACAATTTAATTAATATTTATGACATAATGGCAGTATTATTTTTTATAATTTTGTTTGAAAACAAGTACTATAATTACTTATTAGGTGTAATATTTTGTTTTGATGGATTGTTTTTTACTGTTTATTTCGCGTATTTTTCTATTTGCTGTTTTTATAAAGAAATGATTGATTTTGTTGGTGACAACAAAGACTTTTCAGTAAAATACAACAATTGGTATATCATAATAAATTTACTATTTTTTGTTTTTAAAAATTGAGTTTTAAAAAATTCATATACTTTTGTCGATCAAACATAACTTTATATGGCAAAGAATTTAGTGATTGTTGAGTCCCCGGCGAAAGCAAAAACAATAGAAAAATTTTTAGGAAAAGATTTTAAAGTAACTTCAAGTTTTGGTCATATTGCCGACCTTCCTTCTAAGGAATTAGGTGTAGATGTAGACGGAGATTTTACGCCTAATTATATAGTACCTAGCGATAAAAAAAGTCTGGTAAGAGAATTAACATCAGAAGCTAAAAAAGCTGGAATGGTCTGGTTAGCCAGTGATGAGGATCGAGAAGGAGAGGCAATTGCTTGGCACTTATCAGAAAGTTTAAATTTAACAGAGAGCAATACGAAGCGAATTGTTTTTCATGAGATCACAAAGACAGCCATACTAAGAGCGATTGAAAATCCAAGAAAAATAAATTACAATATCGTCAATGCACAACAAGCAAGAAGGGTATTAGACAGGTTGGTTGGTTATGAATTATCTCCTGTTTTATGGAGAAAGGTTAAAGGAGGGCTTTCTGCAGGAAGGGTTCAGTCGGTAGCGGTTCGATTAATTGTTGAACGCGAACGCCAAATTGAAGTCTTTAAACCCCTTGCTTCTTTTAGAATTGTAGCAGAATTTACAACTAATACTGGAAGTAAGTTTAAAGCAAAACTTCCTAAGAATTTTAAAACTGAAAAGGAAGCACGTGATTTTTTAACTAAGAATATAGGAGCTAGCTATAATGTTTCAGATTTAGTAAAAAAACCAGCAAAAAAATCACCAGCACCCCCTTTTACAACATCAACACTTCAACAAGAAGCTTCCAGAAAATTATATTATTCAGTAGGAAAAACAATGACCATTGCTCAGCGATTATATGAAGCGGGTCATATCACCTATATGAGAACGGATAGTGTTAATCTTTCTAACGATGCAAAACAAGCTGCTGAAGAAGAAATATCAAATTCCTTTGGTAAAGAATATAGTACCCCTAGAACTTTTAAAGGTAAAGCTAAAGGAGCCCAAGAAGCCCACGAAGCAATTCGTCCAACAGATATGTCAAGACATACTATAAGTGGTGATTATGATCAAGAAAGACTATACTCTCTAATTTGGAAACGTACTATTGCCTCACAAATGAGTGATGCTCATTTAGAGCGTACTAATTTGAAGATCGACAGTAATGCGTTAGTTTCGGAGCAATTTGTAGCAAATGGAGAAATGATCAAATTTGATGGTTTCCTAAAAGTTTATTTAGAAGGAACCGATTTAGAAGATGAAGAGCAAGAAGGGATGTTGCCAAAATTAACAGTTGGCGACACCTTGTTAAAAAATTATATTACAGCTACACAACGATTTACAAGACCGCCTTATCGTTATACGGAGGCATCTTTAGTTAAGCAAATGGAAGAATTAGGGATAGGAAGACCATCTACTTATGCACCAACAATTTCGACTATTATCAATCGTAATTATGTAGAAAAAGGGACAATAGATGGAGTAAAGCGTAGCTATTTGCAATTAAGCCTTACGGATAATGTAAAAGATAATATGCTTACTGAAGTAATTGGTTCTGATAAAGGAAAGTTAGTGCCAACAGATATTGGAATGATTGTAAATGACTTTCTTGTTGAACATTTTGAATATATATTAGATTATAATTTTACAGCCAAAGTTGAAGAAGATTTTGATAATATAGCTGAAGGAAAAAAAGAGTGGACGGATATGATGAATGAATTTTATAAAAAATTCCATCCGCAAATTGAAAATGTAACTGAAAATGCTGATAGAGAAAGTGGAGAACGTGTTTTAGGTAAGGATCCGGAATCTGGAAAAACAGTTTTAGTGCGTCTAGGTAAATTTGGCCCTATGGCTCAAATAGGAGCTCCAGAAGATGAGGAAAAGAAATTTGCAAGCCTTCGTCCAGATCAGCAATTACATCAAGTAACATTTGAAGAGGTAATGGATTTATTTAAACTTCCAAAGGATCTCGGCTTGTATGATGGTTTTGAAGTTCAAATAAATAATGGTCGCTTTGGTCCTTATATTAAGTTTGATTCTAAGTTTATTTCGCTTCCAAAAGAAATGGATCCACTAGATGTAGATATGGATACAGCAAAAGAGCTTATCGAAGAAAAAAGAAAAGCAGATGCTCCTATCTATATGTATGAAGAATTGCCGGTGCAAAAAGGAAAAGGAAGATTTGGACCATTTATAAAATGGAATAATATGTTTATCAATGTCAATAAAAAATATGATTTTGATAACCTTACTGATGCTGATATCGTTGAATTAATTGAAACAAAAAAGCAAAAGGAAATCGATAAATTGATACATAATTGGACTGATGAAGGTATTCGATTAGAAAAAGCACGTTGGGGACGTTTTAACCTTAGAAAAGGAAAAACTAAAATCGAACTTCCTAAAACAACAAATGCTGATAAAATGACTTTAGAAGAGGCTTTGTATATATTTGAAAAAAAGAAACCAAAGAGAAAGGTAGCAGCTAAGAAAAAACCAGCAGCTAAGAAAAAATAATGATAGAATTTCTTACTCCAGTTTCTAAAACTGTTCTTGCTTATAGAGGAGTATTGCCAAATGGTGTTCTTGGGAAAATCATTCCAGTTTATTCAAATACTGAAGAATTACCAGCTCTAGAGAATGTCAAATTTGCACTTCTCGGAGTTAAGGAAAACAGGAATGATGTTAATTTTATTGGAGAAGAAATATGCTTTGATGAAATAAGAAAATCATTGTATTCTTTATATCCGGGTAATTGGCCTTATCGCATCATCGATTTGGGTGATATTGAAAAAGGAGAATCTGTACAAGATAGTCATTTTGCAATGAAGACCGTAATAGAGGAGCTCCTTAAGAAAGAAATTATACCGCTTTTACTTTGTGGAAGTCAAGATTTAGCTTATTCTCAATATAGGTCGTACGACTTTTTAGGAAATATGGTAAATATTACCAATATAGACAGTAAATTTGATTTAGGTGATGCGGATCAGCCAATGACTAATAAATCTTTTGTAGGAAAAATAATTATAGATAAGCCTTATAGCTTGTTTAACTACAGTAATATTGGGTATCAATCTTATTTTAATTCTCCAGAAGAAATCCAACTCATGGAGAAATTATTTTTTGATGGTTACCGATTAGGAGAAGTTATTTCAGATATTACCTTGGTAGAGCCTGTTTTAAGAGATTCCGACATGGTTTTTTTAGATATTGGAACAATAAAAAGTGCTGATTTAAGTTATAAAAATAGTAAAAGTCCAAATGGATTTGATGGTAGAGAGATTTGTACAATTTCTAGATATGCTGGAATTAGTAATAAAGTAAGATCTTTCGGAGTATATGAATTAAAAGACTTTAAAAATTCAAAAAGTGCCGCTATGTTAATTGCACAAATTTTTTGGTACTTTATTGAAGGATTTAATTTTAGAGTTTCAGATGATGATTTCAGTGATGAAACACAGTATGTAATTTACAAAGTGCCAATTGAAGATGATATATTAATATTTAAAAAAAGTAATAAAACTGGGCGATGGTGGATAGAATTACCTTTTTTTTTAAATATTAATAATAAATTAAAAAGAGAAACGTTATTACCTTGCACTTATGGCGATTATTTAAGTGCTTGTAATCAGGAAATACCTGAAAGGTGGATGAAAGCCCGCCGAAAAAATGAATTATAATTACAAACAAACTAATTTAATGTCGAAAAATTGGAGGGTTTTTTATAAAACATGTTGTTTTTTTAAATTTTTATAAATAGGTTTGCGCACTCAAATTTCGATAATTTAACCTAAATACCTATGAAAAAGCTTATTGCATTTATTGCGATTATTCTTATCTTATATAGTTGTAATACGAGTGATCGCGGAGAGTTGGTAGGAACTCCAGGAAAGCAATGGAATCCAGAGAAGCCGTTTGGTATGACACTTATACCTGGAGGGGCGTTTATTATGGGTAAATCAGATGATGATTTTGTAGCTGTAAACGATGCCCCAACTAAGACAGTGACTGTTCGTTCTTTCTATATGGATGAAACTGAAATTACCAATGCAGAATATCGTCAGTTCGTTAATTGGGTCCTTGATTCAACGGTACGATTAAAATTAGCTATTTTAGCAGATGAAGTTGGTGCTACGGCAGGTGATGAAGGTATTGGAGAATTTGCTTTTGTTGATGAAGAGAATGAGGAAATGACTCCATATGATCAATATATGTATGATAATTATTTCGGGATGGGTGATGATTTCTATGCAGGTAGAAAAATTAATAATAATATAGATATTCAATGGGATACTGCTAATTACCCAGATGAATACTATAGTGAGGTAATGGATACTATGTACATTTCTTCTGAAGAATCATATAATGGACAACGTACTATTGATGTTACAAAGTTAAATTTTCAGTATACTTATATCGATTTGCAAGCTGCTGCAAGAGACTATAGTAAGCGTAGAAAAGATTTTATCATTAAGGAAGATATTAATATTTACCCAGATACTACTGTTTGGATAAAGGATTATAACTATTCTTATAACGAACCAATGCACAATGATTATTTTTGGCATCAGGCTTATGCAGATTACCCTGTAGTAGGTGTTAGTTGGAAACAAGCTAAAGCATTTTCTGTTTGGAGAACGCTATATAAAAACTCTTATCAAAAATCTAGAAGACGTCAACAAATAAATGCATTTAGATTACCTAGTGAAGCTGAATGGGAATATGCTGCCCGTGGTGGTCTAGAATCTGCTACATATCCTTGGGGTGGGCCTTATACGAAAAATGATCGTGGATGCTTTAGAGCCAACTTTAAACCATTACGTGGAGATTATGCAGCTGACCAAGCATTATATACAGTGGAAGCTAAATCGTATGAAGTTAATGGTTACGGTCTTTATAATATGTCAGGGAATGTATCTGAATGGGTAGATTCTTCTTATGAGCCTTCTTCTTATGACATTTCATCTAATATGAATCCAAATGTAAACGATACAGGAAATTTGCGTAAAGTTTTACGTGGAGGATCTTGGAAAGATATCGCTTATTTCTTACAGGTAAGTTCTAGAGATTACGAATATGCTGATTCTTCTAGAAGCTACATTGGTTTCAGAAATGTTCAAGATTATATGGGTACTGACGTTCTATTAAATCAAAAATTAGAAGATGCTCGTTAAACCTCAAAAAAAAATTAAAACCAAACTTAACTTATAAATTAAAAATTATTATGGCAGAATCAAAATCTACAAAGAAATTATTTAATATGGCCTATGGTTTAGGAGCCTCTATCGTAATTATTGGAGCGCTATTTAAAATTCTTCACTGGGAAATAGGACCACTTAATGGTGGGATATTATTAGCCGTGGGACTAATTACGGAAGCTTTAATTTTTGCCGTTTCTGCATTTGAACCCGTAGACGATGACTTAGATTGGTCTTTAGTATATCCGGAATTAGCTGGAAATATGGGAAAAGATAGAAAAAAAGAAGGTGATCCAGACGCGGAGGGTATCTTGTCTAAAAAATTAGACGAAATGCTTAAAGGTGCTCATATCGATTCTGAATTAATGGAAAGTCTTTCTGAAAGCATTCGTTCTTTTGAAGAAACAGCAAAACACATGGTACCAACTACTAACGCAATTGATTCTACTAAGAAGTATGGTGAAGAAATGGCATTAGCAGCTGCTCAAATGGAATCATTAAATAGTTTGTACAAAGTTCAAGTAGAATCTTCTAATCGTCAAGTTGAAATGAATGATCAAGTGGCTGAAAATACAGAACAATTAAAAAATCAAATGGAAAATTTAACAACTAATCTTTCTTCATTAAATGGAGTTTATGGCGGTATGTTATCTGCAATGGGAAGTAAAAATTAAGGCGATTTTTAACTGTAATTATAATACTAATTCTTAAAAGAAATTAAAATGGCAGGAGGAAAACTATCCCCAAGACAAAAAATGATTAACCTAATGTATTTGGTCTTCATTGCAATGTTAGCTTTAAATATGTCAAAAGAAGTATTATCTGCTTTTGGATTATTAAACACGAAGCTTACTATAGCAAATACAATAACTCAATCACGAAACGAAGCTTTTATGGCTAGTTTAGCAATAAAGGCTGAGGATCAACCAGAACAATATGCAGCAGTAAAAGCTAAGGCAGATCAGGCAGTTGTCATAACTAGAAAGCTTGATAGCTATTTAGAGAATCTTAAATCTGAAATGATGAAAACGGTAAAAGCTGATGATATCGATAATTTTGAAGTGCAAGATCAACCGGATTTTTTAGATACAAAATTCTTTCAAGGTGATAAATTAAAGCCCGGAGGTAAAGAGTTTTTAGCTGAAATGAACGATTACCGAACTGGAATGCTTTCACTTTTTGGAGAACAATATCCAGCTGTGGGAGTATCCATAGAAAATGACTTTTCTACAGAACCAATTTTAAATAGAGATGGAGAGAAAGTAGATTGGTTAAACTACAATTTTGAAGGTTTTCCTTTGATAGCTTCTTTGACCAAGTTAACTCAGTTACAAACTGATATTAAATCGAACAGTAGTCAATTGCTTTCTAAAATACTAGCAGGCCAACAAGCTTCAGCCTTATCGTTTTCACAATATACTACACTTTTAGAGTCGCCAAAATCTGCATATTATACAGGTGAAGTATTTGATGGAGCTATCGTTTTAGGTCGTGTAGATGACAAAACTGTCCCAAACAGGGCTGAATTAACTCTAGACGGTAGAAAATTAGATAAAGGAAAGGATTATTCTTTCGAAGGTGGTAGGGTTGTTTTATCTATAACTGCAGGTAATGCAGGTGAACACAAATTAGAAGGAAAATTAGTATTTCTAGAAGATGGAAAAGAAACGGATGTACCAGTAAATAGATCATTTTCAACGATATCTCCTCCTAATTCTGCAACTATTTCTGCAGATAAGATGAATGTTGTTTACAGAGGAGTAAAAAATCCAATGACCATCTCTATGGACGGAGTTCCCAATAATAACGTGAATGCAAACGCTCCTGGATTATCAAGAGGTTCTGGTAGCTCATATATTATGGATGTTACCACTGTAAAAGGAAGGGAAGTTAAAATTAATGTAACTGGAACTATTGATGGGAAATCATTCCCATCTAGTAAAATATTTAGAATTAAAGACATACCAAGACCAACTGGTACCATTCGTGGTGAAGATGGTAATGGAGGGCCTGTTCGTATGCAACGCCAAGGTTTAGAGATTTCAAGTATTGGAGCTATGTTGTTAGATTTTGATTTTGATCTTAAACTTAATGTAACAGGGTTTAGTTTTAAAGTTGCTGGACAACCTACAGTTACAGTTTCTGGTAATAAATTAAATGGACAAGCAAAAGGAGCTTTAAAAAGAGCAAAAAGAGGAGAAACAGTCCAGATATTTGATATAAATGCAAAAATTGCAGGAAACTCAAGTTATAAGTTACCTAGAATTACTCCAGTTTTTATTGAATTAGCAAACTAGGATAAAAATTTATTTTATGAATATTAAAAATGTTGTTTTAAGTGTTTTTTGTCTATTAATGACATCAGTTAGTGTATTTGCACAATTAAATGTGCTTAATGCAAAAACTCCAGAGGAGATTGGTGTAAAAACTGAAGATCAATTAGCTTATGACAATGATAAACCATTGCCTTACGGGTATATTGATGATCGTGATGTTTTATGGTCTAAGTCTACTTGGGAAATTATTGATCTCGATGAGCGGGTAAATTTTCCATTATATTATCCAATAGACACCAATAACATTGGTGCTGAAAGACGTTCTTTATACGATGTTTTAATTAAAAATATTAAAAATAAAAGAATAGAGCATTTGTATGCGGATTCTTATTTTACTGAAAAGAGAACATTGAATGATATTGAAGCATCTTTGGTATATTCTGATACTACAGATTTAGGTATTTCTCAATTCAATGCTGGTGAAGCTATAGATCCTCAATATATTCGTAAGTTTACTTTGGATGCTGCAGATATTGAAGAGTGGAGAATACGTGGCACTTGGTACTTGAATAAGCGTTCGGGTGATCTTAAATACCGATTATTAGGAATAGCTCCTGTTGCAAATGAAGCACGTGCAAAAGCATTTCCTGATGAATCATCAGATACTAAAGTTGAGTTGTTTTGGATTTGGTTCCCTTCAGCTAGAGATGTGCTTCATAAAGCGAAAGCTTTTAATAGAAAAAATACTTCTAGGCCTATTTCGTATGATCATTTATTAAATTCAAGAAGATTTAATGCTGTTATATATAAGGAAGACAACGACATAGGGGATAGACAGATTAACGATTATATCAATGATAATGCATTGATGCAATTAATGGAATCTGATAGAATTAAAGAAGTGATTAGAAATATTGAAATTGACATGTGGAATTACTAATAAAGTAATTTTATAAATTAAAAGCCCTGAAACATTAGTTTCAGGGCTTTTTTTATGAGGAAGAAAGTATATTTGTAAAATGAAAGAAATTGACTATATCATTGTAGGATTAGGAATAGCTGGAATCACATTTTGTGAAGAACTAGAAAAAAATAACAAAACATTTATAGTATATGATACTGGTGATGTTGCTTCAACTAAAGTTTCTGCAGGTGTTATTAACCCTGTTGTTTTAAAAAGGTTTACTCCAGTTTGGAATGCTAAAGAACATATAAAAACTTCCATTAAATTTTATAAAAAATTAGCGATTAAATTAGGAATTCCATTATTTGAAAAAATGTCAATCCTTAAAATTTTTAAAAGTATTGAAGAACAAAATAATTGGATGGTAGCAAGTGATAAAAAGGAATTAGAAACCTTTTTAAAACCTAAAATAATTAAAAATAAAAATTTAAATATTAATGCACCATTAGGTTTTGGTGAAGTAAATAATACCGGTAAGATTAACCCAATTGTGTTGATTGAAAACTATAAAAACTACCTCCTTAAAAATGATCAACTAAAGAATGAAGCTTTTGATTATAATAACCTTCATGTAATTGTTGATAAAGTTTTCTATAAAGATGTTATCTCGAAAAAAATAGTTTTTTGTGAAGGGGTATCTGCCAAAGACAATCCTTATTTCCCAAGTAAAGCAAAAATTAGTAATGAGCCCTTAGTTATTCCAAATAAAGGAGAATATATAATTATAAATTCGCCAGAATTAAAGCTTTATTCTATGCTGAAAACTTCTCTTTTCATTATCCCATTGACAAAGGATTTGTATAAGGTTGGTGCAACCTATGATCGAGAAGATCATACAGTTAAAACAACCCAAAATTCGAAAGAGGAAATGATCAATAAACTAAAAGCTATTATAAACTGTAATTTTGAAGTTGTAAGTCAAGTTGCTGGAATTAGGCCCACAACAAGAGATCGACGCCCTTTTTTAGGAACATTGTTAGATTGTGAAAATAAAGTGTTTTTTAATGGTTTAGGAACTCGAGGTATCACATCTGCCCCATCATTAGCTAAAAGCCTTTATAATTATATTGAAAATGATTTAGAGCTTCCTAAAGAGATGAATATAAAAAGGTATTACAAATGGTAATTGGTGCTTTTTATTGAAAAAAAAATAAGCATCTTTGCAAAAATATTTTTAAATGCTCAATATTCATAATCTTACCGTTTCATTTCAAGGAGATGATTTATTTTCAGGAATCACTTTTCAATTGCGCTCGGGTGATCGAGTGGGATTGGTTGGTAAAAATGGTGCTGGAAAATCTACCTTATTAAAAATATTATCGGGGGAGAAAGAATATGATAAAGGACAAATTGCTTCCGACAAAGAAATTTCTATTGGTTTTTTAAAACAAGATATTGATTTTGCAAAAGGTAGAACGGTACTTGAAGAAGCTTATGAAGCTTTTAAGTTAATTAAAGAATTAGAAAGTCAGTTAGAAAAAATTAATCATCAACTAGCGGAAGGTACCGATTACGAAAGTGAAAGCTATCATCAACTAATGGTAGATTTAAATGATGTTCAGCATCAATATGAAATTCACGGAGGTTATAATTACCAAGGAGACACAGAACGTGTACTTCAAGGTTTAGGATTTCAGCGTGAAGATTTTAATATGGCTACAGATACTTTTTCTGGAGGTTGGAGAATGCGAATTGAGTTGGCAAAGTTATTATTACAAAACAATGATATTTTATTGTTAGATGAGCCCACAAACCATTTGGATATTGAATCTATTTTATGGTTGGAAGATTTTCTAAAAAATTATGCAGGAGCAATAGTTATTGTGTCTCACGATAAAATGTTTTTAGATAACATCACCAATCGTACTATTGAAATCTCACTTGGTAGAATTTATGATTATAATAAACCTTATACAGAATATTTAGTATTGAGAAAAGAATTGAGAGAGCAACAATTAGCAACTCAAAAAAATCAACAAAAGCAAATAGAGCAAACGGAGAAATTAATTGAAAAATTTAGAGCAAAAGCCTCTAAGGCAACCATGGCTCAATCTTTAATTAAAAAACTTGATAAGATTGATAGAATCGAAGTAGATGAAGACGACAATAGTGTGATGTCTTTGAGTTTTCCGATTTCTGTGGTTCCTGGAAAAGTAGTTATTGAAATAGAAAATGTTTCTAAAAACTACTCTGATAAAAAAGTGCTTCACGATGTGAGTTTGTTATTAGAAAGAAATAGCAAAATAGCTTTTGTTGGACAAAATGGACAAGGTAAATCAACGCTTGCTAAATGTATCGTTGGAGATGTATCCTATAATGGAGAATTAAATTTAGGGCATAACGTAGAAATAGGATATTTTGCTCAAAATCAAGCTGATTATTTAGACGGATCTAAGACCGTTTTAGACACTATGATTGATGTTGCTAATGAGAAAAATCGAATTAAAGTACGAGATATTCTAGGATCTTTTTTGTTTAGAGGCGATGATGTAGATAAGTATGTTAGGGTGCTTTCGGGTGGAGAACGTAATCGTTTAGCATTGGCAAAATTATTACTAAAGCCATTTAATGTGTTGGTCATGGATGAACCGACTAATCACCTCGATATTAAGTCTAAAAATGTTTTAAAAGAAGCATTGATAAAGTTTGAAGGGACTTTATTATTAGTTTCTCACGATAGAGATTTTTTAAAAGGATTGACTTCCAAAATTTATGAATTTAAGGATCGTGATATAAAAGAGTATTTGGGAGATATAGATTATTATTTAGACCAGAGAAATATTGAAAATATGCGGGAAGCAGAGAAGAGAACAAAAACTGTTGCTTCTGAAAAAGAAAATAAATCATCGAGTAAAGAGAATTATGTAAATCAAAAAAAGGTTAAATCTTTAAACAATAGGCTTAGTAAAACAGAAGCATCTATATCTAGACTTGAAAAGGAAATTAAAGATATAGATTTTGAGCTTTCTATTAATTACGATGAAACGATATTAAATCCTAACTTTTTTAATATCTACCAACAGAAGAAAAAGGATTTAGAAAAGTTAATGGAAAATTGGGAATTAGTCACTCAAGAAATTGATTCAATAAACTAATTTCTTTTTTCTTTTTTTACGTAATTATTTTTTTTAATAAAGTTTACTTTAACACCATTTATTAAATTTTTAGCTAAATAATTAAAAAATGATTTTGTATGGTCTCTTTTAGCCTGAGTGGTTCCATTGTGAAAAAGAGTGCCTTTTTTTCCGCTATTATGATGTATAACAACATTAGCCACAGTAGATAAAAGTTCTTTTTTCTTCTTCTTCTTGTTTAAAAGTATTATTTCAACATTTTTATACTCTTGACTTATATTTATTACTGATTGATCAAAATTGCCATTAATCGTAAAATTAGTTGCTATAACTTCTCCTTTAATTTCAGCATTTAATAAGGGAGTTAGAAATACATCCATATCAGAAAGCTCTAATTTCCCAACTTTACCTATAAATTTAAATTGATCATCATTATTATTAATATCAAAAGACCAATTTGCTGTGAATGGGGTATTTTTCATGAAAATTCCATCAACAATAATAACTGTTCTTTCAGGAGAAGAATAGGTATTGCTAACGTTTGTGATTCCAGCATCAATAATTTTAATAGTAAGTAGGCCTGCTTGGTATTCTCTGAGTAACTTCTCTGAATACTCAATGCTACTGTTTTTTACTGAAACGGAATCTACCGTTAGCTTTAATGGCAATTCTCTTATAACCTTACTGTATAGTTTTTTTATCCTAAGGTCTTCCTTTTTTTCAAACTTATCTCTATAAATAGCTGCGTTTGCTTTATCAATAGAAATTAGATTTGTTTTAAAGACAACAGAATCGGTTTCTTTATCTAAAGCAAGCTCATTGATAATTATTTTTTCAGCAGTTACGTCGTAATAATCTCTTTGGATAGTTAAAAGGCTTTCATATTCTTTTTTTAAATATTTATTTTTATAATGAAAGCCATGAAGTGTTAATGTTTGGTCTTCAAATAAGAGATGGTTTAGGTTGATATTTTCATAGTTACTAGTTTTATAAAAAATAGAATCTGCTGCTATGTTTATGGTTTTATAATTAAAAGGAATTAAATTAGACTTGGACGATTCATCTAACACTATATCTTTAATAGAAATAGAAGTATTTTTTAAGGATACTAATGTGGAGTCTTTTGTTCCGTCATAAACAATAGCTGAAGCGTTTTCAATATTTAATTTATCAATTTTAATTGAGCTTAGTAGCTTGCTTTCTTTTTTTGAGGAACTGGCATCTTTTGCTTTATTCGAGTGATTTTTAAAATAAATAGTTTCTAAATCTTTAAATTCAATCTTCCCGATATGTATTTGATCATTGATAAAATAATCCCAATAACAAACATTACCAACAATTAACTTTTTCATCGTTAACTGAGTTTGGATATGCTCACTATCTTTTAATTTTATTAGGATATTTGGTTCCTTTACAGAAATCGTACCTGATAGCGATTGAACAGTTATATCTTTATACAGGAGTTCTATATGTTCAGGTATTTTTTCTTTTAATAAAGCCTCAATTTTATTTTTAACGATCGAATTAGCATAAAAACTTAAGATTAGCATAATAACTAATACGGTTCCAGTGATAATCAATAAAATGTGTTTGTATTTTGACATAAGATATAAGGTTCTTATTTTTTTAAATGAAATTATAGAAAGTAAAGGTATAAAATATTAAAATAAACCTTG
>JAQWNL010000022.1:0-13122 GCA_029268635.1 Flavobacteriaceae bacterium
ATCTCCTGAAATACTTGGTGCTAAATATTTTTCTTTTATTTCTTGACTACCTTCTTTATCTAAATGAGTCATTGCTAAATAAGCATGAGCCCAAATATTAGCAGCAAATCCTCCAGAGTTTACTTTCTGAAGTTCTTCTAAAAATATTACTGTATAAAATAAATCTAAGTTTAATCCACCAAATTCTTCAGGGTAATTAATTCCAAAGAAACCCATATCTCCCATTTTCTTCCAGATAAATCGCTCTACTACACCATCTTCTTCCCATTTATCAATATGAGGAACGACTTCTTTTTGCAAAAAATCTTTTAAACTTTTTCTAAAAAGTTCGTGTTCTTCTGTAAAATACATATGCTCCATTCTTTAAAATAATTATTATCAAATACAGTATTGTATTGACAGTTATTCAAGCTCCAAATATAGCTGAATTCCTTGTAACTTTCTTTTCATTAATCCATCAATATGTTCTAATTTTAAAAAACTTTTAATTCGTTCATTAAGGATTCTGTGTTCCCATATTCTTTTAGCTAGGTTGAATGAAATTAATGGAATGGTTGCAATATATGAAGCAGATATGGTATTAAGATTCATTTTTACGATTCATTTTGGAGTTTTTACCGTAAACTCATTTAATACTTTGTTAATAATCTGACAGTCCAGGCCATAAACTTCATATAATTCAATATCATTTGTAAATCCTCCTAGTTTATTTTGATACTCTATAATCTTTTTAATAAAGGCTTTTCCTATTCCATTTACTTCTTCGAGTTGTTCGTGTGTTGCTATAATTAGGTCTACTCTTTTTCTTGAATATTTTATCTTTAAATCCTCTTTTCACATACTTGGTTTTTGATTTTGGATTGTTAACTCAATCTAGAAATTTAAAATAAGGACTTATTTTATTTAATAAAGAATCGGAAACTTTTGTGACCTTTTTAAAGTCTTTAACAGAATTAATCTATTTATTTTCTTTTCTAAAAGCTAATAATCGGCAATCTATTCGGTTAACATCTCCAATGCATATCCTTTAAAATCTGTTAAAAAAATTTGGATTAAAAAGAAATATTTTAGGCTTTTTGGATGCTACCTCAATAGTTCTCAAAGAATCTAATTCTTTTTGAATAACAATAACTTTTTTAGAATTAATATCTAGGAGGTTTTCTTAGAAAAATCTACATAGTAGTTTAGTACTAAATATCCAGATATATAGAATACCAATAATAAAAACCCATTTCGTTGAGATCTATTGAAAACGAAATGATATTTAATTTTTTCCATCATAATATAGTTTAATATTATTCTGGGGAGAAAAAACCGAAAATTATAAATTTACCCTATGCTTCCTTGTCTACTTTTATAGCAGTTAAATATCTTTTTAATTGTTTTTTTACAACTGGAAATAAGAAAAACAACCCAATCATATTAGGAAACACCATGGCGAATATCATAGCATCAGAAAAGCCCCAAATAGAATTCATACTTGCTGCAGATCCAATAACTACGAAAGCTAAAAATAATAATTTATAGGTAATATCTGCTAATTTACCTCTACCAAATAAAAATTTCCATGACTGTAATCCATAATAAGACCAAGAAATCATAGTAGAAACAGCAAATAAAACCACCGCTATAGTTAAAAACACACCAGAATATGGAATGTATTGAGCAAATGCTTTTGAGGTAATACCTGCACCTTCATAAGTTATTCCGTCAATCATTATCCCTCCAAGACCGTCACCACCATATTCAAAAGCTCCACCAAAGTTGAATATAATAATCACTAATGCTGTCATTGTACAGATTACAACTGTATCTATAAAAGGCTCTAACAAAGCTACCATTCCCTCAGATGCAGAATATTTAGTTTTTACAGCTGAATGAGCAATAGATGCAGAACCAGCTCCAGCTTCGTTAGAAAAAGCTGCTCTTTTGAATCCTACTAACAATACTCCAATAAGACTTCCTACTCCAATCGCTTTAGGATTAAACGCTTCTATAATAATTAGACCAAGAGCATCATCAATTAAGTTATAATTACTAAAAATTATATACAAACAAGCTATTATATACAACACCGCCATAAATGGAACTACTTTCTCAGTTACAGATGCTATCCTTTTAATTCCCCCTATAATTATTACTCCTACTAAAATCGCTAGAACGACACCAATAATAGCCCCTGCTCCGCTATATTCAAGACTCAATAAGTCTTTTAAAACAATAGTAGCCTGATTAGATTGGGCAGCATTACCTCCACCAAAAGAACCGCCAATACAAAATACAGCAAATAAAACTGCCATTACCTTTCCTAATTTAGCAAATCCTTTTTCCTTTAAACCCTTACTTAAATAATACATAGGTCCACCATAAACAGTTCCATCTTCACCTATATCTCGATATTGAACACCTAGAGTACACTCCACAAACTTCGTAGACATTCCTAATAATCCACAAATGATCATCCAAAAAGTAGCGCCTGGTCCTCCCAATGCAATTGCTAGAGCAACACCTGCAATGTTACCATTACCAACTGTTCCAGAAACTGCTGTTGCCAAAGCTTGAAAATGGGTTACTTCGCCATCTTTATCATCATTATTCTCTTTGCGTTTTGTTTCTCCATCAATTACTAACTCTTCAGCATTTGAAACATATTCATCTAACGAATCATATTTACCTCTAACAATGTTTATAGAAGTTATAAAATACCTGAAATTTGGAAAGCCAAAATATAAAGTAAAAAACAATGCACTAAAAACTAATAAAATAATAACAAAAGGAGCGCCTTTAAAAACTTCAAAAAACACAATACTAGATATGAAGTCAGAAAAAGGTTTAAATGCTTCGTCAATTTTTTGATCGATACCTTTTTCTATATTTTCTTGGGCGAATGTAATTATTGGAATTAAAAAAGTAAAAAGGGAAAGAAAATATTTCTTCATAATTGATTGTTTAGTTAAATTTTATTTTATTTAGCAATAAAGAAAAAAAAAACGGGACTTCAAATTTTTGCTAGTTAATTTGTTAACGAGCTTTAAACATTATAAAGCTTTTTTAATCTTTCAATTTAAAAAACACTACTTATAAATATTTACGGTATCTAGATTATTTGATTAATAAAGCTTCCTAATATCGAATATTTAATAGCCTTTTGATTATAAAAACTTTTAACAAATTCGTTTCATAAATCAAATACGGAAGACCTTTTAGTATAAAACAAATCTTTTAAATGCAATAAAAAAGCCATGGTAATATAAGCTGCAAAGCCTAAACCTAAAGTTGCGAAGGATAAATAAATAAAAAACAAACGAACATTTTTTGCTCTTAATCCTAATCTATCTGCGAATCGAGAACTAACATCAAAACCATGTTTCTCAAAATAATGGCGAGCTGTATAAATCAATTTAAGCATTATGCAAAATACTAATTTTTAAAATTAATTTGTAAGGATGTTTAATTTTTCTTCTCATAAACTAATTCTACATTATAAGATATCAGCATTAATTATTTAATTAGATTCCTGCTTTCTCAGGATTAGCACTAATCTAAATATCCCATTTCACGCATCCAATCGTCATTAAACATTTTGCCAACGTAACGACTTCCATGATCGTGAAATAATACCACTACCACATCGTCTTTTGTGAAATGTTCTTTTAATTGCAAAACTCCTTTTATAGCAGATCCTGCAGAATTACCCAAAAACATACCTTCTTCTTTGGCTAATCTTTGCGTATAAACCGCTCCATCTTTATCGGTTACTTTAGTAAAACCATCTATAATATCAAAGTTTACATTTTTAGGCAGAATATCTTCTCCAATCCCTTCGGTTACATAAGGGTATATTTCATTTTCATCAAAAACTCCTGTTTCATGGTATTTTTTAAAAACACTCCCATAAGTGTCTATTCCCCAAACTTTCACATTAGGATTCTGTTCTTTTAAATATTTTCCAACTCCCGAAATGGTACCACCTGTACCAACTCCCACTACAAAATGAGTGATTTTACCATCGGTTTGTTTCCAAATTTCTGGACCGGTACTTTCGTAATGGGCTTTTGCATTACTAGGATTGTCATATTGATTTACATACCAACTGTTTGGTGTTTCTTCCGACAATCTTTTAGAAACTAAATAATAGGAACGTGGATCCTCAGGTTTTACTGCTGTTGGACAAATTACGACCTCAGCACCTACAGCTTTTAAAATATCACACTTTTCCTTTGATTGTTTATCTGCTAAAACGAAAATACACTTATATCCTTTAACAATAGCAGCTAAAGCCAATCCCATTCCTGTATTACCAGAGGTCCCTTCGATGATAGTTCCGCCAGGTTTTAATCTCCCATCAGCCTCTGCATCTTGAATCATCGTTAATGCCATGCGATCTTTAACCGAGTTACCTGGATTAAAAGTTTCGTATTTAGCAAGGACTATACAAGGTAGTTCTTCCGTGATTTTATTGACTTTAATTAGTGGAGTATTACCAATTGTTTCAAGTATATTTTTTGCGTAATTCATTTAATACATTTCAGCGTACAAATGTATAAATTCATGAGCTAATAATTGTTATAATTATATCGTAGTAATAAATATTTTATTCAACTATTCAAACCTAATCGCTCTAACAGGAGATATTTTAGAAATAATATAAGAAGGAATTAACAAAATCGCTAAACACAATAAGAAGGTGCCTAGGTTTAACATCAGTATATAAACCATATCTAAGTAAACAGGAGCTTCTGTCACATAATAAATGGTAGGGTCAAGTGTAATCAATTTAAATTGTTTTTGAAGCACTAACAATCCAATTCCGATCATGTTTCCCCAAAACAATCCAACGCCAACAAGGTACATGGCATTATAAATAAAAATGCTTCGCACACTCTTATCACTGCTACCTAATGCTTTTAAGATACCTATCATTTGAGTACGTTCCAAAATTAAAACCAGTAGCGCAGTAATCATATTAATACCTGCTACCAAAATCATAATTCCAATAATAAGAATGATATTAAAATCGAATAACTCCAGCCATTTAAAAATAGAATAATAACGTTCATTGATAGTTTGTGAGTCTAAAAGGCTATTCGTTTCATGATAGATTTGATTTCCAATAGCATCTATTTGATCGAAATCTTCAACAAAGACTTCAAAAGAACCTACTTCATCTTCTGTCCATTTGTTTAATCGCTGAATATGGCGAATATCTGCGATTACAAATTTTTCATCAAATTCTAAAAAACCACTATTATAAATCCCAGCTATTTTAAAAGTTCTACTACGTGGTGGTTTAGAGCTGTCTTTCCTAAAAAAGAAGGTAGTGACTTTATCCCCTACTTTTAAGTGGAGTCGTTTCGCTAAATATTTAGAAATTAAAATATCTTCATGGAGCTTATCAGCATAATTTGGCAAACTTCCTTCCACTAAAAAATCTGAAAAATACTCCCAATTATAATCAGCACCTACACCTTTTATAACAATTCCTTCAAAATCTGTTTCAGTTCTTATAACACCCCCTTTAGAGGCTGTAGCTTGTATATGTTTGATGCCTTCAACAGAAGTAAATTTAGGATAAAAAACTTGCATTTTTGAAATTGGATTTTGAGAGTCATTGGAAAAATTAGTGTCAAAATTTGAAATAATGACATCTCCATTAAAGGCAGAAACCTTTTCATGAATCTTTTTTTGAAGCCCAACACCTGTTGCAATAGATATCAACATCGTAATAAACCCAATTGCAATAGAAATAATTGCTATTTTTATTATTGGGGATGAAATACTATTTTTATAATCCCTTACGGAAACGATTCGCTTGGCGATGAAATATTCAAAATTCACTAAACCTTTATGACTTTAACTGTTTTCAAAAATACACATTTCTTATTGGTAACTTTAACAATACTAACTTGTTTTTGTTGTAAAAGTCAATCTGAAAAAAAAATTCTTGCTACTGAAGAAGTTCAAACAGCATCAATTATAAAAGAGATTATTTTAGGTGCGGATCAAGTGGAGGAATACCTACCGCTATTAAAGAATAAAAAAATTGGTATTGTTGCTAACCAGACCTCGATTTTATATTTAAAAAATGAAGACCAAAATGAAAATGGAATTCAGAAAAAAATAGATCTACGTTTACACCTAATAGATTATTTATACAATCAAAAAATAAACATCCAATGTGTTTTTGCTCCCGAACATGGATTTAGAGGAAAAGCAGATGCAGGTGAACTAGTTAGTGATGGAGTGGATACTAAAACTGGTTTATCTATCATCTCCTTGTATGGAAAAAATAAAAAACCATCTCCACAACAATTAGAAGGAATCGAAATGATGATTTTCGATATTCAAGATGTGGGTGCTCGGTTTTACACCTATATATCTACCTTAAATTATATGATGGAAGCCTGCGCAGAAGCAAACATTCCTTTATTAATATTAGATCGTCCCAATCCAAACG
This sequence comes from Flavobacteriaceae bacterium, assembly GCA_029268635.1. GTDB lineage: Bacteria > Bacteroidota > Bacteroidia > Flavobacteriales > Flavobacteriaceae > Marifrigoribacter. The sequence continues at coordinate 6,458 of JAQWNL010000022.1, forward strand.
GTCATTATATAGACGGTCCTATATTAGAAATTCAGCATAAAAGTTTTGTAGGAATGCATCCGGTACCCGTTATTCATGGTATGACCATTGGAGAATATGCTCAAATGATTAACGGTGAAGGCTGGTTAGAAAATGGAGTAAAATGTGATCTTACCATCATTAAATTAAAGAATTACACCCATCAAACCGAATACTCATTACCTATTAAACCATCACCCAATTTACCTAATGATGTTGCAATCAACCTCTACCCAAGCTTGTGCTTTTTTGAAGGTACCCCCTTAAGCGCAGGTCGTGGAACCGAGATGCAATTTCAAATCTTTGGCGATCCAAACCTTCCTGAAGAATTTTATCCCTTTACATTTACCCCGCAAGTAAATGAAGGTGCTAAATACCCTAAATTTAAAAATGAAGTATGTCAAGGGAAAGATTTAAGAAAAAATAAAAAACTAAATAAATTAAACCTTGAATGGCTAATTGAAGCCTATAGCTCAACTGGAAAAAAGGAAGAATTCTTTAGTCCGTTTTTTACCAAATTAGCTGGAACTACTAAATTGCAAGAACAAATTAAAAAAGGATATAGCTATCGGGAAATTAGAAAAACTTGGTTAGCAGGTTTGGAAGATTATCAAATTAGGAGGGCAAAGTATTTGTTATATAAAAACTAACATCAACCGCCACCTTTTCTAAACTTCTCTCTAGGTTTTCCTCCTTTTTCAGAATATTGTATGGGTAAATTTGCCTTTAAAGCTTCCATTATATTGAAGGCGGCAGGACATATTGCCGTATTTTCTATCGTAATCGTTTCTATTTGCTGAAATTTTCTTCTATTGGTATGTGGATATTCACGACATGCTTTTGGACGAACATTGTAAATGCTACATTCATTATCAGGCATTAAAAACACACAAGGGACTAATTTAAATGAAAACTCATTGTCCCCACCAACTTCTATGTATTCTTCTATAAACTTCTGTTCTTTAAGTTTCAGGTGTTTTGCAATTCTTGCTATATCCTGATCATTTAACCAAGGTGCAGTTGTTTTACAGCAATTAGCACATTTTAGACAATCTGTTTTTGCAAACTCTTTATCGTGAAGCTCTACCATCAAGTTATCGAGGTTATTGGGCGGCTTTTTTCGAAGCTTTTTAAATAACTTTCTATTCTCCTTCTCCTTATCTTTAGCCTTCTTTGGAAGCTGTTTTAATATATTTTCCATAGACCCTAAAAATACTAAATTTGTAGTAGCATTTTACTAGCTTATGTTAGAACATTATTAAATTATAAATTTATGACTGATTTGTTTGGACAAGCATTATTAGATTATCAAAATGATAATTATACAGACGATATATATACCGAAACCAATATTAGTGAAGAAGATGTTTTACCACTTCCCTATCTTTTTAGAAATTATTCTGAAATGCCTCCATTAGAACAATTGGCTTTAAGTAATGCTAGCGGAAAAGTATTGGATTTAAGTGTGGCCCAGTTAGCATTTCTTTATATCTCCAAGGATCTAGATTAGATGTTATGGCTATTGATAGTTCTGGTAGAGCTATAGAAGTTTGTAACTTAAGGGGATTGAAAAATGCAAAAGAAATCGATTTACTTCAATTAAAAGATCAAAAATTTGATACTGTTTTACTATTAATGAATGGTACTGTAATTTTTCAAAAATTAGAACATATCGATCAATACCTACAGCATTTAAAATTACTTTTAAATCCAAAGGGACAAATAATAATTTATTCTAGCGATTTACGTTATATTTACGATAGTGGTGATGAAGAAGGAAGTATTATGGTGCCTCCAGATGGCTATTATGTTGAATTAAAATTTACTATTTATTATAAAGAATGGGCAAGTGAACCTCTTAATTAGTTGTATTTAGATCCGAAAACTTTTAAAAATGCTTGTTCAGAAAATGGATTATCCTTTGAAATTTTAGGAGAAGGTTAGAATTTCGATTATTTAGCTAAGATTACCCTTATTTAGCATCACCTAATTTAGTTAAAGCTCCCATACCCTTTATGAAAAAAATATTTATTTTAATTTTTAGTAAAAACCATTTCACCATTAATAAAAGTAGCAGAAACTTTTACTGAAGGAATTTCGTTTACAGGAATTATCATAATATTTTTTTCTAAAACCGTAAAATCTGCAAACTTTCCAATTTCTATACTTCCTTTCTCATTCTCCTCAAAATTTGAATAAGCAGCCCAGATTGTCATCCCTTTTAAGGTTTCTTCTCTTGTAAGTCCTTCTTCAATCCTATAACCCTCTTCCGGGTAATTCTCTAAATCTTTACGAGCAATAGCTGCATAAAAAGTGTGCATTGGATTCACTTTTTCAATAGGAAAATCCGTTCCTAAAGCTATCATATTTGCACTTTTTAATAAGGTTTTGTATGCATAAGCTCCTTTAATACGTTCGTTTCCTACTCTATCTTCTGCCCAATACATATCACTAGTAGCATGAGTGGGTTGTACTGAAGGAATAATATTCTTTGAAAAAGAGTCAATATATGAAGGTGTAACCACTTGTGCATGTTCTATTCGCCATCTTAAATCGTTAGTATCATTAATTACTTTCTTGTAAGCACGTATTACTGAAACATTAGCTGAATCTCCTATTGCATGGGTATTCATCTGAAAACCTGCTTTGGCTATCTTATCAGCTAAATCAACAAGTTGATCCATTGGAGTAATCATAGCTCCATAATGCCCTGATTGGTCACTATATTCATCTCTCATTGCTGCTCCTCTAGAACCTAAAGCACCATCTGCATATACTTTTATAGATCGCACATTTAATCGATTGGTTTTAGTAACTCCTTTTTGTAAGTAATAATTTAGATTTTCTTTGGAATTACTAACCATAGCATACACCCGTATAGATAAACCCCCAGTTTGTTGCAAACTATCAATTAGCTCTATAATTCCTCTATCTAAACCCGCATCATCAATTGTAGTAAGACCCAATTTTAGGCAAGCTTTTTCAGCTTCTTTTAAAGCTTTTATTTTATAATCTAAGGAGTAATTTGGTATCGATTTATTAATTAAATTCATTGGACTATCAATGATTATTCCTGTTGGATTTCCATTTTTTATAATAATTTCTCCTCCCGCTGCATCTGTTTCTAAATTAATTCCTGCCAATTCTAATGCTTTAGAATTAGCTAAATATGCGTGTCCATCTATTCTTTTAAGCGCTACAGGTGTGTCTGGAAAAAGTTCGTCTAATTTTTCATTCGTTGGGAATTCTTTTACGTCCCAATCGTTTTGATCCCATCCTCTACCCTCAATATAAGTAAGGTTTTTATCTTTTTGAAAAATTACCACTCGTTCCAAGACTTCTTCAAAGCTCTTCGTTCCTTTTAAATCTATAATTTGAAGGAATAAACCTAAATTATATAAATGTGCATGTGCATCAATTAATCCAGGAACAATTGTTTTTCCATGAGCATCAAATAAAATAGCTGGTTCATAGGCTGCTTCTAAATCATTAAGCAAACCTACCTCAACTATTTTGCCATTGTTTACAACGAAAGCTTCAGCAATATCAAAAACTTTATTAACCGTGTAAATGGTAGCATTTTTCACTAATAAATCTGTTTTTATTTTTTCTGAAGAACAAGATAATATTGAAATGATAGCACCTACAAACAGTATTTTTTTCATCTTATTGTATTTATTGAAAGTAAAAATAAAGAAAAAAATATAACTGTTACGAAAACATTTCTTCAAGCAAATCCTTTTTTATACTTTCATTACAAAATAAATGATTTGGAGAAAATCAGAAAACACATCGCATCCTACATAGGCGTTACACCTCAATCACTTAGGAGAATTAGGAAACAAATTACTTAACATAGGTTCATTTTATAACTTATTATAATTTCTGAAATTTGTTCAAAAAATAATTTATATGACCATTTTAATTTTTATGATATTGCTTTGGTATTCAGACTTATTCTTCCAAACCTTTTTTCTCCATCTTTACGCTGCTCATCAAACATTTACCATCTCACCATTGTTGGAAAAAATTTGTTTTGTATTAACATGGCTTACTCAAGGCTCCAATTATTTAAGTACTTATGGGTATGGCATTATGCATAGAATGCAAAATGCATATGCAGATACTTAAGAAGATCCTCACTCTCCAAAATTTTATAAAAACCCTTTAGCAATTATGTGGAGAACTAAAAATACCTACCAAGATATTAATAAACAAAGAATAATAATAGCCGAAAAATTTACTAAAAACATTCCACAATGGGAAGTGTTTGATAATTTTGCAAGTTGAATATTCTCACAACTTGCTTGGGAAGCAGCTTATAAACTATTCTTTTTTATTTTTTTGCTGACGTTTGGTGGCAATGGTTGTTTTTACCAATTATTTTTTAATGGCTCCTATACACGGGATGATTATTAATTGGTTTGCACATGTTTATGGTTATGTGAATTTTAAAATAAATGACACCTCTAAAAACTTATTGTTTTTCGATTTTTTAATGATGGGTGAAGGTTACCATAATAATCACCATAAACATGCAAGTCGTGCAAATTTTGGTGGCGTTCGCTGGCATGAAATTGATATTACTTATTCAATTATGTGTGTATTAAATAAGTTGAAAATTATTAAAAATAAAAAATAATTCTAAAATTGTAAAAATTAAATAGGTTTATAGGTTTACCAATCAAATTTATAAGATCCACTTAACATGCCTTGAATTCCTTGCACCTTATAATTTGCCCATTTTTGATAGTTTTCTCCAAAAAGATTACTTCCCTTCACGAAGATTGTCAATTGCTTATTAAATCGGTATCCTATATAAGCATTTGCATCAAAATAACTAGCTAAAGTTATCACTTCATTATCTGGTAAAATACCAATAGATGAGCTAAACAAATCCTTACGTTCTCCTACAAAAAATAAAGAAGCTCCGCCATAGAATTTTTCAGTAATATTAAAGGTTGTAAATAATGTAGTCTCAATAGTTGGAAGGTTCCAAGGTTCTATTTCGTATTTAGTATGATAACTATTATAGGTTCCATTTATTCCTAAATTAAAATTAGTTAAAACATCAAAAATCAATTCTCCAAAAAAGGAAATAGTTTCAAGATCATCATAAATAATAGTAAAAGAGTTACCATATTCATATCCTTCTAAAGTTAAATCTTGTCCCTTGTAAATATTAGAATTAAACAATGCTTTATCATCTTCTTCAGAATAAGATGCTTTTATATTATATGCAATAGCATTAGTTAGTTTTCCTTTTAACCCCGCGAAACCATTATACAGCTTACTTGTTGGTTGTATGAACAAGGTCGGTGAAACAAAAGGATTTTTTTCTTTAAAATTATAATAGGAGTTTTGCTCTAAACCTCCATCAATTCCTCCGTAAACAATTAATAATTCATCGACTATACGGTAAGAAACTTCAATTTTTGGATATACGTAAAAATTGGTTTTACTTTCTTCAGAATTTAATGACACATAACCAGCAAAGCTTACAGAAAGTGATAAATATTTAGTTGTATATTCATAAGAAGGAATAATTCCAGTGTTAAAAAAACTATATTTTATAGCAGATGTATCTGAATAATTTCTTTTAAACATTCCACCTATATAATCTATATCAACTCCAATTTTCAACGGAAAATCAATTGCATCAAACCCAAATTCTGGCTTTACTTTAATATTAAATTCAGAAGATGAAAAACTATCTCCTAAATACCTGATACTTGCGGTACCTTTTTTAAAATATGAATCTTCCATTATAAAGCTACCTTCGGCAAAACCACTGAAATAAGAATGTTTAGAAGCTATTGAATTAATAATTTCTGGTGGAGCTGCATTGTATAAATTAGTTAAACCGTACCAATTAAAAAGTTGATGTTTAATACCAGCGCTCATCTCATAATTGAGATCTTTTTGCCTACTGACATAATTACCCTCCAATTGAGTATCGTAAAATTTATCATCCAAAAGAATATCTTTTATTCCTCCTTGTGAAGAGTTATGTTTAAAAGACAAACCAAAATTATCGGTACTACTAATTTCAAAATTACTATAGAATTCTGCCAATACATTCGTGTAGTTTCCTATCCCAAAAGTTGCATAGTTATCATATAGCTTTAAAGGTTTTATTTTTTCGATGGAAGTTGCTTTTCTTTTTGCTGGTGTAAAAGTAGAAGCCACAGGAACTGAAAAAATAGAATAGTTCACTTCTTTCTTTTTAGTATTGGTGGAATCATTTATCAAAGGGTTTTCCTTTACTTTAAAAGCATCTGAAATATTAGGAGAATATGGCTTGACAATATTCACTACTTCTGTACCCAAATTATCTTCTTCTTGTGCAGAAATAGTATTAACATTAAAAATGATGGCCCCTAGAACTAATAATTTTATTTTTAAGCATTGATTTAGCATATAAATGAATTGATTTTTCAATTTAGAAAATGAGTTGTTTTGATAACTATCAAATTAGTTTTTTTCTTCTATCTCAATAGAATCATTAGTTTTGGCTTGTTCACTTTTTACGATGGCCAATTCAGATGTTGCTTCTTCTATAATGTCTGGAAAATATTCAAAGTTTTTAATGATACTTTCTAAAATATAAGTTGCTTGAAATGCATCATTTAACTTGTAAAAATTCT
>JAQWNL010000023.1:0-29585 GCA_029268635.1 Flavobacteriaceae bacterium
AACAAAGGACAAATAATTGCTTTAGATATTTATGAAAATAAATTAAAGGAATTAAAACGAAGGGCAAAAAGAAATGGTGCTTATAATATTGAAACAAGAACTATTGACTCTACTAAAGTAATTAAAAAATTAATTGAAAAAGCAGATAAAATATTAATAGATGCTCCATGTTCTGGTATTGGAGTTTTAAAAAGAAACCCAGATTCTAAATGGAAATTACAGCCTGAGTTTTTGGAAAAAATAAAAGATACACAAAAAGAAATATTAGATTCTTATTCTCGTATGGTGAAGCCTGGCGGACAAATGGTATATGCGACTTGCTCGATTTTACCTTCAGAAAATGAATTACAAGTAAAAGGATTTTTAAAAAGGGAAGCTGGAAAAGATTTTAAATTTGTAAAAGAAGAAAAAGTATTTCCAAGCGAAAGCGGATTTGATGGTTTCTATATGGCATTACTTCAAAAGAATAGCTAAATATTATAACATGTAACAAACAATTAATGAAATTGTGGTTTTGATAAATGTTACTTGAATTACTTCCGCGGGTGGAAATAACTCTTGGGCGTAAGTTTCGCAATTAAATAAAATTATAGAAGCTAGTAATATCTTTTTTAAATTCATTTGGTTAGTTTTTCTTAATCAGTCTCTAAGTTATAAAAAATTTCAAGAAGATTGAATCTAAATTATTAACCCTATTTAATTATAAATTTATAATTAGAAAATAAGTAACTTTGCCCCTTGTAAAACCCGTGTAAATTAAATAGGATGATTCACTTTTTTGGAAACCTAAAAAAAACAATTTTTATTGTCCAAACTAACACTACGCTTTCAAACCCAGACATTAAAAAATTACAGTGGTTATTTGCAGACCAACACAAAATTGAAGAATCCATTATTGTAGATTTTTTTGTTGGTCCTCGTGCGGCAATGATAACTCCTTGGAGTACGAATGCTGTTGAAATTACTCAAAATATGGGAATTAATGGGATAATTCGCATAGAAGAATTTCATCACACTACTGAAGAATCTTCAGATTTTGATCCAATGCTTTTTCAAAAATATTCAAGCTTAAATCAAGATATATTTACCATAAATATTCAAGTAGAAAAAATTATAGAAATAGATAATATCGCTAATTTTAATCAATCTGAAGGCTTAGCTTTAAATACTGAAGAAGTTTCTTATTTAGAAAACCTATCTAGAAAAATTGGAAGAGAACTAACCGACAGTGAAGTGTTTGGTTTTAGTCAGGTTAATAGTGAGCATTGTAGACATAAAATATTTAATGGTGCTTTTATTATTGATGGCGAAGAAATGTCATCTTCATTGTTTAAATTAATTAAAAATACATCAAAAGAAAATCCAAATACAATAGTTTCTGCATATAAGGATAATGTTGCTTTTATAGAAGGGCCAAGAGTTGTTCAATTTGCACCAAAATCTCCAGATCAGCCAGATTTTTATGAAAACAAAGAATTTGATAGTGTAATTTCTTTAAAAGCCGAAACTCATAATTTCCCAACAACAGTAGAACCATTTAATGGTGCTGCCACTGGAAGTGGAGGAGAAATAAGAGACCGATTAGCTGGCGGAAAAGGCTCTTTACCATTAGCAGGAACCGCTGTTTATATGACAGCTTATTCAAGGTTATTAGAAAATCGCCCTTGGGAAAAAGCAATGGAGGAACGTGAATGGTTATATCAAAATCCTTTAAATATATTAATTAAAGCCAGTAATGGTGCTTCCGATTTTGGAAACAAATTTGGTCAACCTCTTATCACTGGTTCCGTATTAACCTTTGAAAATGAAACAGATAATAGAAAGTTAGCATATGATAAAGTGATTATGCAAGCTGGAGGTATTGGTTATGGGAAAGCAGATCAAGCAATTAAAGACAAACCAAACAAAGGAGATAAAATTGTAATTCTAGGTGGTGAAAATTACCGAATTGGTATGGGAGGAGCTGCAGTTTCTTCTGCAGATACTGGAGAATTCTCTAGCGGAATAGAACTAAATGCCATCCAACGATCCAATCCTGAAATGCAAAAACGAGCTGCAAATGCCATTCGTGGAATGGTAGAAAGCGATGTCAATAAGATTGTTTCTATCCACGATCATGGAGCCGGAGGTCATTTAAATTGTTTAAGTGAATTGATAGAAGAGACTGGAGGGAAAATAGATTTAGATAAACTACCTGTTGGAGATCCAACGCTATCTGCAAAAGAAATTATTGGAAACGAATCTCAAGAACGAATGGGATTGGTTATTGGTGAAAAAGACATCGATACATTAAAACGAATTGCCAAAAGAGAACGTTCACCATTTTATGAAGTTGGAGTGGTAACCGATAATAATAAATTCACTTTTGAAAGTAAAAGCACGGGTGAAAAGCCTATGAGTTTTAATCTTGAAGATATGTTTGGTAGTTCGCCAAAAACGGTAATGAATGATAGTACAATTCAACGAAATTATTCCAATTTAGAGTACGATCAATCAAAAATTAAAGAATATCTTTTAAATATACTATCTCTTGAAGCTGTAGCCTGTAAAGACTGGCTAACCAATAAAGTAGACCGATGCGTAACTGGCAAAGTAGCTAAACAACAATGTGTGGGTCCATTACAATTACCCTTAAACAATTGTGGTGTTATGGCCTTGGATTATAACGGAAAAGAAGGAGTTGCTACCTCCATAGGACACTCCCCTATTTCTGCTTTAATCGATCCGGTTGCTGGATCTAGAAATTCAATTGCTGAAGCATTATCAAATATCATTTGGGCACCTTTAGAAGAAGGGATAAAAAGTATTTCGCTTTCTGCAAACTGGATGTGGCCTTGTAATAATGAAGGGGAAGATGCTCGTTTATATAAAGCTGTTAAAGGAATTTCAGATTTTGCTATTTCATTAGGAATTAATGTTCCTACGGGGAAAGATTCTCTTTCCATGAAACAAAAATATAAAGATGAAGAAGTAATATCTCCAGGTACAGTTATTATATCTGCCACTGGACACTGTAACGATATTAAAAAAGTTGTGGAGCCCATACTCCAAAAAGATGGAGGAAGTATTTATTATATTAATATTTCAAAAGATGATTACAAACTAGGTGGTTCTTCTTTTGCACAGACCTTATCTTCAATTGGTAACGAAGTGCCAACGATAAAAGATGCATCCTATTTATCTTCAGTTTTTAATACAATTCAACAATTAATTCCCAAAAATCAAATATTTGCAGGGCATGACGTTGCTTCAGGTGGTCTAATTACTACCCTTTTAGAAATGTGTTTTGCAGCTAATAATATAGGAGCAAACTTAAACCTAACAGCACTTGGAGAAAAAGATATCATCAAAGTTTTATTTTCAGAAAATAATGTAATTGTATTCCAAGCTTCAGATGACTCTCTAGTTGAAAAAACATTTTCAGATAACACTATTGATTTTATTAAAATAGGGTCTGTTACCAAAACAGAGTCTCTTCAAATTAAACATTTCGATCAAAATCTAGAATTTAGCATTCCGGAAATGCGAGATGCTTGGTATCATACTTCTTATTTATTAGATCAAAAACAAAGTGGAATACAAAAAGCTAAAGAACGTTTTGAAAACTATAAAAACCAAACATTAAATTTTATTTTCCCTAAACATTTTACTGGAAAACTTCCTGTTTTTAATGAAGATTATGTGAGGCCAAAAGCTGCTATCATTCGTGAGAAAGGTTCAAATTCTGAACGTGAAATGGCAAAAGCTATCTATTTAGCTGGTTTTGATGTAAAAGATGTTCATATGACAGATTTAATTGAAGGTCGTGAAACGCTAGAGAGTATTAAATTTATTGCAGCTGTTGGAGGCTTTTCAAATTCAGATGTTTTAGGTTCTGCTAAAGGTTGGGCTGGTGCATTTTTATATAATGAAAAAGCAAATAAAGCATTAAAAGATTTCTTTGCAAAAGATGACACATTATCTCTTGGAGTTTGTAATGGTTGTCAGTTATTTATTGAATTAGGTCTTTTAAACACAGAACATAAAGAAAAACCAAAAATGCTTCACAATGAAACTGGAAAATTTGAATGTTCATTTACTTCCGTAGAAATTCAAGAAAATAATTCAGTAATGTTATCTTCATTAGCAGGAAGTAATTTAGGAATTTGGGCAGCACATGGAGAAGGAAAATTTAGTTTTCCTTTATCAGAAAAAAACTATAATATTGTTGCTAAATATAGTTATGATGCTATTCCATCGAATCCTAATGGAAGTGATTTTAACACTTCAATGTTAACAGATACTACTGGAAGGCATTTAGTAATGATGCCGCATCTAGAAAGATCTACTTTCTCTTGGAATTGGGCCAACTATCCTAAAGGAAGGGAAGATGAAGTTACTCCTTGGCTAGAGGCATTTGTAAATGCTAGGGTTTGGCTAGAGAATAAAACAAAAAAATAATCGTTGTTGAAAAAATAGTAATATTACCTGTATTGTTGATAAAACAGATTATTTATGGGCAAGACGTTCAAGAAAAACACCAACGTGCAAAAATCAATTACAATCAATCCGAAGGCTTAACATGAAGTTTACTTCGAATGACCATACTAAAACATTTAAAATAATTAAAAATTAGATTAAAATAAAAAATTTGAAATATTTTCATACTTTGCAGGATATACTAAATATCCTTTTTTATGACCGACGTTAAACGCCTTTTCGATTTTCCATATTATCAACTTGAAAAATTTAATCTTGAAAAATCTTTAGTTACCAAATACAAGGGGGAATGGGTAGCAACTTCTACTCAAGAATATATAGATAAAGCAAATAAAATAAGTAGAGGCTTAATTAAACTAGGTATTCAACCCAATGATAAGGTTGCTATTATTTCTCTTACCAATCGTACCGAGTGGAATATATGTGACATAGGGATTTTACAAACTGGTGCACAAGATGTACCAATTTACCCTACTATTTCGGAAGATGATTATGCATATATATTGAATCACAGTAAAAGTGTTTATTGTTTTGTATCCTGTGAATTCGTATTGGAAAAAATTAATAAAATAAAAGTACAAGTTCCAACACTTAAGGAAGTTTATTGTTTTGATGAAATAGAAGGCTGTGAGAATTGGTCTACGATATTAGCATTAGGAGAAGATAATAGTTCACAAGAAGAAGTTGAAAAAAGAAAGTATGATATTAATGAGTTAGATTTAGCAACAATAATTTATACTTCTGGAACCACTGGAAGACCAAAGGGGGTTATGTTATCTCATAAAAATATTGTAAGTAATGCAATAAGTAGTAATCTTCGGTTACCTCTGGAATTAGGTAGATCAAAATCATTGAGTTTTCTGCCTGTTTGTCATATTTATGAAAGAATGCTATTGTATATGTATCAGTATTGTGGTGTAAGTATACATTTCGCTGAATCTCTAGAAACCATTAGCGAAAATTTAAAAGAAATACATCCACATGTCATGTCAGCGGTACCTCGCTTACTAGAAAAAGTATATGATAAAATATATGCAAAAGGAGCTGACTTAAAGGGTATTAAGAAAATATTGTTTTTCTGGGCTGTCGAACTAGGTTTAAAATACCAACCCTATGGACAAAATGGATGGTGGTATGAGTTTCAATTAAAAATTGCACGAAAACTTATTTTTAGTAAATGGAAAGAAGCTTTAGGAGGAGAATTAAAAGCTGTTGCTTCAGGTAGTGCTGCTTTACAGTCAAGGTTAGCTAGAGTATTTAATGCCGCTGAGATCCCTGTAATGGAAGGTTATGGACTAACAGAAACTTCCCCTGTTGTATCGGTAAACGACATGAGAGACTATCATTTTAGAATTGGTACCGTTGGTAAAGTAATCAAAGATACCGAAGTAAAAATTGCTGCAGACGGCGAAATATTGGTAAAAGGTCCACAAGTAATGATCGGTTATTACAATGAATCTGAGTTAACTGCTAGCGTATTAAAAGATGGCTATTTTCACACCGGAGATATTGGTGAATTAGATAAAGATGGGTTTCTTAAGATAACGGATCGAAAAAAAGAAATGTTTAAAACAAGTGGAGGAAAATATGTGGCTCCACAAGTTCTAGAGAATGCAATGAAAGAATCTTTATTTATTGAACAAATAATGGTGATCGGTGATGGAGAAAAGATGCCTGCTGCTTTTATTCAACTTAATTTTGATTTTGTATCTGATTGGGCTAAAAGAAAAGAGATGTTTTTAGGGAACACCATAGAAGAAAAAATAACAAACAAACAACTAATTAATCGAATACAGGAAGAGGTTAATTTATATAATAAACAATTTGGAAATTGGGAAAAGATAAAAAGATTTGAACTAACACCAGGTACTTGGAGTATAGAAGCGGGTCACCTCACCCCTACAATGAAACTTAAACGCAAGTTTATTAAAGAAAAATATACAGATCTTTATAATAAGATATACGGTCAAAACGTATAATTTAATTGTATTTCTATCCCAGTAAAATCAATTATTATCTTCAACTTACACTTATAAAATTTTCTGGTTTATTAAAATATTAAAATAAACTTAGAAAAAAAGTAGGGTTTTTTAATTGATAGATGTTCTATATATAAGGAAGATTTTATTATGAAAAAGAAAATCTTAATTAGTTAGTTGGTTAGTTAAAAGCTATTATAATTATTTATAATAGCTTTTTTAATTTTTTCCTTAGTGTTTAGATTACAATACTTCTTTAATTCTTATGATGATAATACTATGCAAGTTCTAGGCTTCTCTTATTTAAGTATTATACTAATCTTCCTATAGTATCATTAAATCCTACTCTGGTAAGTATATAAATCAAAGTACCTACCCTTTTTTGTAATCAGTTCATCATGCTTTCCTTTTTCAACAATTTTTCCTTCTTCAATTACCAAAATCTGATTTGCTTGCTGTATAGTACTTAATCGATGGGCAATAACTAATGTGGTACGGTCTTTCATTAAGGTATTTAAACTTTTTTGAATAAATGTCTCACTCTCCGTATCTAAATTAGAAGTCGCTTCATCTAAAATAATAATCTTAGGATCTGCTAATAAGGCACGTGCAATTGAGATTCGCTGTTTTTGTCCTCCAGATAGTTTTATACCTCTTTCTCCAATAACAGTATCCAAACCGTCAACAAACTTATCTGTAAATTCATTCACATATGCAACTTTAGCAGCATATATCACTTCTTCCTCCCTAGCATTGGGGCGAGGAAAAAGAATGTTTTCACGTATGGTTCCTGCATATAAAAAATCGTCTTGTAATACCACACCCAAATGAGTACGAAAACTACTTAAATTAACTTCTGATAGATTTATACCGTCTAAGGTAACAGCACCTTTTGTTGGATTTAAAAAAGTTGCTGCTAAACTAGCGATTGTTGATTTTCCAGATCCCGAAGATCCGACTAATGCAGTTACACTTCCAGATGGAGCTTCAAAAGATATATTGTGTAACACTTCTTTGGTATCTTCATAACTAAAGGAAACGTTATTAAATACGATATCTCCTTTTATCTCTTTTAGATAGTTGGTTCTAACTTCTGGATTATCTTCAATGGTCATTTCCATTAATTCCTGAGTACGATCTAATCCAGCCATCGCTTCAGTAAGTTGACTACCAATATTACTCATTTGTACGATTGGTGCAATCATAAATCCTAAAAACAAGGTAAAGGAAATAAACTCTCCAAATGTCATCGTGTTATCCATCATAAAATAACCACCTATCCCCATTATTCCTGCTGAAGCTAAGCCTAATAGTAGGGTTGAAGAACTAGTAATTAGTGCAGTCGCTGTTAAACTTTTCTTTACGTTCAAGTATAACTTTTCTGCTCCTTTTTGGAATGATTTGTTTTCTTGTTCTTCGGCGTTAAAGCCTTTTATCACCCTAACTCCACTTAATATTTCAGTTAAACGACCTGTTACCTCAGCATTAATGACTCCCCTATTTTTAAATATTGGACGTATATATATAAAAGCTTTCATGGCAATAATTGCAAAAATACCTACGGGTACAAAAACGAAAACCGTCATTAATGCATTTATTTTTATTAAAATAATCAAAGAAATTATTGCGGTTATCGAACCTCCAATTAACTGAACCAATCCTGTACCTACAAGATTTCGAACTCCTTCTACATCAGTCATTACTCTTGAGACTAGGGCACCAGTCTTATTATTATCGAAAAAATTTATCGGAAGTGATAATAATTTACGTTGTACTTGAGAGCGTAATAGATATATCAAATGTTGAGCTTCAACACTTAATAAGCGTGTTAGTGAAAAAGAAGTCAGCGATTGAACCAAAATAGAAGAACAAACAATAATAATTAAAATCCAAAGGCTCGATACATCTTTTGAAGGAATTATATTATCCATTAATGTTTTACTTGCATAAGGCAATACCATTCCCGATAAACTACGTATGATAATTAATACTAAACCGATTAAAACAATTTTTTTTCTGGGCCAAATATATTCTCTGAATGCCCATTTATAGGATACTTTTTTTTTGTTCATAATTTTTTATAGCTATTATTAAGCCATAAAAATAATTATGCCATATAGTCAACGTTTTATGAGTGATCGTGGGAAAGGGAGTTTTATGTAGTAAATGGTGAGATGGAAAAATAAAACAAAAGAAAGGATCATTTAAAAACTATTGTTTCCTATAAACAAAAAACTTAAGTATTTTGTTTAGAAGCCCACTGTTTTATTTAGGTATTGTTAATTTTTAATTATGATTTTTTAGTCCTTGCTAAAAGCGTTTCTATATTCTTAACGTAAATTAATTTGTTTTTACTTTTTGGGTTTTCACGCTGTTCTATTTCGAAGTTTCCGATGGAGTTAATCAATGGAGTTAATTTTTCAAAGCCATAATTTCTAGAATCAAAATTAGGTTGTTTTTTTTGAATTAAACTTCCTACATCACCAAGAAACGCCCAACCATCTTCATCTGATGAGTCAGTTATGGTCGAAGACAACAACTTAATTACTTTTGGAGTAATTTCATCAATGCTTTCTTCGGTTTTATCTTTCGCATTAACATCTTCTTTCTTATGGGATTGTTTTCTTAGAATTTCAATATATATAAATTTGTCACAAGCTACAATGAATGGTGTAGGAGTCTTTTTCTCCCCTATCCCAATTACTTGCATTCCAGCTTCTCGGAGTCTAGTTGCTAGTTTAGTAAAATCACTGTCGCTTGAAACCAAGCAAAATCCATTTACTTTTTCAGAATAAAGAATATCCATAGCATCAATAATCATAGCTGAATCAGTGGCGTTTTTTCCAGTAGTATAGGCATACTGTTGTATGGGGGTAATTGCATTTTGAAGTAGTAGGTTTTTCCATTTAGATAAATGAGGATTAGTCCAATCACCATAGATCCTTTTAATAGTTGGATTTCCATACTTTGCGATTTCTTCCATCATCTCTTTTACATGAGCTGAAGGAATATTATCTCCATCTATAAGCACAGCTAAATTTGAATTCATGTAATAATTTTATTTTATTTAGATTTCTTTAATCTCTTTTCTACTTTTTTTTCTTTTGGAGTTTTTGCAGATTTTTTTTTTACATTTTTTCTGGAGTCTTTACTTTTTGCCATGATTTTTTTTTACATTTTTATTTTCTATATATTGTAATTAGTAGCTATAAACTTTTTAGATAATTAAAAAGATACCGTTTATCGGTTCCATTTTGGTATAAACATAACCTTATTAAAGTGATGCTTAAAATATTTTAAAGATAACATTATTAAGAGTATTAAAGGCTGCTATTAATTAGTTTTATCAACACTATATTAACTATGAATCTTAAACATTCTTATTCGGGAACATTTTTGAAACTATATATCCTACTACCATTGCCAAGGCAAATGATGGGGCCAGGACATCTAATTCTACAAAATACTTCCCTATACCCTCCAAATTTGAAAAAACAAACTTGAATAGTATAACGGATGTAAAGCCAGTAATCATAGAAGAAATTGCTCCTTTTTCAGTATAACCTTTCCAAAAAAGAGATAAAATGATTACTGGACAAAAAGTGGCTGCAATACCAGACCAACCAAAAATCATAATCCAGAAGATCTGCCTATCTGGGTATAGATAATATAGTAAAATAGCAATACCCAATGCAACTAATGCCATACCAACAGTAACTAACCTCGAAAAATTTGTTAAGTCTTCATCTTTTATATCGGGTCTAAATATTTTCTGATAAAAATCACGCGTAATTGCACTAGAGGCAAGAATAAGCAGCGAATCTATAGTAGACATAATTGCAGAGAGCACAATAGCAATAAAGATGGCAACTAGGATTGTTGGCAAGAATTCGTTGGTAATCAAACTTAGTACATCTTCACCGCCAGTTCCTAATACTGCCTCAGGATCTTGTCCTTCCGATGTAAAATAGATTCGAGCAAGTATACCAATGGTAACTGCAGCAGCATCTGTTAACAGTGTAAAAAGTAATGCTACCCACTTTCCTTTATCAATCTCATTTTCACTTTTAATGGACATAAAACGAACATAAACTTGTGGTGAGCCTAAGAAGCCCAAACCAATCATAGAGAAACCAAGAATTGTAAATAAGTTCATCCATCCGTCATCGCTTCTTCCCATTATTTGTGTTAATGTAGGGTCAATAGTGTTTAATCCTACGGTAATTCCAGCTCCATGATCCATAGAGAAACACACTACAATAGGTAGTAACACCAGACCGATAAACATCAGTATTCCTTGAAACATATCTGACCAAACCGCAGCTACAAATCCACCAATAAAAATATAGATGAGCACAATGCTAAAACCAACAAGTACACCAATTCGATAATCGATACCTAGCATTGATTCAAATGCAATGCCCGTTACATCCATTTGTGATGCGACATAAATGACCACGAAAACCACCAAGACCGAAGCGGAAATAATACGAAGCGTGTTTGTAGACGATTTAAAATGACTTTGAAGGTAATCGGGAATTGTGATTGCTTTATATTCGTCAGAACGTCTTTTAAATCGTTTAGCCATAAATTGCCAAGAAATAAAAACTCCGAGTAATTCACCAGCAACAACCCAATATCCAGAATACCCAGCGATAGCTCCCATACCCGTTAAACCTATTAAAAGCCAACCGGATTCTCCTGTTGCCCTAGCAGAAAAAGCAACTGCCCAAAATCCCATTTTTTTTCCTCCTAAATAATAATCACTCATACTTTTTACTCTTCGAGAAGCTAAAATTCCAATTAGAAATAGAAGAGCTACATAAATTGCTAGAACGGTAATTTTTGTAATCATACGTTTTATTGAGTTAATTTTTCAGCTAACTTTCCTCCTATCCAAGCCATCGGAATGTAAGCTATTAATATATCTGCTAATGCAAACCAATAAGGACCAGGTATCATAAAATTAACCATAATACCTCCTAATAGAAATAATACTCCAATTGCGAGTGAAAATTTCATTTTATGAGTAGTTGCTATTCTCCCTGCTATTAAAGCACCCACTATAGTTCCTAAAGCATGTACTAAAAAAGGAAAAATAAAATACGCAGGATCTAATGTTGACATAAGAGTTGCGAGGGAATCCAAATCATTAAATTCAACCTCTGCGAGCAGAAAAAATTTATGACCTAACTCAATGAGCCCTATATAGATAATAATTCCTCCAAACCAACCCATAATAATAGCGAGAATATTTTTAAGAATTGGGTTCATTATTTATTTTTAGTGGTTGATATTCCCATTAAACTTTTAGTTTGGATTTAAATCACTAAAAAGAATAATAGAATTTTTACTTTAAAAAATCAATATAGCAATTATCAATGATTTATCTAAATATTATTAGTCAGGTTTAATATTTATTTTTTTTAATCTATCATAAATTTTAAATCCCATTTACTATGCATGCATAGTATTTTTATGTATATTTGAAAAATGAAAGAAAAAACGATAGATTACCTTTTAAGATCTACTTGGATGGGTGTTACCAAAATGTACAATGAAGAAGCTGGAAAAAAAGGTAGTACAATGGCAACTGGTTTTGCACTTATTAGTATCGATCCAGATGAAGGTACTCCTTCTACTTCATTAGGTCCTAAAATGGGCATTGAAGCTACTAGTCTTTCAAGAACATTAAAAAGTATGGAAGAAAAAGGGCTTATAGTTAGAAAGTCTAATCCTTTAGATGGAAGAGGTGTTTTAATTTACCTTACTCCTTTTGGTATTGAAATGAGAGAGTTTTCAAAAAGAGTTGTTTTTCGATTTGATAAAGCGATTAATAAAACAGTTGATTCAGAAGACCTAAAAACATTTAAAAAAGTAACAAATACTATTTTGGAGTTAATCAATTCCAAAAAAATATACATACAAGATTAAATAGATTATCATATGTCTAAAAGAAGAATTAAAAAAGTAGCCGTAATTGGTTCAGGAATAATGGGAAGCGGTATTGCTTGCCATTTTGCAAATATTGGTGTGGAAGTTTTATTACTTGATATCGTACCTTTTTCTCTTTCCGAAAAAGAAGAAGCAAAAGGATTAACACTGCAAGATAAAGCAGTCAGAAATCGTTTGGTCAATGATGCGCTTAATGCTTCTGTAAAATCTAAACCTGCACCTTTATACAACCTAAAGTTTGCCGATAGAATTACTACTGGTAATCTTGACGATGATATTAAAAAAGTGGCATCTGCAGATTGGATTATTGAAGTAGTGGTAGAGCGTTTAGATATTAAAAAACAAGTGTTTGAAAAACTTGAAAAATACAGAACTCCTAGAACTTTAATTACTAGTAATACTTCTGGAATCCCTATTAAATTTATGAATGAAGGTAGAACAAAAGATTTTCAGAAACATTTCTGTGGAACTCACTTTTTTAATCCTCCTCGTTATTTAAAACTTTTCGAAATCATTCCTGGCCCAAACACATCAACTGAAGTATTGGACTTCTTTAATAGTTATGGTGAACAATTTTTAGGAAAAACTACTGTAATTGCAAAAGATACCCCTGCATTTATTGGAAATAGAATTGGTATTTATGGCATCCAAAGTCTTTTCCATTTGGTAAAAGAAATGAGACTTACTGTTGAAGAAGTTGATAAATTAACTGGTCCCGTAATAGGTAGACCAAAATCAGCAACATTCCGAACTGTTGATGTAGTAGGATTAGATACTTTAGTTCATGTTGCTAATGGAATCTATGAAAATTGTCCTGATGATGAAGAGCATGAAGTATTTAAATTACCTGCCTTTGTTAACACATTAATGGATAACAAATGGTTGGGAAGCAAATCTGGTCAAGGGTTTTATAAAAAAGTTAAAGATGAAAATGGTAAAAGCCAAATTTTAGGATTGGACCTTGAAACTTTAGCATATCGAAAAGGAAAAAGAGCTACTTTCCCTACGCTTGAATTAACAAAAAATGTAGATAATGTAATCGATCGTTTTAAAATTTTAGTGGCAGGAAAAGATAAAGCTGGTGAATTTTATCGGAAGAATTTCTCTCTAATGTTTTCCTATGTTTCTAAACGAATTCCTGAAATTTCAGACGAATTATACAAAATTGATGATGCTATGAAAGCCGGGTTTGGATGGGAAAATGGTCCTTTCGAAATTTGGGATGCTGTCGGAATTGAAAAAGGTATCGAATTAATGAAAGCCGCTGGAAAAGAACCGGCTACCTGGGTGCCAGAAATGTTGGCCTCTGGCATTACTTCATTTTATAACATTAAAGATGGAGCTACCTATTATTACGATATTCCACAAAAGAAACATATAAAAGTTCCAGGACAGGATGTATTTATTATTCTTAATAATATTCGAAAATCAAATGAAGTGTTTAAAAACAGTGGATGTGTAGTTGAAGATTTAGGTGATGGAATTCTAAATTTAGAATTCCAAAGTAAAATGAATACAATTGGTGGAGATGTTTTAGCTGGATTAAATAAGGCTATTGACATTGCTGAAAAAGATTTTGAAGGCTTAGTCGTTGGTAATCAAGGAGCAAATTTTTCGGTAGGTGCTAATATTGGAATGATTTTTATGATGGCTGTAGAGCAAGAGTATGAGGAACTAAATATGGCAATTAAATATTTCCAAGATAGTGTCATGCGATTGCGTTATTCATCAATCCCAACTATAGTTGCTCCTCATGGAATGACTTTAGGTGGTGGATGTGAAATGACACTTCATGCAGATCGAGTAGTTGCTGCAGCTGAAAGTTATATTGGATTGGTTGAATTTGGAGTTGGAGTGATACCTGGCGGTGGTGGATCTAAAGAAATGGCTTTAAGAGCCAGTGATTTATTCCATAAAAATGATGTAGAATTAAATGTATTACAAGAATACTTTTTAACCATAGGAATAGCAAAAGTTTCCACTTCTGCTTATGAAGCATATGATCTTGGTATCTTAGAAAAAGGAAAAGATATTATTATCGTAAATAAAAACCGTCATATAGCAACCGCAAAAGCGGTAGCAAAATCAATGGCAAACCTAGGTTATACGAAACCGGTTCTAAGAAAAGATGTAAAAGTACTAGGTAAACAAGCTTTAGGAATGTTTTTAGTTGGAACAGATTCTATGGAAGCTTCGAATTTCATCAGTGAACACGATCAAAAAATTGCAAATAAATTAGCTTATGTAATGGCCGGTGGAGATTTATCAGAACCTACTTTAGTGACAGAGCAATACTTATTAGATATTGAACGTGAAGCCTTTTTAAGTCTTTGTACATAACGCAAAACCTTAGAACGAATTGAACATATGTTAAAAACAGGGAAACCACTTCGCAACTAATTACGATTTTCTATGCCTTTAGCTATATGCAAAAGACAAAAATTAATAAAATTAAAAGCTTAGCGCAGACAGCTTAAAGCTTAAAGCAAAAGATTATGAAACAAGCATATATAGTAAAAGCATATCGTACAGCAGTAGGTAAAGCACCTAAAGGGGTTTTTAGATTTAAAAGAACAGATGAATTGGCGGCAGAAACCATTCAATATATGATGAAAGAATTGCCTCAATTAGACAAAACTCGCATCGATGACGTTATTGTAGGAAATGCCATGCCAGAAGGATCGCAAGGTTTAAATATGGCTAGACTTATCTCTTTAATGGGATTAGACTCTGTAGATATCCCGGGAGTAACTGTAAATCGTTTTTGTTCTTCAGGAATTGAAACTATAGGTATTGCTACTGCTAAAATTCAGAGTGGAATGGCAGATTGTATTATAGCTGGAGGCGCAGAAAGCATGAGTTCGGTTCCAATGACTGGGTTTAAACCAGAATTGAATTATGATGTTGTAAATTCTGGACACGAAGATTATTATTGGGGAATGGGAAATACAGCTGAGGCAGTTGCCAATCAGTTTAAGATTTCTAGGGAAGATCAGGATGAATTTGCATTTAATTCGCATATGAAAGCGTTAAAAGCACAGGCAGAAAATCGTTTTCAAGATCAAATAGTTCCCATCATTATAAATCAAACCTACCTAGATGAAAATAGAAAAAAAGCGTCAAAATCATATACGGTAACTAAAGACGAAGGCCCTAGAAAAGGAACTAGTAAAGAAGCGCTAGCAAAATTACGTGCTGTTTTTGCGCTAGGTGGCAGTGTAACTGCTGGTAATTCATCTCAAATGAGTGATGGAGCAGCATTTGTAATGGTGATGAGCGAGGGTATGGTAAAAGAATTAAACCTTGAACCTATTGCTAGATTAGTAAATTATGCAGCTGCAGGAGTTGAACCAAGAATAATGGGAATTGGACCTGTAAAAGCA
Organism: Flavobacteriaceae bacterium; assembly: GCA_029268635.1. GTDB lineage: Bacteria > Bacteroidota > Bacteroidia > Flavobacteriales > Flavobacteriaceae > Marifrigoribacter. The sequence goes on from JAQWNL010000023.1 coordinate 15,797, forward strand.
ATTCCGAAAGCTTTAAATCAAGCTGGACTGAAACAAGAAAATTTATCAATAATAGAGCTTAATGAAGCTTTTGCTTCTCAATCCTTAGCAGTAATACGCGAATTAGGTCTCAACCCTGATATCATAAATGTTAATGGTGGTGCCATAGCACTAGGACATCCTTTAGGTTGCACTGGAGCTAAACTTTCAGTTCAATTATTTGACGAAATGCGCAAACAAAATATGCAAGGAAAATACGGAGCAGTAACAATGTGTGTGGGAACGGGTCAAGGTGCTTGTGGAATATTTGAATTTTTAAACTAAACAAAATTAAGTCTTAATAATAATGGAAAAAGAACTAATAAGAGGAGGCCAATTTATCGTAAAAAACTCTAAATGTGAAGATATTTTCACTCCAGAGGATTTTACGGAAGAACAAAAAATGATGAAAGATGCTGTCATGGAATTTAATGACAGAGAAATTATTCCATTTAGAGATCGTTTTGAAAATAAAGATTATGCTTTTACAGAAGAAGTAATGCGTAAAGCAGGGGCCTTAGGTTTTTTAGGTGTTGCTGTTCCTGAAGTTTACGGTGGTTTAGGAATGGGCTTTGTTTCTACATTATTAACTTGTGATTATATTTCTAGTGGAACCGGATCTTTTAGTACTGCTTTTGGAGCACATACGGGTATTGGAACCATGCCAATAACTCTTTATGGGTCAGAAGCACAAAAACAAAAGTACGTTCCTAAATTAGCAAGTGGCGAATGGTTTGGATCTTACTGCCTGACTGAGCCAACCGCTGGAAGTGATGCTAATAGTGGAAGAACTAAAGCAGTTCTCTCAGAAGATGGAACTAATTATAAAATTAGTGGACAAAAAATGTGGATTTCAAACGCAGGATTTTGTAAGCTATTTATTGTTTTTGCAAGAATTGAAGATGATAAAAATATTACCGGTTTTTTAGTTGAAAATGACCTTAATAACGGAATTTCATTGGGTGAAGAAGAACATAAATTAGGAATTCATGCTTCTTCTACACGTCAAGTGTTTTTTACAGACACAGAAGTTCCTGTTGAAAATATGCTTTCTGAGCGTGGCAATGGTTTTAAAATAGCGATGAATTCGCTTAATATTGGAAGAATTAAATTAGCTGGGGCCTGTTTAGATTCACAAAGAAGAATTACATCTTATGCAATACAATACGCATCTGAACGGAAACAGTTTGATACTCCTATTGCAGAATTTGGAGCAATCAAATCTAAAATAGCTGAAATGGCAACCAATACTTATGTTGGAGAATCTGCTACTTATAGAGCTTCAAAAGACATTGAAAATAGAATAGAAATTAGACAAGCTGAAGGTGATACCCATCAAGCTGCAGAGTTAAAAGGTGTTGAGGAATTTGCAATTGAATGCTCTATATTAAAAGTTTCTGTTTCTGAAGATGTTCAAAGTTGTGCAGATGAGGGAATACAAATTTTTGGTGGAATGGGATTCTCAAAGGAAACTCCTATGGAATCTGCATGGAGAGATGCAAGAATTACAAGAATTTACGAAGGCACAAATGAAATTAACAGAATGCTTTCGGTAGGTATGTTGGTTAAAAAAGCGATGAAAGGTCATGTCGATTTAATCGGCCCTGCTATGAAAGTAGTAGATGAATTAACGGGGATCCCTTCTTTTGAAACTCCTGATTTTTCAGAAGTGCTTTCTGAAGAAAAAGCAATGGTTGAGAAACTGAAAAAAGTATTCTTAATGGTTGCTGGAGCAGCAGTTCAAAAATATGGTCCAGACCTAGAAGAACACCAACAGCTTTTAATGGCAGCTTCCAATATATTAATAGAAACATATATGGCTGAATCTGCTATTTTACGTACGGAGAAGAACTGTAAACGTTTTGGTGAAGATTCTCAAACATACCAAATTGCAATGTCAAAATTGTATTTATATAATGCGGTGGATATCATCCATAAAAACGCAAAAGAAGGAATTGTTTCTTTTTCTGAAGGCGATGAACAACGTATGATGCTTATGGGACTAAAACGTTTTACAAAGTATCAAAACCAACCTAATGTGGTTGACTTACGCAATAATATTTCAGAAAAAATTCAAAAAGAAAACAAGTATCCTTTTTAAATAATATTTAAGTTTTGTTTAATTGATCAAAGCCGACTTTCATTAATTTGAAAGGCGGTTTTTTTTTAATATTTGATTGTGAAACTCATTTAAAATTCTTTCATATATTTAAAAAATATATAATTGTTCTACAACTAATAATTAATAACTCAAAATCTAAACCCATACTGAATGTTTAAATATAAAATTTCATCTGTACTTCTTTTTACTTGTTACTTATTTATTGCACAATGCGATACAGAAGTTTTTGTAATGGATTTAGAATTTTCAGAAAATAATTTTAATATTAAAAAAATCAAAAACATTTCAAACAATCCAGGCTATGATAGCCAATCATTTTTTATAAATAATGAAAAAATAGTATACGCTAGAAACTTTAATAATCAAACAGATATTACTAAATATAATTTAAAAGATGAATCACAAATCAATTTAAGCGAAACTAAAATTGGGGGTGAATATTTTCCACAAAAAATTTCAAACAGTAATTACTATACTGCAGTTAAATTAGATACTACAGGTTTACAACGACTTTACAAATACGATTCATAAACAAAGCAATCTTCTTTGTTAATTGAAAATTTACAGATTGCTTATTATTCTTTTTTTGATGAAAACAGATTGTTTTCATCAGTTTTAAGTGGAGCTAATTTAGATTTAGTGTATTCAGACATCTCTAAAAAATCAAACGATACCCTATTAGTAAAAGTAGGAAGATCAATTCATAAAGTTCCCAATACAATAAATACAATGAGTTATACTTCAGTAAATGATGAAGTCAATATAGATGTTTATCAGCTTGATATTTCTACTTTAGAAAGTTTTTTTGTAAGTCAGTTACCAGTTGGAATTCAAGATCAAATTTGGTTAGACGAATCTACTTTATTAATTGGTAGTTTTAATAAATTATTTTTACTAGATTTATTTGGAAATAGCGATTGGAAATTAGTTGCAGACCTTTCAAAATATAATATAAAAAATATTATACGTCTTGCTGTAAATCCCGACGGTTCTAAATTAGCAATGGTTGCTGAACTGAAACCTTAAATTTCAAATAAATAATAAAAACAAATTCAAATAAATACTATGAAACCTTTCATTTCGGTATTATTATTTTTTATTTCAATAACGGCAATAAGTCAAAACTTTACAAGACAAGATTCTTTGCGTGGTAGTATCACTCCAGAAAGAGCTTGGTGGAATCTTACACATTACGATTTACAAGTGGAAGTAGATCTAGAGAATAAAACTATACATGGTCTCAATACTATTAGTTATTCTGTTTTAGAGACAAATTCTAAAATGCAAATCGATTTACAACCACCTATGATTATTGAAAAGGTTATTCAAAACGGAAAGGAACTTTTATTTACTTCGGAAGGGAATGCCCATTTTATTGAACTTCAAAAGAAACAACAAAAAGGTTCTAATCAAAAAATTAACATTTGTTTTTCAGGTAAACCTCCTGCAGCAAAAAATGCACCATGGGATGGAGGTTTTTCTTGGAAAAAAGATTCTAACGGAAAACATTTTATTGCAACTTCTAATCAAGGAATAGGGGCGAGTCTTTGGTGGCCAAATAAAGATCATTATTACGATGAACCTGACAATGGCATTGACTTTGATATTACCATTCCAAATGGACTAATGGCAGTAGCGAATGGAAGATTAACAAATAAAGAAACTAAAAAAAACAAAACAACTTGGTCTTGGAAAGTAGTTAATCCCATTAACAATTATGGAGTAAATATAAACATCGGAGATTATATTCATTTTGGGGAACAATACGATGGTGAAAAAGGGATACTAGATATGGACTATTATGTCCTTAAAGAAAATGAAATTAAAGCCAAAAAACAATTTAAACAAGCTCCAAAAATGATGGAAGCTTTTGAGTATTGGTTTGGCCCCTACCCTTTTTACGAAGATAGCTTTAAATTGGTAGAAGTTCCTTATTTAGGGATGGAACATCAAAGTAGTGTTACCTATGGCAATCAATATATGAATGGATATTTAGGACGTGATGTATCTGGAACTGGCTGGGGATTAAAATTTGATTTTATCATTATTCATGAATCTGGTCACGAATGGTTTGCAAATAATATTACACATATAGATGTGGCAGATATGTGGATTCATGAAGGATTTACAGCATATTCTGAAAACTTATATTTAGATCATTATTATGGTAAAAAAGCATCTTCAGAATATGTAATCGGCACTAGAGGTTCTATCCAAAATGACCGCCCTATCATAGGTGTTTATGAGGTAAATAAAGAAGGCAGTAGCGATATGTATTATAAAGGAGCAAACATCCTACATACACTTAGACAATTGATTGAAAATGATGAAAAGTGGCGTGAAATATTAAGGGAATTAAATACAAGTTTTTACCACCAAACTATAAGCAGTAAACAATTAGAAGTATATATTAATGAAAAATCTGGTATTGATTTAACCGAATTTTGGAATCAATATTTACGGACCACCCAGATTCCAAAAGTCGAATATAAAGTAGACAACAAACAACTTAGTTTTCGGTATGTTTCGATTATAGAAAATTTTGATATGCCTGTAGTAGCAATAATTAACGGAAATGAAGAATGGATTTTTCCTACTGCAGTATGGAAAACAAAAGAGTTTACAAAAGAAGTAAAAAGCATTAAAATTAAAGAGGATTTTTTTGTAGAGAGTGTGCAAGTTTCTAATTAAAATAGGAATTAAATTACACTACCTTTGCGAAAATTATATGTAAATCGTTTCTATGCACTTTAGTGACCTTAATCTAAACAAACCTCTCTTAAAATGTATTTTTAAGAATAACTATGAAACTCCTACAGAGGTTCAACAACAAGCCATTCCTAAAGTTTTAGCTAAAAAAGATGTTATTGCTTCAACACAAACAGAAACTGGAAAAACAGCTGCTTTTGCCTTTCCCATATTGCAATTATTGTTTCATAAACAGAATGTAAATAAAAAATAAGCATGAAAAAAGAAATTTATTCAACGATAAGTAAATTTTATCCCTTCAAATCTTTAGATAGTTTTGCATTAACCTATCACTCTATTAAAGATTTTAATCATAATCTTACGTCTAAAACTTATCAGTTGAAGTTAGATTCTTTTTTCGAACAAATACGTTTTTTAAAACATAAAAATATTGAAAGTTCAGATCATGTTGAAGATTTATTTAACCCAAACCGTAAATGTATTTTAACTTTTGATGATGGATTTAGTGAATTATTTGAAATCTGTTTGAAACAATTAGAACAATATAATTTTCATTCTCATATTTTTGTATGTCCTAAATTTATTCAATCAAATAAAAAAGAATTTTTAAGTAATTCACAAATTACAGAGATGATTAAAAGTAAAAAAATCACTTTTGGATCCCATAGTTTTTCACATTTAAATTTGCGAAAATTAAATTTTAAAGATTTAGAATATGAAATTGAATATAGTAAAAAATGGTTAGAAGATAAATTTTTAATTCCTATTAATAATTTTTGTTATCCTTTCGGTCAATATAATAAAAAGGTTGTAGATGTTGTTAAATCTAAAAAATACAGTCACGCTTTCACAACTCAATTTGGCACTATTTCTAAAAATACAGACCCCTTTCAAATTCCAAGAATTGATATTTGGAATAAAGATAGCATTAGTGATTTTAATTTAAAAATTGAAGGAAAGTATAATTGGCATAACAATATACATTTTTTGAAAAATTTAATTAATTAAATTATAGCTTTAATATAATAATCTAATTTTATTATACAATTGATATAATACACAAAAACTAATTACCTTTAAGCCAAATAAAATAAATAATTATGAAAAAAATAAATTTGTCCCTAATATCCATAATCTTTATAGCATTTTTATCCTGTAAAGAAGAAAAGAAAGAATCCCAAGTAAAACAGGAAAAAAAAGAAGTAGTTAAAAATGAAATTATAGTACTGTTAGAGGCTAAAAATCAAAGCAATGCTACAGGTAAAACGTTTTTTAAAGAAGAAGATGGTATCGTAAAACTAGATGCTAAATTCAAAGGATTGTCAAAAGGAATACATGCAATACACATTCATGAAAAAGCAGACTGTTCTTCAGTTGACGGGAAATCTTCAGGAGGCCATTGGAACCCTACATTTAAAAACCATGGTAAATGGGGAAATAAAAAAGGATACCATAAAGGAGATATTGGAAATTTTGAAGTTGATGAAAACGGATATGGAAATTTAATGATGGAAACTAATGAATGGTGTATTGGTTGTGAAGATGAAACTAAAAATATTATAGGAAAAGCTATTATTGTGCATCAGGGTGCTGATGACTTTGAGTCACAACCTTCTGGCGCAGCTGGTTTAAGGGTAAGTTGTGGTGGTATTATAAAATAAGAAAAAAATAAGTTTAAATAAAAATGACCGTATTAAATTTAATACGGTCATTTTTATTACCGAAATATTTCTTTTTATGGGCACCTTATTAGTAGGTATTTACCTTATATTTTATTAAAATTAATCTAAAGTCAATGGAACTTCTAAGTATGGAAATGACAATGTAAAATCTCTATCTCCAGGAGCAACTGCATCTGTTGTTAGTTGTGGTGTGCCATTATTTCCATCAAACCGAATACCGTCGGCACCACCAAACATTAGAGTAAGTGTAAAACCCATGACATCATCAGATAAATACCTTCCTGTAAAAACTAAATTATTAGTAGCATCATAATAGGTTGTTGGTCCATTTGGCGTTACCTGCAAGGCGTCAAAATTGGACATTATAGTCGTAAATCTCGCAGCATCCCAATCAAAAATATTATTTTCATAGTTTAGCTCATCTACAGGAATATCTAATGATATAGCATAAATATCATAATAATTTTCTAATACTTTTTGGAAATCTTCTTGAAATATAGTTCGATTAGCTACTTCAGATACATTATAATTATTTTTTGAAAGATCTGTAATTCCAAATATGATATTTACTCCTGGTCTACCTGCAAAATCTTCTTGAACAAAATTACCATCAAAATTTAATTGGTTGTCTTCACAAGGTGAGCATATAGAACCTCCACAATCAATTCCATCTTCATTTCCATTTTGTATTCCATCATTACAAGATATTACATCAATTACATTTCCATTATCATCATCATCTATACATTGTACAAATATTAATGAAGTAAGCAACAAAACAACAAATACAGTTAATTTATAAGATTTATTTTTATAATTTTTCATCTATTATTCTTTTCTTTTTGTAGAAACCCATACATTATATGCAGGTGGTAATCCACTAATAGTTCCTTGAGATTCTAAAATATGCTGTGGTGCATTTCCTAATAATGAGTTTGGCACCTCAACTGCAATTGCCAATACATTTAATCCTACAAAAAAATCAGTTGATTCCCCTGGAGGGTAAAATCCTTCTGGCGCTGCATCTCCATTTGCAATATTAATAAATCGATTAAAATCAAAATAAGAAGGATCTCTTCTGGGTCCAGCAAAAAAACTCATGCCATCTTCGTTGGTAATAAAAGTTTCTTCAGTTGTAGAAATCTGTACTATATGATTAGGAGCTGATGTTAGAACATCGCTTTCTAATCCAGTTCGATTTGGTATTACAGGTCCGAAAAAATAAATACTATCACCTCTTTTTATTGCTTGTATAACTAAATCTTCAATAAAATCTCCAGTATTATCTATATTAAACTCTATTAATACATTTTCATCAAAACTAGCATTTTCAGTTACAACACCAGGAGCTAATATCCCTTGTATAGTAGCTACAAAAACAGTGTTATCAGGATTATCACCTTCAAAAGCAAAGAAATCAGCTATATCCGAACTGGTACCTACCACATTTGTCGCATCTATATGATCCAAGGACATAAAAATGAATGATAGCATTAACAAGCTAAATCCACCAATTATTGTCAATAATTTTGTTTTTTTCATGGTTTTATAATAATTATTTAAATTTACAAAAATAAAATTATCACTTTCCATATACTTTTATTTAAATGCAAAAAAAAACAAAAATAATAAAATTAGTTTATATGAACCCCTCTGCATCAGGTTGGATTTAAAATTTTTTAACTATTGTTAATAAACAACATATTTAAAAATTAAAACTACTGTATATTTATATAAAATTTCAACCGAAGCTCTAAAATAAATTCTATATAACAAGTTATGAATATAATAAAATCAATCTTTTCAAAGCATGTTTTTTATCAATAAATTGAATACAAAAATCAATGATTAATTAGTGGTATTATTGGATTATAAAAATTAATTAAACAAATGAAAACCATTTTTTATAAGATTTTTATTTCAAAATCTCCTTCAGATAATTTAGAATATATTTCACCTTTAATATTACAGAAAACCAATAATCTTTTTAATAAAAATTCTAACAATATATTTATCTATGCAATACTGATTTTAAACAACCTTAAGTATCGTACATTTTTAAATTCTGAAAATGATATCAAAAATAAATAAGTGACTATTTCGTAATAAACAATATTTTTTACTTAAAAATGTTTTAATTTTGTAATTAATGGGTATTTTCAATAATTCCATTTATGAAATGAAATTATTAAAACTATTTTCATTGTTAATTATTACATTAGCTTTAATTTCTTGTTCTAATGATGAAAAAGGAAATGAAGGTTATAGTGATGTCTATAATTTACCTACAATTCCTTATAATTATAGCAACCCTAATTTCCCTCATACGTTCACATCTTATGTGTTTGATTTTGATAATACTCCCTCAAACAATATTATAACTGATGATGCTGTCACCCTTGGTAGGGTATTGTTTTATGATAAAAAAATGTCAATTAGCAATACCATATCTTGTGCTAGTTGTCATAAACAAGAACTAGGTTTTTCAGATGATATGCCAAAAAGTATAGGCTTAGATGGAGCTCATACTTTCAGAAATACGATGGGATTTGCAAATGCTGGTTTTTATGCAGCTGAAAACTTTTTTTGGGATCATAGAGCGGCTACTTTAGAAGATCAAGTACTAATCCCTTTTGAGGATGAAGTTGAAATGGGAATGACCTTAAATGAATTAATCGAAAAAATTGGAGATTTAGAATATTACAATCCATTATTTGAAAATGCATTTGGAGATACACAAATAACTAGCGATAGAATTTCTAAAGCATTATCACAATTTATAAGATCTATTTATTCGTATAACTCCAAATACGATGAAGGGATTGAAATTACTAACGATATATTTGTATACTTTCCAAATTTTACTGCTGAAGAAAATCTAGGTAAAGATATTTTTAATGGCAAACTAACTCCCGATGCAATTGGTACTTGTATTACCTGTCACTTACCAAATAACATACCCTTACATTTTGATCAGCCTATACCAGAAAATGCAAATCAGGTAATATTTAGTGGTGCAGAACCCGATAATATTGGTTTAGATATCGATTTAAATATGGAAGATAATGGAGTTGGTGAAATAATAGGAGTTACATCACTTTATGGCCATTTTAAAACACCTTCACTAAGAAATATTGAATTGACTGGACCCTATATGCATGATGGTAGATTAGCTACATTAGAAGAAGTTGTAGAACATTACAGTACTAAAGTTTTAGCCCATCCTTATCTTTCTGCACATATGAAAAATGGCAATGGTGAACCTAGACATCTCGATTTAACTCCGGAAGAATCTGCGGCTCTAGTATCATTTTTAAAGACACTAACTGATTATGATTTGATTAGTGATGAAAAATTTTCAGATCCTTTTATAAATTAAAATTAAATATGCCCTTGTGCATTTTAATTTTATATTGTTGTTTAGAAGCTTATTTATTTTCTTTGTAACAAAAATTAAATAACTACTACTAATATTTTAATTAACTTTCCATCATTGAACAAAGAACTCGAACATAGTTTTGTAAAACAGCTTGAAGAGAATCAGAATATTGTGCATAAAATATGTCGACTATATACGAATGATCAAGATTCGCATAATGATTTGTTTCAAGAAGTTACCATACAATTGTGGCGTGCTTTTCCAAAATTTAGGGGAGATTCAAAATTTAGTACTTGGATGTATCGTGTCGCTTTAAATACAGCAATTACACTTTACAGAAAGTCTAAAAGGCAAATTAATATACAGGATTTTGAATCAATCAGTTTTAAAATTAAAACTGAGGAATATGATGACACCATTGAGCAGCAGTTAAAGTTAATGTATGAAGCTATTAAAAAATTAAACGATATCGATAAGGCCTTGGTGTTTTTATACTTAGAAGACAAATCGTATCGAGAAATATCAAAAACATTAGGTATTACAGAAGTTAATGCTAGAGTTAAAATTAATAGAGCTAAAGAAAAATTACGTAAAATATTAAATCCGTAACCACTATGGATCAATTAGATAAATTAAAAAAAGAATGGCAATCTAGGGAGCAAGAGCTACCCAAGGTGAGCTATAATAGCATTTATAAAATGTTATTGAAAAAATCGTCTTCCATTGTGAAGTGGATTTTTATTATTAGTGTCATAGAACTATTGTTCTGGATTAGTTTATATTTTGTTATTCCGGAAGATAATATAGAGGTGATGAATGAAATGGGCATTGGCGATATTATGTTTTACAGTAACATTGTTCACTTTATTATTTTTGGAATTTTCATCTTTTTCTTTTATAAAAATTACCAATCGATACAAGTTACCGATAATACTAAAGTATTAATGCAAAATATTTTAAATACTAGAAAAACAGTCCGCTATTTTGTATACTATAATTTAGGAATGTTTGTATTGGTTAGTATTGCAATTGATAGTTACTTTTACTCTAGAAGTCAACAATTATACGAAATAATGGATTTTGCAAACAAAGGAATTCCCGAAGAAGGATTTGCAACTACTTTTATAATTTCACAAATTATAGTGGGAGTACTAGTGATAGGATTACTTATAGTATTCTATTGGTTTGTGTATGGAATTTTACTTAAAAGATTAAATAGAAACTATAAGGAATTGAAAAAAATGGATGATTAATAATTATATTAATATTCCCATTTTCTTTTCTTATTTAATTCTTCTTCTTTTACAAACTCATTTTCTGGTATTACATTCAGTAATGAAGGATGTTGTTCAATAGCAAATTGAAGTTTTTCAACAATAGCATCTACCGTATCATTTTCATAATCAATCTCTAAAGGCTCTTTAATAATAAAAGATTGTAAGATTCCTCTCTTTTTTATTCGAAGTCCTTTTTTATCAAACGACCTTCTAAACCCATCAATCACAATAGGAACTACAATAGGCTTATTCTTTTTAATTATATGAGCTGTTCCTCTTCTTATAGGCTTCCAAGGCTTCGTTGTTCCTTGAGGAAAAGTAATTAACCATCCATCGTCCAATGCTTTAGAAATGCTACTTACATCGCTCATTTTAACTTGTCTATTAACTTCTTTACCTTCAGCTCTCCAAGTTCTTTCAATACTTATCGATCCAGCATAAGCCATTATTTTTGGCAACAAACCATCTTTCATGGTTTCTTTAGCGGCAACAAAATAAACATTCAATTTTGGCCTCCACAAATAACCTATATTTTTTATACTATCTCTCCTGCCACTTAAACTTGCGTTAAAAACGTGAAACATAGCAACTACATCTGCAAAATAGGTTTGGTGATTGGAAACAAAAAGAACATTGGTTTCCGGTAAGTTTTTTATGACTTTACTTCCTTCAATTTGTAATTCATTAAAACCTTTAAAACGGCTATGAGATAAAGCTCCTAAAATTCTTATAATCCATAGTTTAATGAATAATAAATGCCCGAAAGGATTTTTTTTAAATAGCCTCATATCTGATAATCATTTCTTAAATCTAACTCACGTATAAAGATTATAAAATTAGTAGTAATAGGTTACGAATATACAAAATTACAGCTCTTAGAGAAGTTCTTTTAGTATTTCTCTTACTTCACTGAGCATCATAGCGGTGGCGCCCCAAACTAAATGATTATTTAACAGGAAAGCTGGTACTTCAATATTTTTTGAATAGGAAGTTGTTAAATTTTGAGATATTTTAACAGTATCATCCATAAAATGAATTAAAGGGACTTCAATAAGCATTTCCACTTCTTCTTTTTGCAAAATAAAGTTAGGAGTGTTTTTAGTAATTCCTAGATAGGGTTGAACAAAAAAATTACTAGGCGGAATATAAACTTCAGTAAGTTTTTTTAATACAGAGACTGTGTTTCTTAGTACCCCAATTTCTTCTTCAGTTTCTCGCAATGCAGTATCATTTAGCGAGTTATCTACATTTTCGTACTTACCGCCTGGAAATCCTATTTGAGCAGAATGAACTCCTTTATAAGTCTTTCTAAGTATTAATACCAACATCGTTTGATTAGCTTCAGATGGATAGAATAAGACCAAAACAGCGGCTTTACGAACTCTTTTTTTTTTACAGAAATCCTTTTTAGTGCTGCCAAACGATCCATTGGTGCCATTTTAAATTGAGCTGCTTCTCCTGGAAGTTTCAATTTTGCTATTTTTACAATCTTATTTTGAAATTCTTGAAATTCCATTTATGAAAAACTTGTTGCTATTTAGTTTATTAATTACCCTAATAATTAGTTGTGAAGATACTAAAAATAGCAAAACTAACTCCTTTAAAAACCCTATTGAAAAACAAATAGATACAATTGAATCCCCTAAAATAATAGTATCAAAACCTATAAAACCAAAAATTAAACTAACTGAAGAAAATGTTATTTCGTTTTTAACAGCATACGGGGAAAAAAATCCTGAAAATAAAATAAGAATTACAAGTCCTTATGGAACTATTGAAATAGAATTGTTTAGGGATACTCCCATTCATAGAGCAAATTTTATTTATTTGGTGAAACAAAAATATTTTGATAATACTTTTTTACATAGAGTCGTTCCTAATTTTATCATACAAGCTGGAAGCAGTGACTTAAAATCAACATTTAAAAAAAGAGCAGCTATAGGAAATAAATATAGGATCCCTTATGAAAAGGGCAATGGAAGAACTCATCGCTACGGAACAGTTTCTGGCGCAAAAGAATACCGTGAGAATCCTGATAAAAAAACATCTCCTTTTGAATTCTTTATCTATTTAGGTCCCAAAACAAGTAATAAACATCTTAATGGAAATTATACTATTTATGGTAAAGTTATAAAAGGTATGGATGTAGTAGAAATACTATCGGAATTACCTTCAGATGATGAAGATTGGCCATTAAATAACATTTATATTAAAGCAGAAATAATCAATAGTTTTTGATAATTTCTTTACTATATATTGGAATTACATGATAAAATTTATAATCTCAAACTTACAAATGAAGTCAGTTAATTTAATTATTAACTGGCTTTTTACTATCATACAATTTAGATCTCTTTATAAGATTTATTGATAATATTCTTATCTTTGATACAAATAATTGATTATGACTATTACACAATTAAAGTATGTTTTAGCGGTAGCAGAGCATCAAAACTTCACTAAAGCAGCTGCACATGTATTCGTTACTCAGCCTACGCTAAGTATGCAAATTCAAAAATTAGAAGAAGAATTAAGTATTATAATTTTCGATAGAAGTAAAAAGCCAATTGAACTAACAGAAGTTGGTAAAAAAATTGTGAAT
>JAQWNL010000024.1:0-17676 GCA_029268635.1 Flavobacteriaceae bacterium
AATATTTTTAAAAATTTCATCTTGATTTTGACAGGTAAATTGAATGACTTCTGTATCCTCGAGACACTTAACATTAAAGTCTGAAGGTTTTTGGGTTATAAAGCTACTAATATCTGACGACCACCAATTTTCAATTGCAAATGTTACTATATGTTCTTGACCTTTTTGATCAATGTAAAAATTTTCAGTACATCCAGAAATAATAAAGTTGTTGTGGTTACAAACTTCACCTTGCTGAACTATGAATTGACCTTTAAAATATTTTTTATAATTGGTATTTGAAAGTAAAAAAGTTATTTCTTTTTCATTTAATTCTATGAAATTTTTAATATAATTTAAAAAAGGAGCGTATTTCATTAATAAGTAGGGTATTAAAGTTTTGATCCAAATGCCAAATCACCTGCATCACCTAATCCAGGGACAATATAACCTTTGCTGTCTAGTTCATCATCAATTGCAGCAACCCAAAGGTGTGTCTGTTCAGGAAAATGAGATTTAATAAAATTGATTCCTTCAGTACTAGCAATGATAGCGACAATATGAATATCATTGATGACTCTTTGCTTTTTGATAGCTTCATAAACTGCAACTAAAGACTGACCAGTTGCTAACATGGGATCTGCTAATAATAAGGTTTTACCTTTTAATGAAGGAGCTGCAAAATATTCAACTTTGATTTCAAAATTATTATCTTGATTTGGGTGGTATCGGTATGCTGAAATAAAAGCATTTTCTGAGTCATCAAAATAATTTAATAAGCCTTGATGTAAGGGTAAACCAGCTCTTAAAATAGAACATATTACTATTTTATTAGCTGGGAGAGGGATGTTTTTAATTCCTAACGGAGTAATAATACTCTTGTTATTGTACCTAACAAATTTACTGAGTTCATATCCTAGAACTTCACCTATACGTTCTATATTTCTTCTAAATCGAAGTGAATCTTTTTGAATAGAAGCGTCTCTAATCTCTGCAATAAATTTATTTAAAATAGAATTATTTTCCCTTATATGATGAATGATCATATTTAATTATTTTCGATATAAAAAATAGTGCTTTGCACACTCAATATAATGTTCTTTGGCTTCATCAGGATTTAAACCTTGTGTTTGAAATAGTGCATTTGTTTTAAAAGCATTAATTAAAGGTGTTTTACTTCTTGGGGTATCTTGATCGTTAGTAGCAATTTTATAAAAAGAATACAAACGCAATAATAAATCTGCAGGAAAAGGATCCTTATGATCGTTAACGCTTTTAACAGCTTTTCTAAATACTATTTCCAATTCTTCAGTTGTCATTTTGTGCTAATATGGTAATTCCTCCTTTTACTTTTTGATTGAGCTTCACATTGATTTTAGTGCCTAAAGGTAGAAAAACATCGACACGTGAACCAAATTTTATAAAACCACTATCAGAAGCTTGGAAAACTTCCTGGCCTTCTTCTGCGTAATTTACAATTCGCCTAGCAACTGCACCGGCGATTTGTCTATGCAATACTTCACCAAATTTTGAAGATTTAACTACTACTGTAGTATGTTCGTTTTCCTCTGAAGATTTTGGGTGCCATGCTACTAAAAATTTACCAGGGTGGTATTTACTAAATACAACATTTCCACTTAACGGATAACGCGTAACATGAACATTTAAAGGGGACATGAATACAGAAATTTGTAATCTTTTATCTTTAAAATATTCTTTTTCAAAAACTTCTTCAATAACTACAACTTCACCATCTACAGCCGATAAAATTTGATTTGTGTTTAATTTAAAATCTCTTTTTGGATTTCTAAAAAACTGAAGAATTAGAAACAGTATTATTAAAACAATTAGTAAAACACCTTTTTCTAGGTATTCATTATCAATTAAAAAGTGAGCAGAAACTGCTAAAATTGCACTTATTAAAAAAACTGTTGTAATGATTTTAAACCCTTCTTTATGAAACATAATTTATTATAATTATAAAAAAATAAATGAATGGACTCGAAAATATAATACTGTCAAGCCTATCATAAACACCACCATGTCCAGGCATAATATTTCCACTATCTTTTACTCCAGCTAGTCTTTTAAATTTTGACTGAATTAAATCCCCAATAGTGCCTAAAAAAGAAACTAATAATGCCAAAAATAACCAAAATATTAAATTATAAATTGATATGAACTTAAAAAAAATAAAACTTGCTAAAAGAGCTCCGGCCATACCGCCAAAAAAACCTTCAATCGTTTTCTTAGGAGATATTTTTTTCATTAGTTTTCTTTTTCCAAAACCTTTTCCTACTAAATAGGCAAAAGTATCATTTGTCCAGGCAAGCAAAAAAATACCTACTATTATTTTTGGTTCAAAAACCTTATTTATAAAAGGAATTAGTGATAAAAAAACAAAACCACTTATGATGTAAAATATAATAAATAAATAACGTTTTGATTTAGATAAAGATATCTTATTCAATACCAATATATCTCTAATTAAAAAGAGATTTACTAAAATAGTTACTGATAATAAAATTAAAATTATCACACTATTTATTTCCTTATAACTTAGAAAATAAAAGAATATAGCAAGGATGATATAAGCAATAATACCTTTTAAGCTTAATAGCTTTAAAAATTCATTTAAAGTAATAACGGCAAGAATAAATAGCAGCCCGATATACCATTCACGGGACATGAATATTGAAAATAAGATAATCGAAATAAAAAGGACTCCCGATAAAAACCGAACAATAACTTCTTTCATAAATTATAAGTCTTCGAGTAGCAACAAATATAGGTTTTTTGTACTACTTCCATAACTCATAAAATCCTTTTCTTTATTGGTTTCAAAATCTTGTATCGTGGTAATGTTACTTGGTATAAGGTTTTTACTTTGGTTTTTAATTTTCCGCATCCCTTCACTGATCGTATCAGTTAACTGACTTGTAGTTGCAAAAACTATAAATTTTGAAGGCAATTCGCCTAGTTTTTTTTCTTTTATTTGATTGGAAGAGAATAATATAGATCCATTTTTTGCAATTAAAGATTCACAGGTAGTTAGGAAAAAAGAGTTCTCCTTTTGCTTTTTAAAATTAAATTTATTTGAATTAAATTTAGAACCTAACTGTTGATTAATGCAATAAACATCTTCCTCAGTAATTTTATTTTCTTCAAGTATATTATGAAATGCTTCTAATATTTCGTCCATAGATAAACAATAGAGAAATTTACCTCCATTTTTATTGAAAATATAAGTGAATTTTTCATCTATTGGAGCATTCTCTTTTGGAAAATAACTGCTTTCTTCAGATTGATTTATGGAAATCTCTGACTTTGCTTTTTTTCCGAAAAGTTTTTTTAGCAGATTCATTTGCTATTTTTGGGTGCTTTGAAAGTTTCTTATGCTTTAAATATATAAAACCTATGTTTAATAGCTATTCTCTTAACTTTATTTAATAATCATATTTTGTAAAAAAAAATGAACTATTCTTTGTTTTCCTTTTATAATGGCCTAACTTTTATCGGTTTCAGATATTTAAGCATCAGCATTTTTGGAATCAACTTCTATAACGGTATCAACTGATTTAGAATAAGGGCGATCACCAAATATTTTTTGAAGGTTATCTTTAAAGATAACTTCTTTGTCCAATAACACCGTTGCTAGCTCAGTTAATTTATCTTTATACTTCATTAAAATACTGATAGCTCTTTGGTATTGTTCTTCAATTATTCTTAAAATTTCTTCATCAATAAGTTCAGCAGTTTTTTCACTATATGGTTTTGTAAAACCATATTCGTTTTCTCCTGAAGAATCATAATAAGTTAAATTACCAATCTTCTCATTTAAACCGTAAATGGTTACCATAGCTCTTGCTTGTTTGGTAACTTTTTCGAGATCATTAAGTGCTCCAGTTGATATTTCGTCAAAGATCACTTTTTCTGCAGCACGCCCTCCAAGTGTTGCACACATTTCGTCCAACATTTGATCTGGTTTAACCAATTGACGTTCTTCGGGTAAATACCAAGCAGCGCCTAAAGATTTCCCTCTAGGAACAATAGTAACTTTTACCAAAGGGGCAGCATGTTCTAGCATCCAACTTACGGTTGCATGACCAGCTTCATGAAAAGCAATTGCTTCTTTTTCTTTTTGAGTAATTATTTTATTTTTCTTTTCTAAACCACCTACAATTCTATCCACCGCATCTAAAAAATCTTGTTTTTCAACAGTTTTTTTATCACATCTAGCAGCAATTAGTGCTGCTTCATTACATACATTTGCTATATCTGCTCCAGAAAACCCAGGAGTTTGTTTTGATAAGAAATCAGTATCTAATTTTTGATCAACTTTTAATGGATGTAAGTGAACTTCAAATATCTCTTTACGCTCCCTAACATCTGGCAAATCAATATAGATTTGTCTATCAAATCGTCCAGCACGCATTAATGCTTTATCCAACACATCAGCTCTATTCGTTGCAGCTAAAACGATTACATTAGAATCTGAACCAAAACCATCCATTTCAGTTAATAGTTGGTTAAGTGTGTTTTCTCTTTCGTCATTAGAACCGGACATGTTATTTTTTCCTCTAGCCCGACCAATAGCATCGATTTCATCTATAAAAATAATAGCTGGAGATTTTTCTTTTGCTTGTTTAAATAAATCACGAACTCTAGATGCTCCAACACCTACAAACATTTCTACAAAATCTGAGCCTGACAACGAAAAGAAAGGTACGTTTGCTTCTCCTGCAACTGCTTTAGCTAATAAAGTTTTACCAGTACCAGGAAGTCCTACTAATAAAGCTCCTTTAGGTATCTTTCCTCCCAAAGCAGTATATTTTTCTGGTTTTTTAAGAAAATCAACTATTTCTTGTACTTCTTCTTTGGCTCCTTCAAGACCAGCAACATCTTTAAACCTTGTTTTAACGTCCGTATTTTGATCGAATAATTTTGCTTTGGATTTTCCAATATTAAAAATTTGACCACCAGCGCCGCCACCAGCGCCGCCAGACATTCTTTTCATAATAAATATCCAAACCCCAATAATAATAATGAATGGGAGTAGTGAAATCAATATTTCACTCATCACATTATTATCGGTTTCGTATACAACAGTCGTTTGTAAATTATCTTTAGATTTTATTTTATCCAGGGTATTTTCAAAATTTTGTAAATCTCCAAATTCAAATTGATAAGAAGCTTCTTTTCCATCTGACAGGAAATTAGAGCCTTTTTTATTTTTAGTATGTTTTTCTTTGTTTTTCGCTTCTGGAGTAAGAAATACCTTTGCAATCTTACGATTAACAATTTCAACTTTTTCAACATCTCCATCTCTTAAAAGAGTCTCAAATTCTCCTTGAGTAGTTTTTTGAGGTTGAGACCAGCTTCCGCCACCAAAAACATTCAATCCCATAAACACAATAATAATAGCTCCATAAATCCAGTAACTATTAAATTTTGGTTTTTTTAATTCGGGTTTTTTATTTTCTTTTGCCATTAGGCTTCTTCTTTTTTAGTGGTTGTTTCTATTATAACTGATTTTGCATCGCCCCACAATCCTTCGATATTGTAAAACTCACGAATTTGTTTTTGGAATACATGCACTATTACATGAACGTAGTCCAATAATACCCATTCGGCATTATTACTACCTTCTACGTGCCAAGGTTTTTCTTGTATAGCTTTACTTACCGTTTTTTGTACTAAATTTACAATAGCATTTACTTGTGTATTTGAATTACCATTACAGATTATAAAATAATCACATACAGAGTTTTCTATGTCTCTCAAATCAAGGATTTCAATATTTTGTCCTTTAACTTCTTCAATTCCTTTTATAATTTGTGTTATAAGTTGATCAGTCCCTTTTTCTTTCTCCAATATATATATATATTTATCCCTAATTATTGGGTTGTAAAGTTATTATTTTTTTGTTTATTGAAACGCTATTGTAACGTTATATTAACATATTTTTTATTTACTATGAATATAATCAAACTTAATGCCATTGATTCAACAAATTCTTACCTAATTAATTTAAGTAGGGAGGTGAAACTTGAAGACCCAACTATTGTTTTAACAAATAAACAAACAAAGGGGCGGGGACAACATGGGACTAGTTGGCAATCTGTCCCACAACAAAGTCTTTTGTTTAGTATGTTTAAAAGATTTGAAGACCTTCCTAGTAATAAAATATCTAGTATTGCTTATGCAGTTTCATTAGGTTTAGAAAATGCTTTAAAAAAATGTAAAATACCAAATATTGCCATAAAATGGCCTAACGACATAATGTCACACTCTAAAAAAATGGCAGGAATTTTAATTGAAAACCAGATAAAACAAGAAAATGTTGTTTCCAGTATTATTGGACTTGGAATTAATGTAAATGAAGAAAAATTTGAATCCCTACCTCAGGCTACTTCGATGTTATTAGCTACTGGAAATAAATATGATTTAAATGAAGTTTTGCAACATGTAACTAAAGAAATTTTAATTCAATTAAATAAAATTGAAAAAGGGGAGCATTCTGATTTGAAAATAAAATATGAATCATCTCTTTATAGAAAAGAGATGATTTCTGTATTTGAAGTGCCAGGTGGTTATCGTTTTAATGGTAAAATAAAAGGAGTTAATGAAATTGGGCAAATTGTAATTGAAAATGAAAATGAAATTTCAACTTCATATCAATTAAAGGAAATTAAAATGTTGTTTTAAAATTACAGTCCTTCTAAGTTAATTGACAAGGTTTCTATAAATTTTGTAATAGGTCCTTTTATCATCATTACCATCATAGGATTAAAATCCCCTTCGAATTGTAAACTCACATCAGAAGATGTTTCGTTTATAGCCTCAATATTTCCTATTAGTGTAAATGGAAGTTTGTCACTAATAGCAACTAATGACACTTTATTTGGAGCAATTACTTCTTTAAGCTCTAAAGCGATTTCTGGCATTCCTTTTAAAGCAAATACAAATGCATTATCTCTAATGATTTCAAATTTACTAATATTATCAGGCATTAGCTTTTCAAAATTTTTCACATCACATAAAAAATCACAAAGTTCTTCTGCAGATTTTTGAACGGTTACTTTTTTACTTGTTAAATTCATGTTGTATTTTTATAATTATTGAAATTAGCAAAAACAATACCAACTATTTACACCAATTCCCTGGATCAATTCTCCATTTTGAAAGAATTTTAGCTTCAGAGGAACTAATATAGTTAGATTTTTCAGCTAGAAGTAATAAGTTTTCATAGTTACTCAACGTATGTAAGTTAACATTAGCGTTCTTAAAATTTTCTTCAGCAATTGTAAATCCATAAGTAAATATTGCAACCATTCCTTTAACAATGATCTTAGCTTCTTTTAAAGCCTCTACAGCTAATAAGCTACTTTTTCCAGTACTTATAAGATCTTCCACGATAATAGCATTTTGTCCTTTTTCTATATGTCCTTCAATTTTATTTTGGCGGCCATGTTTTTTTGCTTCTGGCCTTACATAACAAAAAGGGAGATTTAAAACATCTGCAACCAATGCTCCAATTCCAATAGCACCTGTAGCAACACCTACTATTACATCAGGTTTACCGTATATTTCTTCAATCTGTTTAGCTAAATTTTCTCTTAAGTAATTTCTAATTATTGGATATGAAAGTGTAATCCTATTGTCACAATAAATAGGAGATTTCCATCCTGAAGTCCACGTAAAAGGATTTTGTGGTTGTAATTTAATTGCATTAATTTGCAAAAGTAATTCGGCCGTTTTTTGAGCTGTTTCTTTGTTTAAAATCATAGTGCAAATGTATAAAGTTTTTGTCAAAGACATACCAATAATTCTCTCAACTAAAAAAAATATTGGGAGTCAGTATACTGCAATGCCTTTAAAAATTACAAATTTTAAAAAGCTTATTAAACAAATAATTAAAGGAGAACTGTTTTATGTTAATTTGTATCATAAAAATGAAGAAATACTAAAAAAAATTCTTAAAAAAAAATTACCTGTAGTTCATGCTGCTGGTGGATTAGTATATAATAATAAAAAAGAAATACTTTTTATATACCGTAAGTCTAAATGGGATTTACCAAAGGGTGGGTTAGAAAAAGGTGAAACTTTTGAAGAAGCTGCAATAAGAGAAGTGGAAGAAGAAACTGGAGTACAGGATTTGGAGATTAGGAGTTTTATTACAAAAACGTATCATGTGTTTAAACGCAATGATAAATTTAAATTAAAGATCACTTACTGGTACGAAATGTATACGGAATATAAAGGAGAATTAGTTCCTCAAGCTAAAGAAGGTATCAAAAAAGCAAAATGGAAAAACTTTGAAAAATCTCAAAAGGCATTACAAAGTTCTTATGAAAATGTAAAATTACTTTTTCCTAAAGAGTATTTAACTACTCACCCTAACGGTAGGGTTTTGTAAATTTGATTGTTCGGAAATCTAGTATAATTTTGAGTATCAGTTTTTTAAAATTAGGATCATTGGCTTCTTTTTATTTTAGTAATAGATTAAATTATTATTATAACAATTTCATAAAAAGAACGTTTATAGGTAAAAGGCTTGTTAAGCGTTGTATAATTTTAGCCAGGCTTATTAAATTATTTATTATGAAAAAGATTTTATTACTAATTTCACTAATTGTATTGTTTGTATTTCAATCTTGTAAAGACTATCCTAAAGAAGTAGTTGCTAAAGGTGAAATTGAATTAATATCACCGCAACAAGTTTATGATGCAGTTTATAGTGAAGATATTATTCAGTTAATCGATGTGAGAACTCCAGAAGAGTATAAGGAAAGTCATTTAAAAGGAGCACAAAATATTTGTGTGACCAATAATGATTTTAATGAAAAAGTTAAAACTTTAGATAAAAGCAAACCTGTTTATGTTTATTGTAATCAAGGATTGGGCAGCAAACAGGCGGCATTAAGATTAAAAGAAATGGGTTTTACTAAAATTTATGATATGGATGGTGGACTTTTAATGTGGAAGGAACGTAAATTAGAATAAAGTAAATAAGTGGTTAAATGAACTATTTGTAAATCTAAAAGCCCAGTACTAATTTACTCGCTTTTTTTATTAATGGGCTTGTCTATTTTAATGCTCAAAATCTTTTAATAGTTTCACCTCTCAAAAAACTAAAGACTCTCTCGCTAAAAGTTTTTTAGAAATTTTATAAGTAGCGGAATAAATAAGTCCAGCTTGACCTGTTTTAAAGGTTAAAAATGCTTTCTTGAACCATCTTGGGTCTGTAGCTTTCTTTTTATGATCTAAATGCCCTAAAACTTTAAAGGATTCTCCATTCAAAAAAGGCTTTATTTCATAAATACTAATCCCAAAATGTTCAGCACGTCCTAGAATTGTTTCGAAATCCGACTCAGAAAAATATTGAATATCCTCTTGGTCAAATCCGTCATTCAGATTTTTCAGATCTGTAAATACATGTTTTTGTAAAAATTCCGCTTGTTCCATAGTTATATAATGGCTAATTTTTATACCATAGACAAATGTAAGCTTATTGATTTATACTTTTGGGCAAAAGTGTTTGTGAATATGATATTAATATTTATTAATTGAGTTAAAATATTAATCTAACTGTAAAATAAAACCTATAATTACCTATATTTATTTTTGTGCATATTATTATTTTGACATCATTCTAATTCCGATATAAATTGTTCTTGGAAGTGAAGGACCAAAAACAAAATTACTATCTCTGTTTTTTCCAATATCAAAGTTTGATTGATAAGAATTAAAAATGTTTTTTACACCACCATAAAATTCTAGGTTTGATTGTGTTTTTTCAATTTCAACAGTATAACCAAATTTTACGTTTAATTCCGAAAACGCATCTGAGGTATACATTTCATCGACCAATTGATTTGGTGCACCTGCAAAATGTGGTATCACCATTTTACCTGTATACACGTAATTTAGGTTAGTATTAAATTTCTTACTTGGATTAAAAGATAAAGTTGCATATCCATAATCATTGGGTGTTCTTGTAAATGCTTTAATTCCTTCAACTCCTTCTATATATTCAACCGCATTATCAAATTTACTCGACTGTATAGTAAAACCTGTTTCAAATTGTATTTTTTTATCTAAATTAGCTCTTAACTCTAAAGAGACTCCTTTTACCGTTGCTCCTTGTCCGTTTTGTTTTTCAAATAATTCGCCAAATTCATCTTGTCCAATTGGCTGAAGAAAAAAGGCATTATTTAATCTTGTATAAAAACCTTCTAATGTAAAACCTACTATATAATGTTCTGTTGGTTGATCATAATTTATAGAAAAACCATAACTTTTTGATTTTTCTGGAATTAAATCTGGTGATAATAAAACACGCGAAACACCACCACCTGCAAAAGCAATATGTAAATCTGTATCGAATGCTTGTGGTGCTCTAAACCCTGTACCATAACTAAGCCTAAATTGTGTATTGGTTTTATATTTGTAAAGCAATGATAGCCTTGGGCTAAAAACTAAATTATCAATCAAGTTGTGTTTGTCAATTCTTACTCCAGAAAGTAAAGTAAGAGAAGACAATACTTCCCAATCACTTTGTAAAAACGCACCAATATCTTTAGTGGTTTGATCTATCAAATAATTATACGTAGAAATTTCATCAAAAACATCATCATATACATATTCGTTTCCTAAAGTAAAGGTATTTGTTCCATTGATAAAATCATATACTTTATGATTAAGCTGAAATCCTCCTTGTAAAGTAGTGACGTTTGAAGTTCCATAAGGAGGGTTTTCAAGATGTGTTTGGAATTCTGGTTCTTCATCTGGCAATATACCTGTATAATGTTTCCGTTTTGTATTTTGCCAAGCCGCATAAGTTATAAATGAAGAATTATCGTCATTAAAATTCACTTGATAGTCGGCACTTCCCATCCAAACATTGGTTATTCTTTCTTCTGATTGTTGTGTTAAATAAGCTGGTTTTTCAACCATTTCTCCCCCATACCGATATTCATTTAAATTGCTAATGCTAATTTCTAATTTTTGATTGTCTTCAGGTAAAAAGAACAAGTTTGTGCCAAAGGAGGTATTTTCAAGTTTTGGTAATTCAGAATAATTATCATTATTTTCATCATACCAATCTCTATTTCTATTGTTAAAAAAGAAGGCCACTCCCGAATTTATGTCTTCAGAAACTAAAGAGACATTTCCGCTAAAAATAATATCGTCTGCTTTTCCGTTTATATTTTGATAAAAAGAATTTAATTCATAAGAGTTTTTTTTTGGAACTTTGGTAATGACATTTACAGTTCCACCTATTGCACTAGAACCGTATAATGAAGAACCGCCACCTCTTACAACTTCTATTTTTTCAATCATATTTGTTGGCAATTGTTCTAAGCCATACAAACCTGTTAATGGACTAAAAATAGGACGGCCATTAATAAGTATTTGTGAATATCCACCTGTCAATCCATTCATCCTTAATTGAGTATAGTTACAAGTTTGACAATCTGTTTCAACTCTTAAACCTGGTTGAAAATTTAATGCTTCAGATAGGTTACAGGCTTGTACATTATTTAAAGTTTCACTATTAATAATACCAACAATTACGGCTGAATTTGTTTGTCTTTTGTAGGTTTTTGTTCCAGTCAATACAATTTCGTCAAGTAAATTTAAATTTTCATTTAAATTAAATTTTAACTCTAATTTTTGATTGTTTTCTTCTAATATAACAGTTTTAGTAACTTTTGTATAACCTACAAATGCGGCTGTTACTGTGTAATTTCCATAAGGAATCTTATCGATATAAAAATATCCTTTTGAATTCGTGCTAAAAACTTTAATTGGATCAGTAGATATAGATATGGTTGCAAATTCTTGCTTATTATCATCGACATTAATAGTTCCGTTAATAGTTCCCGTTTGCCCAAATGAATTACTAAATATGCTCATTGCAACTAGTAGGGTTAAAGTTATTTTTAAACTCATAGTTTCTCGTTTTGTTTTATGGCACAAATATATAAAGTTAGATGAATCTAACAAATATATTTTTTATTTTTTATTTATCTTTACATTTTAATTTATAATATGCCAACACAAACAAAAGAGAATTACCTTAAAGCAATTTATTTTCTTAGTCAGGAAAATATAGATGTTTCTATTACAGAATTATCAAAAAAGATGAATGTTAGCAAACCTACCACTAATAATATGGCGAAGAAAATGCAAGAAAAAGGTTGGTTGTTTTATGAAAAATATAAGCCAGTTAAATTAACTATTAAGGGTAAAAGATTGGGAGCTTTAATTATTAGAAAGCATAGATTAACAGAAATGTTTTTATCTCAAGTAATGAGTTTTGGATGGGAAGAAGTACACGATATTGCAGAAGAAATTGAGCATATTAATTCAAATTTATTTTTTGATAGAATGGATGAGATTTTAGGATTCCCTACTTTAGACCCCCACGGTTCGCCAATTCCAGATAAAAACGGAAAAGTTTCAAAAGTAAATTATTTGAATTTGTCTACTATTAAACCAGGACAAAAAGTGAGACTGTGTGGTTTAGAAAATAGTTCTAAAGATTTATTGCTTTATTTGAATAAGAAAAAAATAAAACTTGGGTCAGTTTTATCAATACTATATATCGAAAAATTTGATAATAGTATTGAAATTTTACTTGAAAACAATTCTACCATTCTTTTAACTTCTCATGTTTGCTTATCTCTTTTGGTTGAGGAAATATGATTTTTAAAATTAAATATGCTGTTATGTTTATTTGATCAATAGGATATCTAATGAAAATCAAACATTATGATTTAGGTCTTATTCAAGCAAATACAAAAGTTATAGTTGGGCTTTTTTAATATCGACTTTTTGTTTAGCCAAACTTTTTGGGAAATAATATTTTATTTATAAGAAAGAATAGTAAAACTATAGGCATGTATTAGTTAGATAATCTAAATAATGATAATTATATTAATTTGTAATAATATTACTTTAAACTGCAACTCTATTAATAAATCATTAATCCAACAATAATTTATGGAGCAGAGAGGAGTGAAATCGGACTATTTCAGCGAGGGTTTAATTGTTTTAAGATAATTTGATAAATTAGCTGTCAAACTTCTTCAATAAAGCAGGTAAATAAAAGATATCTGTAATCAAAGCAATCGCTACCGTCACCGCACAAAGCAATCCAAAATCTCTGACTGATGGCACAACGCTCGAGGCTATAATTAAAAAGCCTGCAACTAGTGCAATTGTAGTAGAAAATAAAGCATTTCCTGTATAATGTATCGCGCTATTCATCCGCTCTTCAGCTGAGCCCTGAACTCGTTTACTTTTTCTATATTTATAAACCAAATGAATAGTGTCATCCATTGCAATACCTAACATAATAGGTGTAATCATTGCTGTTGTATCATCTAGCGGAATTTCTAAAATGGTCATTAATATCGCTAAAATTGTTAGTGGTAATAAGTTAGGAATCAAGACCAAAATTGTAGTACGTAGATTTTTTATAAAAATTAGCAAGCACATAAATGCCACAAAAAAGGCTGCAAAAAAGGATTTTAATTGAGTTTCTAGAATAAAACTATTCAACTGAGCAAAAACGACAGCAAACCCATTAATCTTAAGTTTGTAATCATTCGTGTCAAAAGAAGATTCAAAAGCTATTTTTATGTCATTTAACACTTGATTTAGCTGTGATGTTCGACCTTCCATGAGCGTCAAGGTAAACCCTGCGGTCGTATAATCTTTAGAGAATAATTTAAAAAAACTATTGTCCTTTACATCAACTTCAGAAAGTGTACTTTTCAACTTCTCTTCAGATACATTAGATTTAAATAAAACGGGTGTACGTTTTTCTAAAAACTGTTTTATGTTAACCACCGAAACTGGATTAGAAATAAATTTATTCAACTCTAATTTTTTTTGAAATTTTTCTAAGCGATTCAACGCTTCTTTATTCAAAATAACATCACCGTCAGATGTAGAAATATTTATTTGTAAACGATTACTTCCTCCGAGTTCTACCTCTATAGTTCGTAGATCTTTCTTTGCCTTTCCTTCAGCTAATAGATTACGAGAATTTGTATCTATTTTAATTTGAAAAATAGAATAAAAACCAATTAATAAAATACTTGTAAACCCAATAATTATTGAATGCTTATAATCCCAAGTTATACGATTCAACCAGAGAATAAATGCTCTTTGATTCCAATTTTTTAAGCTTAGTAAGGGCTTTGTTTTCTCAAAATTTAAATTCATATAACTGAATCCAATGATAGTAATAATATACACAAGAATAAAACTTATAACTAAACCTATACAAGTAAAAATACCCATATTTTTGAAAGCTGGTAATGGCGATAAATACAACGCAAAGTAACCAACAAATGTGGTAAGAGTTGTATAAAAACAAGGGGTTATACTTTTACGGATAGCGACTGCTAGTAAGTCAACTTTGGCCAATGTATTGTTTATTAATCCCTCTTTATGGTAAATATTTATAATGTGTACAGCATCGCTAACGCTATAGACCATAAGGATTGTTGGAATAAGCATTGATATCATATTTAACGCAAAGCCTAATGAGGTAATTAGCCCAAAAAGTAAGCTTATGGGTATCGCAACAGATAATAAAGAAATGATTAAATAGCGCTTACTGGGCAACAAAAACAGTAGCATTATAGTAATAACCATAATCGTTAATACTCCAAAGATTAAGCTCTCTTTATATATCCCTTTGCTATATGCCTCGTTTAAAACTGGAGGTCCAGTTAGATAGTGATGCTCATAAACGGTTTGAATAATTGCTCTTATTTCATCAGCAATAACTTGTCGCTCTTCCTCGACTGTTGATGTTGGGTTAAGTTGAATATAAAAAAACTGATTCTTATAATCTTTGGTAACTAATTGTGAAGTAATATTTGGTAATTTTGAGAACAGACTTTTTAGACCTTTTTCACTTCGCTTTGAATTATACAAACCATCAAAAATTATGGTCTTGTTCGCATAGATTGGATACTTAGCTTTAGCTAAACTAAATGATGTTTGTACATATGGTAATACCTCTATAAGTTGGTGTAACTCTTTTAATGATGAGACTTCAGTTTCGCCAATGGCATTTTCTACCGGTAACATCGCTATGAAAATTTCGTCTGAACCGAAATTTTGTTGAAAATCGATATAAGCACGGTAGCTTGGATCATCTTCCAAAAACCATATACCAAGCGAATTATCAACGCTTAATTTAGTTAAGGTATTATATCCAGATAATCCCGTAGCAACTGCCAAAAGAAACATAATTGCTATTCTGAATTTGATAATCGTTGCTATGATTTTTCTTAATCGTTCCATTTTATATTATCGTAAAAGCATTGTAATTAGCTTATAAAAATCAGATTGTCTTAATGCAATTAAACCACTTGCCTCAGAGTAAGCTCTTTGAATGTTCTCTTGTCCATTTAGCATTTAACTGTGTTAATAAACTTATACTCTACAACACTGCTAAATTGAAAACTAAATTTTTTTATTGCAAATAATTGTTGTTTAGTGAGTTATAGAGATCTTAAAGAATAGGTAAAAAAGGTACCCCCACTTTAAGTGAGGGTTTCTGATTTTAGTATTTTTTAAATTTAATCAAGTACTGCTGGTGCGCCACTTGATTCTAGTTTTTTGCCTAAAGCAGGAACTTTTACATTAGAAAATTGTTCCAGTTTGGGTTTTAGTTCTTCAAACATGGTTTTGGCTATATCATAACTTTCCACATGGAGCTTTGTCTGGCCATATGAATTACCATTAAGCCCACTAGTAGCAAAGTATACCCTATAACCAATAGAGAGTTGGTCTTTTTCACCTACTTCGTTTTTTGCAGCACTGCCGTTAAGTTGAAGCTTTAAAGCATGCATTTCTGCGCGTAAGGCATAAACTTCATCTGTAAGCGCAGCTTGGTTTGAAGTGGTAAACTTGAGAATTTTCTCAAATTTTTCAAGTTGTTTAGAAGCCTTGTCAAAACCGTGTTCTGCTTTACTTAACTCTTTACTTAAAGCTATTAGTTTTTGAGTATAAGCCTCTGTTTCACCAGCTAATGGATTAGTGAGTACATTGGTTCTAATGCGTTTTACCTTAAACGCAACAGGGTCTGATAATTTTACCGTTTTTCCAGCAATACGTTTGTATAATTGTGCGGTATAATTACCACCTTTGACATTTAAACGCCAGGTTCTAATATTTTTGTTTTTAGAATTGGCATTAACTGTTGTCCCGAAGGGTTGTTTTAAGTCCCAATTAATATGGTTCATTCCTTTCTTTAAAGGCTGTGTGATTTGATCTATTATGTTATCTGCACTATCACGAATAACGATGATTGCGTCGTTACCGGCTTCAATCATTTCATTATCTAAAGCGTCCCAGCCAGGAAAAGGGATGTTTACTTCTTTGAGTTCATTTTCAAGTTCTTTTCTTTTGGTTTTATTACTTGGGTAATCGTCTTTGATAAAATAACGAATTAATGCGCCATACTCTGGGTTTTTGGATGTAAAAAAGGAAGCACCTTGACTAGAAGTACCACCTATTAATGGTTGGTATTGTAGGGCTGTTCTAGGTTGAAACAAAATACCATCTTGTTCTAAACTGCTTTCAGAAAGGGTTCTTAACGCACTGTAATCATCTAACACATAAAAACTACGTCCAAAAGTAGCTAGGACCAAATCGTTTTCACGTTTTTGGATGGCTAAATCTCTAACAGAAATTGTTGGTAATCCGTTTGAAAACTTATGCCATTGATTACCTTGACTAAAGCTAATATATACTCCATACTCAGTAGCTAAAAACAATAAATTAGGATTTACATGATCTTGAACCAAACGCCAAATAAGGGTGTTATTTGGAATACCCTTGGTTATTGAGGTCCATTTTTTACCCCCATTAGTGGTTTTTAATAAATAGGGTTTGTAATCGCCAAACTTATGGTTATCCAGAGCAATATAAGCTACATTTTCATCAAACAAATCCGCTTTAATATCATTTACAAAAGCAGATTCTGGAACTTCTGGAAGTTGATTAACCGTCATTTTGGTCCAATTATTTCCGCCGTCTTTAGTCATTTGTAATATACCGTCATCGGTACCTGCGTACAATATATTCTCATTTAGTTTAGACTCAGCCAAAGAGGTTATTGTATTGTAAGTAGACATAGCATAGACATCCCAAGCATTGTCAAAACTTTGTTGTTTCCCCATAATAGGTAAACTTAAACGTTCTTCGTTTTTGGTAAGGTCAGATGATACTGGATTCCAGCTGTCCCCTCTGTTTTCTGAACGCCACACCCTTTGTGTCCCAAAATAAAGACGTTTGGGGTCATGTTGACTCACCAAAATTGGAGCATCCCAATTGTAACGTTCGTAAGCTTCACCTAAACGGTTTTGAGGCTTAATATAGATTGCCTCTCCAGTAGTTTTATCGATACGATATAAGTTACCTTGTTGCCACTGGGCATAAACGATATCTGGATTTCCAGGTTCTGTGGCGGGTTGGTGCCCATCACCTCCAAGTAATACATACCAGTCTGAGTTAGAAATACCATTAGATTTTAAGGTTCTAGAAGGTCCCCCTTGGGTATTATTATCTTGAGTTACACCATAAATATTATAAAACGGGGCAGCATCATCTACCGCTAATTTATAGAACTGGGTTAATGGTAGGTTATTGACAAATTTCCAA
>JAQWNL010000025.1:0-14693 GCA_029268635.1 Flavobacteriaceae bacterium
AGATAATCATTTTTAATATTAAAATATAATCTTAACTATTATTTATGGTAATGATTTTTTACAATATAATATTATGGCAGAGAACACTTATTACGATCCAAAAGATCTACGAAAATTTGGAAATATAACTGAATGGAGTGAAGAGTTAGGAACAAAATTTTTCGATTATTACGGAAAAGTTTTTGAAGAAGGAGCTCTTACAGCACGTGAAAAATCATTAATCGCTTTAGCAGTATCTCATGTAGTTAAATGTCCTTATTGTATTGATGCTTACACCAAAGATGGATTAAAAAAAGGAATCACAAAAGAAGAAATGATGGAAGCCGTACACGTAGGTGCCGCTATTGAAAGTGGTGCCACCTTAGTACATGGTGTTCAAATGATGAATAAATATAATAAATTAAGCATGTAAGAAGTAAACCTAGTTTACAAATTAACTCATTCATTAATTTTCTAAAAAAATTGCTTAAAGCAAGCTTTTAATCATAATGCACACAAAATCTCTTAAAAAACAAAATAAAGAATTAGCAAATGCTCAGAGACAATTAGAAATCCTTTCTAATGGAATTTTTAGAAATAAAGAACTTCCTACTTTTGCAAAAAAAATTAAGGAAACTGGTCAGTTTCCATTACGTCCAAAAAAACTGGAAGTACTTCAGATTAATTTGGGATATATGTGTAACCAAGTTTGTGAGCATTGCCATGTAGATGCCGGTCCTGATCGTAAAGAAATTATGACTAAGGAGACTATGTTCCAGTGTTTAGAGGTTATAAAAAAAACAAATGCTACTACATTAGACCTTACTGGTGGTGCTCCGGAAATGAATCCAAATTTTAGATGGTTTGTAAATGAAGCCTCAAAAGTAGGGATAAAAGACTTTATAGTTCGTAGTAACTTAACGATCATTAGGGCGAATAAGAAGTACTACGATTTACCTAATTTTTTCAAAAAGAATAACATCCATATAGTAAGTTCAATGCCACATTGGACAAGAGGCAAAACAGACAAACAGAGAGGAAGTGGTGTTTTTGATAAATCTATCAAAGCATTACAGGATCTTAATTTGCTGGGATATGGAATGCCAAATAGTAATCTAAAACTTGATTTAGTTTACAATCCTAGTGGCGCTTTTTTACCGGGAAATCAAGTGAGTATGGAAAAAGATTTTAAAAATGCACTTCTAGAAGATTTTGGTATACAATTCCATAATTTATTTGCCATTACTAACATACCTGTTTCAAGGTTTTTAGATTATTTAATTGCCTCCGAAAATTATGAAGATTACATGTATAGTTTAGTTGATGCTTACAATTCTTCAGCAGTTGAAAATGTAATGTGTACCAATACAATTTCTGTAAGTTGGGATGGCTATTTATACGATTGTGATTTTAATCAGATGTTAAAACTTAAAGTAGCAAGTTCCGTAAAACACATTTCAGAATACAATGAAGAAGTATTAAACAATAGGACTATAATTATTTCACAACATTGTTATGGATGTACTGCAGGCGATGGGAGTAGTTGTCAAGGAACGGTTATTCCTGAAGCGGCAGGAATCTCATAAAATGAAACTAAAAATAATACCAATACTTTTTTTTTATTAGTGGCACAGATTAGTAATGCACAAGAATCTTTAAATGAAGTTTTAAAAAAGTATAATAAAAATGATGTTCCATATATTTCTGCAACGGAACTAAGGATGCAGCAATCAAAAAATGAAGTAACAATTTTAGACAGTAGAGAATTCCAGGAATATCAAGTTAGCCATATTAAATATGCTGTTTCAGTTGGTTTCGATATTTTTTCAATGGAAAATATTTTTAAGATAGTTAAAAATAAAGAAACTCCTATTGTCGTTTATTGTACTTTAGGAATACGGTCTGAAATGATAGCTAATAAACTTAAAAAAGCAGGTTATTTAGATGTTAAAAATCTTTATGGTGGGATTTGTGAATGGAAAAACAAAGAATATAAGGTGATTGATTCCTCCCAAAACACCACTAATAATATTCATACTTTTTCGAAAGAATGGAGTATATGGTTAATAAAAGGAAACCCCGTTTTTTAATATGAATGAATCTAAAAATGCATTAATCATTTTTACTCGTAATCCAGAACTTGGAAAAGTAAAAACACGTCTTGCCGCTACTATAGGAGATTTTGCAGCATTAGATATTTACAAGTTTTTAATCGATCATACTGTAAAAATAACTTCACCAATTAATGCAGATAAATTTATTTTTTATTCCGAAGACATTCAGCAAAATGATGCTTGGAATCCCAATCTTTTTATAAAAGAATTACAAAATGGAAAAGATTTAGGAGAACGAATGAAAAATGCATTTGATTTGCTTTTTAAAAAAGGATATCAAAAAATAGTCATCGTTGGAAGTGATATTTACGAACTTGATTCACAAGATATAGAAGATTCATTTATCACTCTTAAAACGAGTTCTTATGTTATAGGTCCTGCTAAAGATGGTGGATATTACCTATTGGGCATGAGGCAATTAAATAAAAATATATTTGAAAATAAAAATTGGGGAACGGATACTGTATTCAATGATACCATTATCGATTTAAAAGAAAATGTAGTGGCGTTATTATCCAAAAAAAATGATATTGATATCTATGCTGATATTAAAAATATGGAAGTCTTTAATCAAATTTTGATTAAAAAATAATTAACCTAAATACTATGAAAAAAGACATACAAGAAGCTGTAGCTTATTTAAAAAATAAAGGGTTTGATACTCCTGAAATAGGGATTGTATTGGGAACAGGCCTAGGTAAATTTGTTGATGAAATCGATAAAGAAACGTTTGCTAGCTATAAACAAATTCCCAATTTTCCAACTACAACTGTTAAGTTTCATCAAGGTAAGTTGATTTATGGAACTTTAGAAGGAAAAAAAGTTGTGGTGATGCAAGGTCGATTTCATTTATATGAAGGATATTCAGCCTATGAGGTTACATTTCCAATTAGAGTAATACATGAATTAGGTATTACAAAACTATTGTTAAGTAATGCAGCTGGAGCTATCAATAAAGACTATAATAAAGGAGAACTTATGCTAATTGATGATCACATTAATTTACAAGGAGGCTCCCCACTCGCATTTAAAGGAATCGAAGAAATGGGAAATCGTTTTGTAGATTTAAATCAGCCCTATGATGCAATCATGAATAAAAAAATAGAAGTTATTGCTAAACGAAACAATATTAATATTCAAAAAGGTGTTTACGCAAGTGTAATGGGCCCGCAATTAGAAACACGTGCAGAATATCGTTATTTAGGAATTATCGGAGCAGATGCTGTTGGAATGAGCACCGTGCCAGAAATTATTGTAGCAAATCATTTAAATTTACCAGTAGCTGCAGTGTCAGTTATTACCGATGAATGCGACCCAGGTAACTTACAAGCTGTAAATATTCAAGAAATTATTGAAATAGCTGAAAAAGCAGAACCCGATATGATCTTGTTATTTAAAGAGTTAATTAAAGAATTATAAAGAGAATTTAATATGAGCTATTTACAAACTACTCACGACGTATATAAAGATGCTGCATTGACACCCGATATTGGCTTGTGTTGCACCACCAATCCAATTTGGGAATTACCTGGATTAAAAATACCGAAAATAATGCAAGAAATGAATTACGGTTGCGGGAGTACTGTAAATGCTCGCGATTTAACAAACAATCCTAAAATACTATATGTTGGTGTAGGTGGAGGTATGGAACTACTTCAGTTCTCCTACTTTTCTCGCCAAAAAGGAGGAGTTATTGGAGTCGATATAGTGGATGAAATGCTAGAAGCCTCAAGGAAGAACTTTAAAGAGGCAGAAGCATTAAACCCTTGGTTTAAAAGTGAATTTGTAGATTTAAAAAAGGGCGAAGCCTTAAACCTTAAAGTTGCAACCAATACTATCGATGTTGCTGCTCAAAACTGTTTATTTAATATTTTTAAAGCGGAAGATTTAAAACGTGCTATTGAAGAAATGTATCGGGTTTTAAAGCCAAATGGCAGGTTAGTAATGAGTGATCCTATATGCGAACAACCTATGAACGATGAGTTAAGAAATGATGATAGATTGCGTGCCTTATGTTTAAGTGGTAGTTTACCGATCAGTGAATATATAAAAGCATTGACCGATGTTGGCTTTGGTACCATTGAAATTAGGGCTCGCAAGCCGTATCGTATTTTAGATCCTAAAAGCTATCCTACCAAAGAATTAATTTATATTGAAAGCATTGAAATAGCAGCAATTAAAGATCCTGTCTTACCTGATGGACCATGTATATTTACTGGGAAAGCAGCTATCTTTTATGGAAAGGAAGATTATTTCGATGATAAAAAAGGACATGTTTTATTAAAAAATCAGCCTATAGCTATATGTGATAAAACAGCAGGGCAATTAAAAGATTTAGACAGAAATGACATCCATATATCTGAATCTACTTTTCATTACGATGGTGGTGGTTGCTGCTAATTAATTATTAATGTTAAGGTTGATTATATTTTTCCGACTTAATAATCAATAAAGAAAGAATAAATTTTATGGGTTTTAGTATTTTAATTCTATCAATGGCATTGGTTTTCAATTCATTTGACTTCTATAAAAAGGAGTTGAATCGACCAGTTTCTGAAGTTGTAATAATGGAAGTTTTTAATCATTCCGATTGGAATATTCTTCTTGGACTACATGTTTCAGAAAAAGGAAATGTAAATTATAAAGGTTTTAAAAAGGATGAGCTAAAATTAAAATCCTATTTAACTTCTCTTTCTAAAGATATGCCTAATGATTCTTGGTCTAAAGATGGAAAAATGGCTTATTGGATAAATGCTTATAATGCATTTACAATTAAACTAATTATAAACAACTACCCAATTTCAAGTATCAAAGATATAGAAAACCCTTGGGATATTGAATTTATAAACCTAGGAGATAAAACGTTTTCTTTAAATGAAATTGAACATGAAATTCTTCGGAAAATGAATGACCCTAGAATTCACTTCGGTATTGTATGCGCCTCTGTATCATGCCCAAAATTACAAAATGCAGCTTTTGAAGTTTCTAATTTAGATGGTCAACTGGATATTGCTATAAAAGAATTTTTAGCAGATCCATCGCGAAATAACTTAAGTAAAAATGCTATTCAATTATCTAAAATATTTAAATGGTTTGCTAAAGACTTTAAAAATGAAGGCTCATTAATAGATTTTTTAAATAAATATTCTGAAATTACCATTTCACAAAACGCAAAAAAATCTTTTAAAAATTATGATTGGAATTTGAATGAATAAAATTTCTATTATTATTCCAATTTTAAATGAAGCGAACTCCATCGTTTTATTACTGCAATATTTAATTGATAATTCTTCCAATACTAGTATTTCTGAGATAATTGTTGTTGACGGAGGAAGTAAAGATGAATCTTTTAAAATGGTTTCAGAGTTTTTATTATTAAATAGTAAAGTGGTTTTAATTTCCTCAGAAAGAGGTAGAGCAACACAAATGAATTTAGGTAAACAAAAAGCTAATGGAACTATTTTATATTTTCTTCACGCAGACAGCTTCCCTCCTTGCAATTTTGATCAATTAATAATTAATGAAGTTGAAAAAGGAAATTTAGCAGGTTGTTTTAAAATGAAGTTTGACCATCAACATTGGTGGTTAAAATTGGCCTCCTGGCTAACTCAATTTAAATGGAGAGCATGTCGTGGTGGAGATCAAAGTCAATATATCACCAAAATATTGTTTGATAAAATTGGCGGTTATGACGAAAGGTTTATGATTTATGAAGACTATATTTTAATTAATGAACTTTATAAAAGAAATCAGTTTAAAGTAATTCAAAAACCGGTTGTTACTTCCGCTAGATTATACGAACGAAAAGGAATCTGGACCTTACAATATCATTTTTGGACTATCTATATAAAACGTTGGATAGGAGCGTCGCCAGAGGAAATTTATAAGTATTATAATAAATATATCACCTCTTAATATACTATTGAGTAATTAGCTCTTACAACGTTTTCTATAGGTTTATTTTGTGGAGTAAACCTATGATTTTCAAACTCTCCTACTTTTCATGCTTGATAAACCATTTCCACAAATATCCACCAGCAAACCATTCTTCATTGCATAGTTCTTCAAAAAGTGCATTAAATAAATTAGTCTGTGTTCCAGATTAACTCCCTTTAATCTGTGATCCCTATTCCAAAGTTCTTTATCTGAAAAATTGATATTTCGATAAGTAAATTCAGTAAACAATAATTTATTGTTCCTCTTTTTTATTTTTGTTTTTAAGAAAATTAAATGATCCACCTACACTAAAGTTATATTGGCCAAAAAAGAAAGATTGACTGGCACTATCTTCTTTATTAGAAGTTGTTCTAATATTAGGCATATTAATATAACCTCCTTTAAACTCGGTTTGTATAATTAAATGCTTAAAAAATGTAAATCCTACACCAACCAAAGTATGTAAACCATATCCTGCAAAATTAAATTGATCATAACGCTCATTATTTAACAATACTGCA
This sequence comes from Flavobacteriaceae bacterium, assembly GCA_029268635.1. Taxonomy (GTDB): domain Bacteria; phylum Bacteroidota; class Bacteroidia; order Flavobacteriales; family Flavobacteriaceae; genus Marifrigoribacter. Next base: position 6,551 of record JAQWNL010000025.1, read on the forward strand.
TTAGTTTTTGGGTAAATAAATCCAAGACCAGCTCCCATTAATAGGTTTATTTTTATATTTTTATAAATTGTATGCAAGTCATAAAATCTTCTTACTTCAGCATTTATATAATTTAAACCATCGGTGTGCTCAAGCTCCAAAAAACCTTCTTCTAATAAAATCATTTCATTATTATAAACTCCATCATAGATGGTCCCTGAATTTTGAATCTCTCCAAATATCTGTAACGACTGGTCGGGTCTAGCAATATATTTCATATGATCAAGACCTAAAGAAATACTGTAATGATGACTAAAATAATATCCAAGCCTTAAGTTATATTGCGGAGTGGTTATATGTGTAGGATGAAAATAATTATAAAAAGTAAAAGGTGTTTGCTTATCTGCTGCTTTTACATTTTTTAATTCAAAATTATAATTTTCACCTTCGAATTTAATATCTGAATTTGAATACCAAGACCAGTTATATCCCCATGTTAAAAAAAATTCCCCTTTTTTAGGTGTTACTATTAAGGGCTTTATCACTTCTTGTGCATATCCACTTAAAGCAATAAACATAAGCACTATTAATAAATAATATTTCATGAAAAAATAAGTATTATAATGGTACGTTGAGAATAAAAATAGTTGTTAAGGTATTACATTTATAACCGACAGAAGAAGTAAAAGAAATAATATAGGGAATAAAGTGAAGGTTTAGAATTGTTTTTTTTAAAACATATTAAGTAACTTTGGATAATTTAAAAAAACTATGACTATTGAAAAAAAACCAAATCTAATTAAATGGAGCTTAAAATACTCAATCAGCGCAGCGATTGCAGGAATTTTATGTTGTGTTGCCCCTGCTGTTTTATTCATGTTTGGTTTAATGGGAGGTGTTTATGCTATATCATTTGCTGATTTTTTTTATAAAGAAGATGGAAGCTCTGGAATGGGAGCTTGGATTTTAAAAGGAATAGCACTATGTATAGGAGTTTATGGTATTTTTTCTTTCAGGAAAAAACAAAATCAATGCGCAATTGATGTGAAAAGCAAACGAAAAAATTTTATTTTATTAATTGTTATAATTTTATTTTTTGGTGTTGGACTATTTTTATCTCTTGAAAAGTGGTCCTCCTGGTATTTTGATAAGCATATTGTTCCAGCGCAACAAAAAGAACTCAAAATTTCTATATAAAAACAGTTGAATAAAACAATCAAGGTCATCATTCCAGCTTACAATGAGGAAAACGCTATAGTTAAAGTCATTCAAGATATTCCGTCGATTGTTGATGAAATTATTGTAGTCGACAATAATTCTTCAGATCAAACTGCTAAAAATGCACGAGAAGCTGGAGCTAAAGTCCTTACCGAACTAAAAAGAGGATATGGTTATGCTTGTTTAAAAGGTATGGATTATATAAAAACCCTTTCAGAAAAACCAGCCATTATTGTTTTTTTAGATGGAGATTTTAGTGATTATCCAGAAGAACTAACTAAATTAATAGCTCCAATTATAAATAACAATATTGATTTTGTAATTGGAGCTAGAGTTTCAGAATTTAGAGAGCAGGGATCTATGACAAGCCCACAAATTTTTGGAAATTGGTTAGCAACAAGTTTAATGTCTCTTTTCTTTAATTCACGAGTTACAGATTTAGGACCTTTTAGAGCCATTAAATATGATAAATTATTGGCCTTAAAAATGGAAGATAAAACTTATGGATGGACAGTTGAGATGCAATTAAAAGCTTTAAAAAACAACTATTCATATTTAGAAATTCCTGTAAAATATAAAAATAGAATAGGAGTTTCAAAAGTTTCAGGAACCATAAAAGGCGCTATATTTGCAGGTGTTAATATTTTATATTGGATATTTAGGTATTCATTTAAAAAATGATTTTAGAAACCATTATTATTGTTCTTTATTCTATAGCCTTGCTACTAATTTTCTTGTACGCTTTGGCTCAACTTAATTTGTTATTTAATTTTTTAAAAACAAAAAAACAAAATTTAAAAAGCGAAAAATTCGACTTTTCTAAACAAGAACAAATCCCTTTTGTAACCATACAGCTTCCTGTTTATAACGAATTATATGTAATGAAAAGGTTACTAACTAATATTTCTGAATTAGAATACCCAAAAGATAAATTAGAAATACAGGTCTTAGACGATTCTACCGATGAATCTTTTGAAACTACTGCAATTCAAATAAAAACCCTTCAGAAAACTGGCTTAGACATTCAACATATCACTAGATCAGACAGGAAAAATTATAAAGCAGGTGCTTTAAAAGAAGGTTTAAAAATTGCAAAGGGAGAATTCATTGCAATTTTTGATGCTGATTTTATTCCTCAAAAAAAATGGTTACAGCTAACCGTTCCTTTTTTTAAAAACTCAGAAATTGGAGTTGTTCAAACTCGTTGGGGACATTTAAATAGAAATTTCTCCATATTAACCAGGGTTCAAGCTTTTGCTTTAGACGCACATTTCACCCTAGAACAAGTTGGCAGAAATAGCAAAGGACATTTTATTAATTTTAATGGAACAGCGGGTATTTGGAAAAAAAAATGTATACTCGATGCAGGGAATTGGGAAGGAGATACCTTAACAGAAGATTTGGATTTAAGTTATAGAGCACAACTAAAAAATTGGAAATTTAAATATTTAGTCGATGTTGAAACTCCAGCGGAACTTCCATTAGTAATTAGTGCAGCAAGATCACAACAATTTAGATGGAACAAAGGAGGGGCGGAAAATTTTCAAAAATTAATTTGGAAGGTTTTAAAAGACAAGAAACTATCTAAAAAAACTAAAATGCATGGTTTGCTTCATTTACTTAATAGTACTATGTTTTTAAATATTTTAATTGTTGGAATATTAAGCATTCCTATGCTTTATATTAAAAATGAATATGAACATCTAAAATATTACTTTTTTGCGATGAGCTTTTTTGTAATAAGCACACTTATTTTCTTTGTCTGCTATTGGTATTCTTTTAAAAGTATTTACGGAGGAGGCTTTAAACAATTCGTAAAATATATTGGATTATTTTTTATGTTTTTCACGGTTGCAATGGGATTCTCGTTTCATAATTCTATAGCTGTTTTGGAAGGGCACTTTGGTAAAAAAAGTGAGTTTATTAGAACTCCAAAATTTAATACTCAAACTTTCAAAGGTGCTTGGAAAAAAAACAAATACATTTCAAAAAATATTCCACCCAATGTAATTATTGAAGGTTTGCTGGCAATTTATTTTGCCTTTGGGATGTATAGTGCATTTATTGTTGGAGATCAGGGTGGTGACTTTGGGTTGTTCCCTTTTCATTTAATGCTTTGTATTGGTTTTAGTTTCGTATTTTTCAAGAGCATAACAACTAAAGTTTAAATTCTAATCTACAAGTTAAATAAATATAATTTACTTATTATATTTTACTAATTTTAAGATCTAAATGCAACAAGAGTTAGATGCTATAATTTTAAATTTTGATTCAGAAAGTTTATTCTTTCTAAATCTAACACTCGCGGTGATTATGTTTGGAGTTGCTCTAAGCATTACGATATCAGATTTTTTAAGAATCGTTAAAAACCCAAAAAGTGTATTAATTGGAGTTTTATCTCAATTTATATTACTTCCAGCTTTCACTTTTTTACTAGTAACTATCATACAACCACTTCCAAGTATTGCTTTAGGGATGTTTCTGGTTGCTGCATGTCCAGGAGGAAATATTTCCAATTTCATGACCCATTATGCAAAAGGAAACGCAGCGCTTTCAGTTAGCTTAACAGCTATTTCAACACTTTTAGCAATTTTCATGACTCCATTAAATTTTCAATTATGGTCTGGACTTTATGGACCTACTTCTAATTTAATAAATACCATTTCATTATCACCTCTAGAAATGATTAAAGTAATTTCATTATTATTAGGAGTTCCATTAATTTTAGGAATGTTGGTTCAAAATTACTTCCCAAAGTTTGCATTAAAAACGGCACCTATTTTTAAAATAGGATCTATTTTATTTTTTATAGCACTTATCATTTTAGCATTATCAAAAAACATTGACATTTTTAAAAAACACATTCATTATGTTTTTATAATTGTATTAGTTCATAACATATTAGCGTTAATATTGGGTTATAGCGTGGCTAGTATCGCAGGCCTTTCTAAAAGAAATAGACGTACTTTAGCCATTGAAACCGGAATACAAAATTCTGGTTTGGGATTGTTATTAATTTTTAGTTTTTTTAATGGTCTTGGTGGAATGGCTATTTTAGCTGCATTTTGGGGAATATGGCATATTGTATCCGGACTTACTGTAGCAATTTTTTGGTCTAAAAAAAGAATTTAAATCGCATTTATTTTGAAATTACTTTGGTTCAGTTTTGTTCAGTTTTACCTCACAGTAGGTTTTAAATTTTATTATAAAAAAATCGATGTGGTTTATCAAGAAAAAATACCAAAGGATCAAGCTGTTATTTTCTTATCCAACCATCAAAATGCATTATTAGATCCACTATTAGTAAGCATTAGTAGTACTCGAAAAAATTATTTTCTTACAAGAGCAGCGGTTTTTAAAAACCCAACAGTTGCCAAACTGTTAAATAGTTTACAAATGCTTCCTGTTTATAGAATGGTAGACGGAGCAAGTACCATTCAAAAAAATAGAACGATTTTTACTTTCTGTAGCAAGTTACTTAATCAAAAAAAATCGATTATATTATTTCCAGAAGGAAGTCATTCCTTAAACCGAAAAGTTCGTCCTTTAAAAAAAGGGGCTGCTAGGATCATTGAAGAGACCTTACAAAAATATCCTAAAAGAGAAATTATAATTATACCTGTTGGAGTAAATTATCAAGCTCCTACTGAATATGGAGATTCCATGTCTGTTTATTTTGGTAAGCATATTTCTCCCAATAAATTTTGGGATGGTAAGCAGCTTAACATGCAAGAATTAAACAAATCTATTTCTGCAGAACTTAAACAACTAACTACTCATATAGAAAGTATTTCAGACCATGAAATAAGCTTAAAAAAACTAAATGATTTAAAGGTAGATTACACCTTACCTAAAGTTGTAAACAATTGCCTCCAAAATGATTTTTCAAATCCTGGAAATAAATTAAAAGAGCCATCAGGTTTGTATTCCTTTTTTATTTTTTTAATAAAAATATTTTATTTTTTACCTTATCTTATTTGGAAGAAAGTTACATTTCCAAAAATAGCAGAAGACGAATTTATTGGAACTTTCAGGTATGTATACATTATAACATTAGCACCTATATATTTACTTCTATTAGTCCTTGTTACATTCTTGGTTTTAGGAAAAACAATCGGAACCACCCTTTTAGGAATAGGAATCATTTTACCCTTAATTGCACTTCGTGTAAAATAAAAAAAGCTTTCTTTTCTCCAGACGGAACCAAATTAATTTTTAGATCATCAAGACCTAAAACAGAAGAAAAAGTTAGTAAATACAAAGGCTTATTAGCTGAAGGGTTAGTTGAGCCTACCAATATGGAACTTTATATTTGTAATGCTGATGGTAGCAGTATGAAACAATTAACGAATCTAGGAAATGCTCACTGGAGTCCGTTTTTTACATCAGATGGTAAAAAAATATTATTCTCTAGTAATTATGAAGCCGAAAAAGAATTCCCTTTTAATTTATACATGATTGATGTAGATGTGAAAAATTTAGAGCGTAATACGCACGGTGAAACATTTAATACTTTTCCATTTTTTTCAAATGATGGGAAACATTTAATATTCTCATCTAACAGAAATAATGGTAGCGGACGTGATACGAATCTATTTATAGCAGAATGGCAAGATTAATTCTAGTAAATTCTTAATTTTAATTTTGAATGACTATTTTTAATGTTGTATTTTTTTATAAAACATATGACAATTTTATTTATAATAAAGGCTATAAGTGCTCACAACTTTAAAAAACAATAGAACAACTATACTGCTGGTTTTTCTATGCATGTTACTTTATGTAGTTTTTGCTTATGACTTAGATCGAAGTGATTTTATAAAACTCATTACTCTTTTCGGAGCATTATTTTTTATTTCTTATAAAATCATCCAAATAAATCAAGATCGTTTTTGGTTGTTAGCAGGAATCGGAATAATTTTTAGATTACTTTTTATTACAGTATTCCCTAATTTATCTCAAGATTTTTATCGTTTTATTTGGGATGGAAGATTAATTACTCAAGGTATAAGCCCTTATTTATTTACCCCAGAAACCTATATAGAAGACTCTTCAAATTCATTTGGGACTATTATTAAACAAGCACAAGAACTTTAAATGGAATGGGTAGTTTAAATGGAAGTCATTTTAGCAACTACCCAGCTATCAATCAGCTATGTTTTGCAATTGCTTCAGTTTTTGCAGGGAAAAGTATTTTAGGGTCGGTAATAGTGGTGCGAATTATACTAATTTTAGCTGATATTGGAATCCTATGCATAGGAAAGAAATTGTTATTAAAACTTCATTTAAATCCAAATCAAATTTTTTGGTATTTCTTAAATCCTTTTATCGTTATAGAGCTAACTGGCAATCTTCATTTTGAAGGAGTTATGCTATTCTTTTTAATTGCTTCTCTATATTTATTACATCAAAAAAAATGGCTTAGATCTGCTGGTTTATTAGGCATATCAGTTTCTGTAAAACTAATTCCCTTACTTTTCCTTCCTTTATATTATAGGTGGTTTTCAACTGATCTTAATAAAGGTTTTTTTAAGCTTGCTGGTTTTTATTTAATAGTAATAGGAACGGTTATTTTTACTTTTACTCCTTTTTTATCTGCTCAATTTATTAGTAATTTTTCTAAAACAATTTTCCTTTGGTTTCAAAATTTTGAGTTTAATGCCAGTATATATTATATAATTCGTTGGATGGGTTTTAAGATAGTTGGATGGAATATGATTGCTATCATTGGAAAGATTCTTCCATTATTTGTGATCCTATTTATTTTACTCTTTACATTTCTAAGAAAGAATAAATCAACTCAACAACTTATTACCTCCATGCTATTTGGAGTTTCGATATACTTTTTATTTTCTACAACCATACACCCTTGGTACATCGCCACTCCCTTATTGCTTTCCGTTTTTACAAAATATAAGTTTCCGGTAATTTGGAGTTTGGCTGTAATTTTAAGTTATAATGCTTTTGGTATTGATGGGTTTTCTGAAAATTTATACTTAGTCGCTTTGGAGTATTTAACGGTAATTGGGTTTTTTATTTGGGAGTTAATTACACTGAGAAAAGAAACTGTTTTTTCTTCAAAATTATAGCATCAACGCTTATTTAATATAGTAATTGAACACTAAGTCTTTTTTATCTACTTTTACAATAATCAAAATACCTTAAATTATTAAAAAACTATATAGAAATATCTTAATTTTCATTTGTACTTTTCTGCTAATTCTTTTAATTTTTTTAATTGGAATACACTATTATTTTAATAACCATAAAGAGAAACTTATTGCTCAAATAGAAAAAACACTTAATGAAAAAAGTAATGGAGAAATTCTTTTTGACTCCATTAACATAAGCTCTTTAAAAGAATTACCTACCATAAAAATAAAAATTTTCAACCTTACATTAACTGACTCTTTATACGCTCAACATAAAAGAAAAACGCTATTTATAGAAGAATTAAGTGCCTCATTATCGATTGTTGATATATTAAAAGAAGAGGTAAAAATCACATCGATTTCAGCAAAAAAAGGACATGTTTCTATTTTTGTAGATGAGGATCATTTTAGTAATGTTTATGTTTTTAAAACCAAATCTAAGAATACTGAAAAGGCAAAAAGTCTTAACATTATTGACAATGATGTTGCTTTTTTAATGGAAAGTATTGAATTTACGTTCACTGAAAAAATTAAAAACAAAAGAATAACAGCGCACTTAAATAAAGTAGATTTTAATATTGATCTAAAAAAATTGATAATCCCAAAAGTAAACTTAGATGTTTTTATGAAAGAAATGGGTTTGAATTTAAAAAACGGAACTTTTTTTAACAATGTTAGGTGTGTGGGCAGTTTTCAACCAATTATTAACACTTCAGAAAACACCCTCATAGTGCCCGAATTTGAATTAAAAATAGGAGAACAAAATTTTGATATTTCTGCATTTATTAATCTTA
>JAQWNL010000026.1:0-14091 GCA_029268635.1 Flavobacteriaceae bacterium
TTTATAGTAGTATTTAATTAGTGGTACAATAATAACAATTGTTAGCCTAAAGATAGTATATGTTAAATATTGTTATCGTTATTTATAAAATTTTAATTAATCAATACTATTAGAACCGATTAGAATGGCATAACAATTGAATTAGGATAAACAAAAATTAAGGTTGTTATAAAGCTAATCACTCTATTTCAGTACGGTAAATAAGATTAATAAAATATAATACATCATGTCCTACTATTTTAATTATAATAGTTGTGCCATTATGTCCTAAACAAATATATGGCTAGATCAAAAATAACATCTCTCGACAGTTTGTCATTTCAAGATTTAAATGAAGATGCAGAATTAATTCCTTTAATGACTCCTGAGGATGAGGAAGCTATGAATAAAGAAGAGTTGCCAGAAATACTGCCTATTTTGCCTTTGCGCAATACGGTTCTTTTTCCTGGTGTGGTCATACCTATTACTGCTGGACGTGATAAATCTATTAAGTTAATTAATGAAACCAATAAAGGAAATAAAATTATTGGTGTAGTTTCTCAAATAGATGAAAATGTAGAGAATCCAGAATTAAAAGATATAAATACGGTAGGTACGGTTGCAAAAATATTGAGGGTATTAAAAATGCCAGATGGTAATACAACTGTAATTTTACAGGGTCAAAAACGTTTTGAAGTTAGTGAGGTTATTACTTCTTATCCGTATATGACAGCAACCATTAAGGAAGTTCCTGAGGCCAGACCTGCAAAAGAGAATGAAGAGTTTAAGGCGATTATAGATTCGATTAAAGAAAAATCATTAGAAATCATTAAAAATAGCCCTAATATACCTTCTGAAGCCGCTTTTGCTATTAAAAATATTGAGAGTAGCTCGTTTTTAATCAATTTTGTTTCTTCAAATTTGAATGTTCCTGTTGGTGATAAACAAAATCTTTTAGAGATAAATGATCTTAAAGTTCGTGCAATGGAAACATTGCGCTTTATGGAAATTGAATTGAAAAAATTATCTCTTCGAATCGATATACAATCTAAAGTTGAAAGTGATATAAGTCAACAGCAAAAAGAATATTTTCTTCATCAACAAATGAAAACCATTCAAGAAGAATTAGGTGGTAATACCTCTGAAGAAGAAATAGAAGAAATGAGAGAACGTTCCAAAAAGAAATTTTGGAATAAAGAAGTGGCTAAACATTTTGAAAAAGAATTGGCTAAATTACAACGTATGAATCCGCAAGTTGCAGAATATGGAATACAGCGTAATTATTTAGAATTGTATTTAGATTTACCTTGGTATAAGTATAGTTCCGACAAATTTGATTTGATAAGAGCGCGTAAAATACTTGATCGAGATCATTTTGGTTTGGATGATGTCAAAAAACGTATTATAGAGCATCTAGCCGTATTAAAGCTTCGTAACGATATGAAATCTCCAATTTTGTGTTTGTTCGGACCTCCTGGTGTGGGTAAAACTTCATTAGGAAAATCTATTGCTGAAGCATTGGGTAGAAAATATGTGAGAATGTCTTTGGGTGGTTTGAGAGATGAATCTGAAATTAGAGGGCATCGTAAAACGTACATTGGGGCAATGCCTGGTAGAATATTAAAAAATATTAAAAAAGCAGAAACAGGAAATCCAGTTTTTGTGTTAGATGAAATTGACAAACTATCTAATGGAAGTCAAGGAGATCCATCTTCAGCAATGTTAGAAGTACTAGATCCAGAACAGAATAATTCATTTTATGATAATTTCTTAGAAGTTGGATATGACTTATCTAAAGTTATGTTTGTCGCAACCTCAAATAGTTTGGGTACCATACAGCCTGCACTTCGTGATCGCATGGAAATAATTAATGTATCTGGTTATACTATTGAAGAAAAAATTGAAATTGCAAAACGCCATCTATTGCCAAAACAATTATCAGATCATGGTTTAAATAAAAATGATTTAAAAATTGGAAAGCCACAACTAGAAAAAATTGTAGAAGGATATACTCGTGAAAGTGGTGTGAGAGGTTTGGAGAAGCAATTGGCAAAAATGGTTCGTTATGCTGCGATGAAAATTGCAATGGAAGAAGAATATGTTAAAAAGGTAAGTAATAGTATTATTGTTGAAGTATTAGGAGCTCCAAAATTAGAAAGAGATAAATATGAAAATAATGAAGTTGCTGGTGTTGTTACCGGCTTAGCTTGGACAAGAGTTGGAGGAGATATTTTATTTATTGAGTCTATTATCTCTAAAGGAAAAGGCAATCTTACTTTAACTGGTAATTTAGGTAAGGTAATGAAAGAATCTGCTACCATTGCAATGGAATATATCAAAGCCAATGCGGAATTATTAGGCGTTTCTCCAGGTATATTTAGTAAATACAATGTACATATTCATGTTCCAGAAGGAGCAACTCCAAAAGATGGGCCAAGTGCTGGGATCACAATGTTAACATCTTTAATTTCTTTATATACTCAACGTAAAGTAAAAAGGAGTTTAGCAATGACGGGGGAGATTACCTTAAGAGGCAAAGTGCTTTCTGTAGGTGGGATTAAAGAAAAAATATTGGCTGCAAAAAGAGCACACATCAAGGAAATTATGCTTTGTGAAGAGAATAGGAGGGATATTGAAGAAATTAAACCTGAATATGTAAAAGGCTTGACATTCCATTATGTTAAAGAAATGAGTCAGGTTATAGATGTTGCACTTACCAAACAAAAAGTAAAAAATGCAAAAACAATTTCTTAATAATCTAGGGCAGAGGGCAAGAATAAGTAATTAAAAAACAGCTATTAAGAGCTGTTTTAAATGGTTTAAAATTCAGATGCCATATTCTTTGTGATTAAGTAATTTAATAAATCAAAATAAATTATACTTGTTGTCGTTTAAACTTCAGGAAAATGAATTGTGCGTTCATGAGCCAAAAGCTTATTTTATTGGGTATCCTATTATCATCAATTTTTGCAAACGCTCAAGTTGGTGGACAATATGCGTATCAATTTTTAAATCTTACTACCTCACCAAGAATGGCTGCATTAGGAGGAAAGAATATTACAAACTATGACTATGATCCTACGCAAGCACTTGTAAACCCAGCAAGTATTAACTCTGAAATGGACAACCATTTATCAGTAAATTATGTGAATTATATTGGTGATGTTAATTATGGATCTGCTGCATATGCTTATTTATGGGACAGGAGAACTCAAGTGCTACATACTGGGGTTACCTATGTAAATTACGGAAGTTTTGATGGATATGATGAACAAGGAAATCCTACAAACAGTTTTAGTGGTGGTGAAGTAGCATTTTCTTTAGGACATGCAAGAAATATAGCTTTCACTGATTTTTATGTAGGCGGAAATTTAAAATTAATATCATCTACTTTAGAGCAATACTCATCCTTTGGTATTGCTGTAGATATTGGATTAATGTATGTTTATAAAGATTGGGATCTTAATATTTCTGGAGTTGTAAGGAATGTAGGAACCCAAATTAACCCCTATGATGGCATATACGAACCTTTGCCATTAGAAGTGATATTGGGAATCTCACAGACCTTAATGAATGTTCCTTTAAGATGGCATCTTACTTTTGAAAATATGCAATTTTGGAACATTGCTTTTGAAAACCCTAATAGGGATCAACCAGATCTAGAGGGGAATATTACTACTGAAAATATAAACTTTATAGATAATATATTTAGGCATACTATTTTAGGTATAGAACTTTTTCCAGACAAAGGGTTTAATCTAAGATTAGGCTATAATTTCAGAAGGGGTGAGGAGTTGCGAATTATAGAAAAAAGAGCTTTTGCAGGTCTTAGTGCAGGTTTTTCAGTAAAATTTAATGAATTAAGGTTAAGCTATACGTATGCAAAATATAGCTCAGCTGCTGCTTCAAGTTATTTTGGTTTGATGTTAAATCTTCAATAATTGTATTTTTTAAATTAAAAATTGTTATTTTTCATTCACATTAATTTTATACAAATTGAAAAAAATTATAATTGCTATTGACGGGTATTCTTCTACTGGGAAAAGTACAGTTGCAAAACAATTGGCCGATTATTTAGATTATATTTATGTCGATTCAGGTGCTATGTATAGAGCTGTTGCATTATTTGCATTACAAAATAACTACTTGTCAAAAGATAATTTTGATAAAGAATCTTTGATTAAAGTACTCCCAGAAATACAATTAGATTTCAAAAAAGAAAATGATGATTCCAAGGCAAATATATTTCTAAATCACGTAAATGTAGAGAAGGAAATTAGAACGATGTATGTTTCTGATTTTGTAAGTCCAATAGCGACTCTTTCAGAAGTGAGAAAGAAATTAGTTGCTATCCAGCATCAAATGGGTATTAAGAAAGGGATAGTAATGGATGGTCGTGATATTGGTACTGTTGTTTTTCCCAAGGCAGAATTAAAAATATTTATGACTGCTGATACTGAGGTTAGAGCGATGAGACGGTTTAACGAATTAAAAGAAAAAGATGAAACAATTACGTACGATGAAATCTTGAAAAATGTTCAAAAAAGGGATTTAATGGATACTAATCGAGAAGATTCTCCGTTAATTATAGCAAATGATGCAATAGAAATAGATAATTCAGAGACAAATGAAGAAGATCAATTTCATATTATTTTACAACTCGCTAAAGACAGAGTTGCAGGTAGAATTTAAAACAAACTATTAATGATGAAAGCAACTAACTATAACATATTATTTTTTACATTGTTAATGAGTACAATGGGTTTTGCTCAAAAATATATCAAGACGGATAGCTCTGAAATAGCCAGAAAATGGAATAAAACTACGTTCTACTCTTCCAAGTCCTTTGCTGAAAATATCGCTGAGCTTCCAAATTTTACAATATTGAAAAAAAACTTGGAATTGGGGTCAAGTGGAAAAGCAATTGAAGATGAAGAAATGGTTACCGTATTTGCAATGACTAATAATGGTTATGAAGAACTACAAGGTGTTAAAGATTCTTTATTTGACATTACAGTAGCGGCTAATAGGCTTGCAATCATAAAGTACCATATTATACCTGGACGAGTTGATAGTCATTCTATTAAAAAAGCAGTTGAACACGCTGGAGGGATTGCGTATTTTTCTACCTTACAAGGGGTTAAATTAGGCGCAAAAGAAGAGAACGGTGAATTATATTTAGTTGATTCACTTGGAAATACTTCTATGATTTCGGCTACAGATTTTTACCATAAAAATGGAATTTTTCATATAGTTGAAGGTTTTGTGCTTCCAAATTAGATTGATTAAAACCGATAGAGATTAATTATTAGCGCAAGCTAGCACCGAATTGACTTTCGAAATTTTGCTGTAGCTTTTTCATAATTTTGTCAATTTGTTTATCTGTAAGCGTTCTTTTATCGTCTTGTAGTGTGAAACTTAATGCGTAGGATTTTTTGCCTTCTGGCAATTTACTTCCTGTATAAACATCAAATAAATTAATGTTCTTAAGTAATTGCCTTTCTGTTTTTTGAGCAGTTTCTTTTAAAGAGTCAAATGTTATGCTTTCATCAATTAACAATGCAAGATCACGTTTTACTTTTGGAAATTTTGGAATCGCTTTAAGTTTAAAATTATCAGTAGCTATTTCTACTAATACTTCGTTCCATTTAAAATCGGCATAAAAAGTTTCTGTATCAATCCCAAAAGTAGCAGTGATACTTTTATTGATAATACCAAAATCTACCAATAATTTACCGTTTTTTGAAAACGATAAGCCTTCAGAGAAATTCTCATCCTTTGTTCCATTTTCAGAATAATTAGTAATCCCTAATCTGTCTAATATGTTTATAACAAATCCTTTAAAATAAAAAAATGTGCTTTTTGAAGAAGCCAATGCCCAATTTTCATCATTTTTTAAGCCCGAAACAAATAATGATAAATGCTTTGGTTCTTGACGGCCTGCATTATATTGATGATATGTTTTTCCGAATTCAAATAATTTAAAATCACTTATTTTCCGTTTTAAATTAAAGGATAATACTTCTAAAGCATTAAACAACATTGATTGTCTCATTACCGATAAATCATTGCTTAATGGGTTTAGTATTTCTATATTATGTTCCTGCTTTACTGCCTTACTTAAATCAATGTATTTTGGTGAGGTAAGAGAGTTGCCTATTATCTCATAAAATCCTAAAGCAGTAAGTTGGTTTCCAATTTTATTCTGAATTTTATAATCTTCAATTAATTCATTTGCGGAAATAGAAGCATTTAGCTTTTCAGTAAATTTAATATTGTTATAACCGTATACTCTTAAAATTTCTTCAATAACATCAGCTTCACGAGTCACATCGTTTCGGTAGGCAGGTATAGTCATTCCCAATCCAGCTTCCGTAACATTATTGATTTTAATATCTAATGAAGTTAATATTTCTTTTATGATTTCTTTTGGGATTTCTTCTCCAATAAGACTGCTAGCGTTGTCAAAATTTAAAAAAACTTGATGGTCTTCAATTTTCTTAGGATAAATATCAACTACATCGCTTGTAATTTTACCTCCAGCAATTTCTTTTATAAGCAAAGCTGCACGCATTAATGCGTATTCTGTTAAGTTAGGGTCAATACCTCTTTCAAAACGAAAAGAAGCATCTGTGTTTAGGGAGTGACGTTTTGCTGTTTTGCGTATACTGATAGGGTTGAAATAAGCACTTTCTAAAAAAATATTCTCAGTGCTTTCAGTAACTCCACTTTCTATACCTCCAAAAACACCAGCAATACACATTGGTTTTTCGGCATCACAAATCATTAAATCATCTTTGTGAAGTTCTCTTTCAATTCCATCTAATGTGATAAATTTTGTACCCTTTGCAACGGTTTTTACTATTATTTTATCACTAGATATTTTTCCGCTATCAAAAGCATGCAAAGGTTGCCCTAATTCATGTAAAACGTAATTTGTAGCATCAACAATATTGTTTATTGGAACTAAACCAATGGATTTTAATCTATTTTGAATCCATTTTGGAGATTCTTTGACTTTAATACCACTTATAGTAACTCCACAATATCTTGGAGCTAAATTAGTGTCTTTAACCTGAACATCAATTTTATGAGTTCTGTTTTCAACTCTAAAACTACTGTTTGAAGGGGTGATTAATTCTAATAAAAGTTCATTCCTTACTAAACCAGCTTTTAAATCACGTGCAACTCCCAAATGACTCATGGCGTCTGCTCTATTAGGAGTTAATCCTATTTCGAAAACTTGGTCGTTTTCAATTTCAAAAATATCGGAACCAAGTGTGCCTGCAACAATATTTTTATCAAGAATCATAATGCCGTCATGACTTTTTCCTAGCCCTAACTCATCTTCAGCACATATCATTCCGTGACTTTCTTTACCACGAATTTTACCTTTTTTTATTTTCGAAGGGTTTCCGTCTTCATCGTATAGTACGGTTCCAATAGTAGCTACCGGCACTTTTTGCCCTTTAGCCACATTTGGAGCGCCACAAACAATTTGTACAACTTCTCCATTTCCTATGTCTACGCTTGTAACTTTTAAACGATCGGCATTTGGATGTTGGTCGCATTCTAAAACGTGTCCAACTACAATTCCTTTTAATCCTCCTATTACTGATTCGAAAGCTTCAATGCCTTCAATTTCTAGCCCTAAGTCAGTTAATAAATTTCCTGTTTTTTTGGCATCCCAATCGACTTTAATAAATTGTTTTAACCAGTTATATGAAATCTTCATGCTTAAAATTTGTTACAATCTCCAAATATAATACTTCAGACCTTTTATATGAAGGAATTTTACGTTTAAGAAATAATGTTTTACTAAGAAATATAATTCCAGATGTTTTTATACTTGGTTAATTGAATATAAGTGCTTTTTACAGGGAGATTTTCAGCTAATGAAAGGGAAGAGTCATTTTTTAAAGTTTCAAAGGCATAACTTCTTGCAATCTTTAATATTTCATGGTCTTTTATAATATCTGCTATTTTTAAATTTAAAACCCCACTTTGTTGTGTGCCCATAATATCTCCAGGGCCTCTAAGTTTTAAATCTACTTCTGCAATTTCGAAACCATCACTAGTTTTAACCATAGTTTCTAATCGTGTTCTTGCATTTTCAGATAGTTTGTGGCTGGTCATTAAAATACAATAACTTTGATCAGCACCTCTTCCAACTCGTCCTCGGAGCTGGTGTAGCTGAGCTAAGCCAAAGCGTTCTGCGCTTTCAATAATCATCACGCTGGCATTAGAGACGTTAACGCCAACCTCAACAACAGTTGTAGCCACCATGATTTGAGTTTCACCTTTTATAAAGCGATTCATTTCAAACTCTTTGTCTTGTGATTTCATTTTTCCATGAACTATGGATATTTGATAGTCGGGTTTTTGAAACTCTCTGGAAATACTTTCGTAGCCATCCATCAAATCTTTATAGTCTAAAACTTCACTTTCTTGTATTAAAGGGTACACTATATAGACCTGTCTGCCTTTTGAAATTTCATCTTTTATAAACTTAAAAACACGAAGCCTGTTTGAGTCAAAACGATGTACTGTTTTAATGATTTTTCTACCTGGCGGAAGTTCATCAATTATCGAAATATCTAGGTCTCCATAAATGCTCATTGCGAGGGTTCTTGGGATGGGTGTTGCAGTCATTACAAGAACGTGAGGAGGGAAGGTGTTTTTATGCCAAAGTTTACTTCTTTGAGCAACTCCAAACCGGTGTTGTTCATCAATAATTGCAAGCCCTAAATTTTTAAATTTTACCTTATCTTCTAGTAAGGCATGAGTGCCAATTAAGAGATCAATTTCTCCATTTTCTAGTTTTTCATGGATTATTCTTCTATCTAAAGTTTTAGTTGAGCCAGTTAATAAGTAAATACTGATTTTTAGGTTTTTACATAATTCAATTAAACCATTATAGTGTTGGACTGACAAAATTTCAGTAGGAGCCATTAAACAAGCTTGAAAACCATTGTCAAGTGCTATTAATATTGACATTAATGCTACAATTGTTTTACCAGAACCTACATCTCCTTGTAATAGTCGATTCATTTGAGCATTGCTACCTAAATCGGTTCTAATTTCTTTGATTACTCGTTTTTGTGCTTGCGTTAATTCGAAGGGTAAATGATCTTTAAAAAAGGCATTAAAATGATTTCCAATTTTTGTAAAGAGATAGCCTTTAATTTTGGCTTTATGAATTAAATTTTTACGAATTAATTGCAATTGAATGTAAAATAATTCTTCAAATTTTAATCGATATTGCGCCCTTGAAAGTAGCTGTTGATTTTGAGGAAAATGAATGTTTAAAAGCGCTTCTTTTTTAGCTAATAATTTTAAAGATTCTAGTATGTTATTTGGTAAGGTTTCTGCGATGCTATTTTTAGTTTCTAAAAATAAATGTTGCATCATCGAATTGACAACTCGATTTGATAATCCTCTAGCTATTAATTTTTCTGTAGAAGGATAAACGGGCTGCATAACGGGACGTAAATTTTTTTCATATTCCGTTAATAATTCCATTTCTGGATGTGGCATCGAAAAAACACCATTGAACCAGTTGGTTTTTCCAAAAACAACATAGGTAACATTTAATTTTAAATTTTCTCTAATCCACTTATGACCTTTAAACCATACTAATTCCATTTTTCCAGAATTATCTTGAAAGTTTGCCACTAAGCGTTTTCCTCTTTTTTGTGCTACCGTTTTAATATTCGTTAATTTTCCGATAATCTGTACATCTGCACTGGTTCGTTGAAGTTGGTCAATTTTGTAAAACTGAGTTCGATCTAAATACCTATTAGGAAAGAGGTTTACTAAATCTTGAAACGTATATATTCCTAACTCCTTTTTAAGTAAATCGGCCCTATTTGGACCCACTCCTTTTAAATAATCTATGGGTGTTTGAAATAAATTGAAGTTCATTTTATGGTTACTAATATTTTGCATTATAAAAAATAATAAGTTACTAAATTATATATTTGTTTAGAAACTCAATGATTTAATCATTGTATAATAAAAAAAATACAAATTACTTGTTTTAATCAAGATTATTTGTCTTATTTCCGCTTTTTGTTTTAATATTTCTACACTTTTATCAACTACTCAATTAAGGGAAGAATACCCTTTGTAACTAAATGAATTAACGAAATATTCAATCTTTATAAATACTACAATTAAAATCTGGATATTATAGGTTTAGTATTTTTTATCTTTTGATGGAAATACGTATAATGCGATTGAGAACTATGGATTTTATAATTATTTTAGAATAAATAAAGTGCTTAATAGGTATTAAAAAGGTTATTTTTGAGAAACAGAAATAATCTTTTTTTATTTATGAATCTTTTTTGTCTGCTGCGAAAGATGAAGTTATTAAGGGTTAAACCTAGCTTTTTTTGCTTAATGTCATTACTGTTTTTTAGCGCTTTTGTTTTTAGTCAGCAAACTGAAATAGTTGATTTTATTCGTGTTAAAGCAGTTGTGAGGCCATTATTAAAAGAAAAAAAGATTATAGCAAATGCCTCTTATACATTTAAAATATTAAAGAAATGTGATTCGGTGTATTTAGATGCCCAAGGAATTTTTTTATTAAAAAATATAAAGGATCATAAAATAGCTGTTATTTTAAAAAATAAGAAGATCTGGTTCGTTTCTAATTTTAAGCCAAATCAAACGTATACTGTTTCATTTGAATATGAAACGAGTCCTAAAAAAGCACTGTATTTTTTAGATCATCAAATATGGACACAAGGACAAGGTAAATATACCTCTAATTGGCTGCCTAGTATTGATGATATGAACGATAAAATTGAATTTGATATAAGTTATATTATTCCTTCTGATAAAACAATTGTTGCAAACGGTAAATTAGTTGCTGTAACTGATAATGGTAATGTTAAAAAATGGAGCTTTAATATGGAGCATCCTATGTCAAGTTACTTGGTATCCTTTGCAGTCGGAGATTTTTCTAAAAAAACTATAGTTTCTTCAAGCAATATCCATATGGAGCTATATTATCCTACTAGTGATTCATTGCTTATAGAGCCGACTTATAGATATTCAAAAAGAATTTTTGATTTTTTAGAAAATGAAATTGGTGTTGATTATCCTTGGCAGAATTATAAACAAGTACCCTTAAAAGATTTTTTATACGCTGGAATGGAAAATACGTCTGCTACCTTTTTTTCAGATGCTTTTATAGTTGATTCAATTGGGTTTGTAGATCGAAATTATGTGAATGTTAATGCTCACGAACTAGCACATCAATGGTTTGGAAACTTAGTTACCGAAACTTCTAGTGAAAGTCATTGGCTGCATGAAGGATTTGCTAGTTATTTTGCCTTATTAGCTGAAAAAGAAGTCTTTGGTGAGGATTATTATTATTGGAAATTATTTCAATCTGCAGAGCAATTACAATCATTAAGTGAAGAAGGAAAAGGAGAAGCTTTAAATAATCCTAAAGCAAGTTCATTGACATTCTATGAAAAAGGAGCTTGGGCTTTACATATTTTAAGAGAAAAGATTGGAGATTCTATTTTTAAAAAAGCAATTAAGAATTATATAGAAAAATACCAGTATAAAAATGTTAGGATCGATGATTTTATTATTGAGGTAGAACACGCTTATGGTAAAGAGCTTATTGAATATAAAAAGGATTGGATATTGCAAAGTGCATTTAAATCAGAACAAGCTTATCAATCATTGATCAAATCAAATTTTATTAATGAGTATTTTAAAATTTCTGCCTTGCGAGAAACTCCAATTACATTAAAAATGGCAGAATTTGGAAAAGCATTGATTTTCCCGGATGATTTTATTGGCCAAGAAATAGTTTATCAATTAATAAACGAACCATTATCTTTAACACTACCATTATATAAAAAAGCTTTTAATAGCAACAATGTATTTGTTAGACAGGCTATTGCATTATCAATGGATAAAATCCCTAAAGAATTAAAATCTTACTATGAAAGCCTTTTATATGATAATTCCTATTTAACTCAAGAATCGGCATTGGGGAATTTATGGGTTAATTTTCCGGAGAATAAATCAAAATATTTAGATAAAATGGACGGAATTATTGGATTTCATGATAAAAATATAAGGCAGTTTTGGTTGTTTTTAGCCTTGATTACTGAAGATTACCAAACGGTTAAAAAAGAATATTTTTTAGAGGAATTAATTGAATATACTTCTTCTAAATATGCTTATAATATTCGTGAAAAAGCATTGGAATATATTGGGTATTTAAATGTATGGAATCGTGATTCACTAGTAAACCTAATTGATGCAAGTCAACATCATTATTGGAGATTTAGAGATTTTTCTAGAAACATATTTAAAGGTTTATTGGAGGATGAAAAATATCGGGAACAATTCATGTTATTAAAACAGGAACTAGAAACTGATTCTTTAAAGTTTTTAAAAATAATGTTAAATGAAAAATAATTTAAAAAAACAGAATATTCACACAGGAAAATTTGTAGCCTCCAATAACGATGTAATTATTAATTTTTATTTTACTCCCACAGTATTAACTATCAATTCATTAATTTTTGACCAAGATAAAATGAAACAGTGTTATAAAATAGAGTTTGAGTATGCTAAAAGAAAAAATATAAACTTAAACGAGTTGATAGATTAAAACATTTCACCAACTTCTTTCTTAACATACATTAAGGCTTTATGTGAAGGAGTAACTTCATCCATAAAGTAATTTAACATAAAAGCCCTTAATTTATCTGGATCATTTACGTTCTTATTGATAGTAGATTGCCTTATTACTTGTATCGTTGCATTTTTTGTAGCAGTAATTAAATTCCAACATTCTGGACTCACATATAGTTGCTGAGAAAGATTATGTTCGTATTCATTATCAATATTCTGAATAAGTAATGTTTCATAGTTCTGTAAATCATCAGAATGTGGTTGAACTCTAATTAAAAGTTTATTTGGGTCGATGCGTTCTAAAAGAAGTGTCAACCGTTCATAAGCTTGTAGTCTTATAGGTAATAAGTTTTTTTGAGCTTCTTTTTGAATTAAATAACGCCTTCTTCCTTCTTCATTGGAGGTATGCCCTTTAAAAAAGAAATACGCTACCAAGCCAACTACAATAGCTGGTAATAAATAAGCAAAATAACTAATAACTAAGCTAAGATCTTCCATAAATATAAATTTCTACCACAAACTTAATAGGTTTTAAAATAATGTA
The DNA here is from genome assembly GCA_029268635.1 of Flavobacteriaceae bacterium. Classification (GTDB taxonomy): domain Bacteria; phylum Bacteroidota; class Bacteroidia; order Flavobacteriales; family Flavobacteriaceae; genus Marifrigoribacter. Next base: position 13,193 of record JAQWNL010000026.1, read on the forward strand.
CAAGATTGTTCCTATTTAATATAAAAACCTTTTTTAAACCATAGATATAGCCCTTTATATTAGTTTGTAGGGGTTAAATCAATAACTAATTAATTTGCGTTCAAATAATCCATAGTTAATTGGCAAAATACCTTTACACCTAGTAGCATACTACTGTCATCAATTAAAAAATCTGGAGTATGATGAGGAAAAGACTCTTTATTTCCAGGAGTCATTCCTCCTAAGAAGAAATAAAATCCTGGAACTACTTCTTGAAAATAAGAAAAGTCTTCACCACCTGTAGTAGCCTTTACAAGATGTACATTATCTTTACCTGCCGAAGCCTCTAAACTAGGGAGCATTTGTTCTGTTAACGCTAAATCATTAAAAGTGATAACGGTATTGCTCTGCCATGTTATGGTGGCAGTGCCTCCATAAGCTGCCGCTATATCTCTAGACATTTCATTCATACGCCGTATGATTTTTTCTCTCATATCTGAATCAAGAGTTCTTACGGTACCCACTAGCTCTGCACTTTCAGGTATGATATTAAATCGAACACCACTTGTAATTTTTCCAACAGTAATTACTGCTGCTTCGTTTGTTAAGTCAGATTCACGACTAATAATACTTTGAAAGCCATCAATTATTTTAGCTGAAATATAAATAGGATCTACACCGCCCCATGGTCTTGAACCGTGAGTTTGCTTTCCTTTAACATTTACTGTAAATTGTTCTACTGCAGCCATAGTACCTCCTGGCTTGTAGTTAATAGTTCCGACTGGTGTGCCAGAACCAATATGTAAACCAAAGATGGCATCCACATCGGGATTTTTCAAAACACCTTCTTTAATCATTAATGATGCTCCAGCCTCTTCACCTGGAGGAGGTCCTTCCTCAGCAGGTTGGAAAATAAATTT
>JAQWNL010000027.1:0-25969 GCA_029268635.1 Flavobacteriaceae bacterium
ATGTAAAATAATAATTTGCTTTAATTTATATATACAATCATTATTGCCACTTTTTATTTTTTCCAATCCATTAATAAACTCTTCTGCCAATGATATAATAATAAATGTAAGAATCTCCTCTTTATTTTTTATGTGATTATAAAGGCTAGCAGCTTTAATTCCCATTACTTTTGCGATATCTCGCATCGTGACAGCACTATAGCCTTTTTCTTTAAAAAGGGTAGAGGCTACAGAAATAATTTCTAATTTTCTGGGAGATATATTCAATTGTCAATACTATTTTATAAATCGGTCACATGCTGTTCGCTAATAATCATTCCTTTGAGTGTAAAACTTTTATATGCTCGTTTCATAGAAGAGGCAAGTTATCATTTCTTTTTTTATTTACAATTCTGAAACTATAATTAATAATATTATTCTATTTTTGATTTTATGACCGATCAAATTAAATCGAATCCATTGTTGGACAAATTGCCTCCTCATTTAAAGCAATTTATGAAGTCACAAGATTACGAACAATATACTCCCATAAATCAGGCGGTGTGGCGTTATGTAATGCGAAAGAACGTGGATTACTTAAGTAAAGTAGCGCACAAAAGCTATCTTGAAGGTTTAGACAAAACTGGTATTTCTATTGACTATATCCCATCTATGTATGGCATGAATAGGATACTTAAAGAAATTGGTTGGGCTGCTGTTGCTGTTGATGGTTTTATACCACCCAATGCTTTTATGGAGTTTCAAGCCTATAAAATATTGGTTATAGCAAGTGATATTAGACAATTAGAAAATATTGAATATACTCCTGCACCAGATATTATTCATGAAGGCGCAGGTCATGCCCCTATTATTGCAAATCCAGATTATGCTGAATATTTAAGGCGTTTTGGAGAAATTGGAGCCAAAGCAATTTCTAGTTCTTATGATATAGATATGTATGAAGCTATAAGAGAATTATCTATTGTAAAAGAAGCTGATGGAGTTTCAAACTTAATAATTGAAGCAGCAGAAAACAGGGTAGCAGAATTACAAAACAAAGAGGTTTCACCTTCCGAAATTACACTCATAAGAAATTTACATTGGTGGACCGTAGAGTATGGATTGGTGGGAACTGTTGATGATCCAAAAATTTATGGTGCTGGGCTTCTATCTTCAATTGGAGAAAGCAGTTCTTGTTTAAAAGATGAAGTAAAAAAAATTCCATATTCCATAGATGCTGCTTATCAAAGTTTTGACATTACAAAACCTCAACCTCAACTATATGTAACACCAGATTTCGCATACTTACAAGAGGTTTTAGAAGAATTCGCCAATACCATGGCTGTTAGAAAAGGAGGATGGAGAGGTTTAAATAAACTAATAGGTTCAAAGCAATTAGGCACTATAGAGTTAAGTACCGGGCTTCAAATTTCTGGGGTTTTTAGCAAGATGATTAAAAATGAAGACAATGAAGTAGTATTCTTTAAAACAGAGGGTCCTACCGCACTCTCCTATAGAGAGAAGGAAGTTATTGGACATGGAATTGCTACTCACAAACATGGCTTTAGTTCTCCCTTGGGAAAACTGAAAGGCATCAATTTAGCAATAGAAAATATGGGGCCTCGCGATTTACAAGCTTATAATTTTTATGATGGAAAAGAAATTTCATTTGAGTTTGAAAGCGGAATCACTGTAAAAGGATTAAATGTTACCGGAATTAGAAACCTACGTGGTGAATTGATGTTAATTCAGTTTACTGGCTGCACAGTAACTTATAAAAATGAACTGTTGTTTTCTCCAGAAATGGGAGGTTTTGATATGGCGGTTGGCAAAGAAATTGTTTCTGCTTTTGCAGGTGCAGCAGATTCTAATTCTTTCCCAATTACCTTAAAACCAAGCGAGACTAAAACCATTCAAAAAACCATTTCAAAAAAAGAAACGGAATTAAATAAATTATATAATTCTGTTAGAACCATAAGAAAAAACAAAGCTTCTTATGATGCTTTAATAACTATTTTTGAAACTTTAAAAAGAGATTATCCTTCCGATTGGTTATTATCTATTGAAATATATGAACTCACTAAGGAAGAATTTGTTTTACAACACTTAATCAGCTTAAAAGACACCAGGCCAAAAATCGCTCATTTGATTGATAATGGGATTGATTTAATAAATCGCAAGGGGTCATATTCTTAAATTAAATTGAGATACCATTACTTCACCATAAGCTCCACAAAAATTTACAACTAGTAAATCTCTAAAGTTTTTGTTAATAATAGAGCCTTTCCAAAAAATCTGATGATTCACAAATAGGCCCAACAACATCATATTTTTCAATGACACTTCCTTTAGAAGTAAGATTCTCAATATTATAGTAAACTTGATATTATGCAGGCTCTATCAGTTCGGTCATACCTGCATCAATAATAGCAAAATTTGTTTTTATTCCTTTTTTAATATATGATACTTTACTTACTAAAAAACCACATTGATCTAAAATGGAACATCCTAGTCAAAATGTAATTCCTTTAGTAGTCTTAATTCTAAGAAATCGTTAAACAATTTAAAATACGATTTGAAATTTAGTATTAATTCTTCTTTAGGGCTTTCATAATTGATTCCCAAACCAACACTAACATTAATATGTTATACAATTATGTTGTGTTCATAAAACCATTTCTGAATTTTGTTTACTCTTAAACGAAGGCCTTTAAAATTACTTGAATCTCTTATTTGAGATCCTATGTGAAAATGTAACCCAATTAGATTAATATTTTTAAGGTTTTTCAAAGTATGTAAAACCTCTTCTAATTCTGATCTGTTAATACCAAATTTATTTTCTTCTAATCGAGTGGTTATATTTTAATGTTTATTGGCTTTAACATTGGGATTAATCAGTAAAGCAATGTTTGCTATTTTATTTTTTCTTTTCAGCTATTTCATTTATTACTATTAATTCAGGAATAGATTCACAATTAAAATAAAATATATAATTATCCAATCCGATATTAATTTCTTAATCAGATTTTCCAACTCTTCTTGACTTATCTTTTTAAATTTTTAGAACGTTGTGTGTTAAACTCTAACTGTTTTCTTTAAACGTATTTGAATTTAGACCAGCTTAATAATAGCAAAATTCAGTGAATAAAGGTATATTGCATTACTAATTTTATGAGATTATGTCTATAGAAAATATACGTAAAGAAGTAATGCAAACCCTAGGCAAAAACATTGATGTTTTTGTAGACAAGTTTCTAGTAGATACGGATGAAATATGGCAACCTTCTGATTTTTTACCAAACCCTCAAGGGGATAATTTTTTGGAAGAAGTAAAAGAAATTCAAGAATTAGGAAAAGAATTAGATGATGATTTTTGGGTTAGTTTGGTAGGTGACACCATTACTGAAGAAGCATTACCAACTTACGAATCTTGGCTTATGTCTCTAGATGGAGTTGATCAAGACCCAGACAATGGTTGGGCTAAATGGATAAGAGCTTGGACTGCTGAAGAAAATAGACACGGTGATGTTCTTAATAAATATTTATATTTATCGGGGAGAGTAAATATGAGAGAAGTTGAAATTTCAACGCAACATTTAATTGCAGATGGTTTTGATATTGGAACAGCAACTGACCCATATAAAAACTTTATTTATACTAGTTTTCAAGAATTAGCTACGTATGTTTCTCATAATAATGTCGCAAAAGTAGCTCGTAAAAAAGGACATAAAGCACTGGCAAAAATGTCTAAAATAATTGCTGGAGATGAAATGAGACATCACTTAGCATATTCTCACTTTATTGAAGAAATATTTAAAATTGATCCTTCAGAAATGATGTTAGCTTATTATTATATGATGAAAAATAAAATCATCATGCCAGCTATGAATTTAAGAGAATCATTCGGTAAAAAAACATCTTTATTTGATCAATTTTCGATAGTAGCACAGCGTGCGGGTGTTTACACAGGCTTTGACTATGTAGACATTATGAGAAAATTAAATGTGCTTTGGAGTATCGATAAAATAACGGGGCTAAACTTCGAAGCTGAAAAGGCAAGAGACTATTTAATGCGATTACCAGATAGAATGTATCGATTGGCAGAAAGATCTGTTATTCCAGATACTAAGTATCAATTTAAATGGATGACTAAAATGTAGGTCTCTGTTTACATTGAAATAATTGTTTTCCGTACCTTGTCATTCGATTTGAAATATATTATACTTTTTATATTATTCCCAATTTGGGTTTGGTCTCAACAAATATCTTTAGTTGAAACTAAGCTATTAGATGCAGATACGTTTATTGGTATCGATTCCTTTAAAAATATCTACTATATTAAAGATCAAGTATTCTTCAAAAAAAACAACACTAGTATATCTAACTTTAAGGACTTTCAATTAGGTGAAATCTATTCAGTAGATATTGTTAACCCTATGAACATTGCTGTTTATTATCAAGATTTTAATACGGTAGTTTTATTGGATAATAAACTGTCTGAAATCGAACGAATTAATTTTAATAATCTTTCAGAATTCATTAATTCCAGTCAAGCGATGGTTGCTGCCAATAATAGCCTATGGTTTATTAATATGGATTCGCAGCAATTAGAATTGTATAACTATCGTTTGAAAAGTAAAATCTTAGTTTCTCAACCTATTAACGGTGAAGTATTATCGGTAGCTAGTAATTTTAATTATTGTTTTGTTTTAACAGAGGCTAAAATAAGAGCTTATAATATTTATGGAAGCCTTCTTGCTGAACTCAATAATGAAGGCTTTCAGAAAATCATACAATTAAATGAAAATTTAATTGCCTTAAAAGATAATGAGCTCTATTATATCGATAAAGAGACTCGAGAAATAACGAAAATAAAATCTCCTGAAATAAGTATAAAAGATTTGCAGCTTACGCAAGATTTCCTTTATATTTATAACGAAAATAAGATCAGTACATTTAAACTAACCCTTCCAAAGTAATACTTTATGCACGTTGCCATAGCAGGAAATATAGGAGCTGGAAAAACAACATTAACTCGTTTACTAGCTAAACATTATAAGTGGAAAGCTCAATATGAAGACGTAGAAGACAATCCATATTTAGACGATTTCTATAATAAAATGGAACGTTGGTCTTTTAACCTTCAAGTTTATTTTTTAAATTCTCGTTTTCGACAAATTTTAGATATTCGAAGAGATAAAAAAACCATTATTCAAGATCGAACGATTTATGAAGATGCATTTATTTTTGCACCTAACCTTCATGCGATGGGATTAATGACTAATCGTGATTATGAAAATTACCGTTCATTATTTGACTTAATGGAAAGCGTAACAGAAGCACCCGATTTACTAATCTACTTACGAAGCTCTATCCCAAATTTAGTAGGGCAAATCCATAAACGAGGAAGAGAATACGAGAACTCTATTAGCATAGAATACCTAAGTAGACTTAACGAACGTTATGAAGCTTGGATTGATCAATATGACAAAGGAAGCGTTGTGATTTTAGATGTAGACAATATCGATTTTGTAGACAACCCAGAAGATCTTGGAAATGTTATCAATAAGATTGATGCGGAGATTAACGGATTGTTTTAATCAAGATTCTAAAAATATACTCATAAATATGAATTATTTTACTCTTCTTTCTTTGGGTTTAGTTCTAATGAAAATTCAATAGTAACTTCATCACCAAGAGAAACACCTTCTTTTCCAACACCAAATTCTGTTCTATTTATCGTAATTTCACCTTCAAAAGCAGCAGACGGATATCCCCTACCAGTATCTTGTTTACCTAAATAAATTAGAGGAAATTCTATTTCCTTGGTAATATCCTTTATTGTTAAGTCTCCGGTTACGATCATACCGTTACCTGAATTGTTAAAACTTTTTGAAACAAAAGTCATTGTTGAAAATTTAGCGGTATCAAAATACTCATCTGATCTTAAATGACTGTCTCTATTTTCATTTGAAGTATTAATTGACTCAACATCAATAGTTACATTCATAGAAGGGGTGTTAGAAAAATCTATAAAACCTTGAATTTTTTGAAAACTGCCTTTAGATTTTGCTAAAAAGTGTCTTATAGAAAAATCTACATAAGAATGACTGGCATCTAATAACCAAACTCCTTGCAATTCTGCAGTGTTGCTTTTCATTACCTCTTCAACTAAAACCAAAGTTTCTAAAACTTTTACTTTATCTTCAGAACTATGTCCTCCTAGTATAGGTGCGATCACCAATCCAATTAAACAAGTAAGTTTAATTAAGATGTTCATGGATGGCCCAGAAGTGTCTTTAAACGGATCACCAACGGTATCTCCGGTAATTGCCGCTTCGTGAGCAGCAGAACCTTTGTGAGTCATTTCTCCATTAATCATTACACCTGCTTCAAAAGATTTTTTAGCATTATCCCAAGCACCACCAGCATTGTTTTGGAAGATTGCCCAAAGAACACCACTTACAGTAACTCCAGCCATATATCCACCAAGCATTTCAGCAATAGCCATATTGTCCATTCCAAAAATCATTGGAATAAAAGCAATCGCTAGTGGAAATCCAATAGTTAATATACCTGGTAACATCATTTCTTTTAATGAAGCTTCCGTAGAAATCGCTACACATTTATCGTATTCTGGTTTCCCAGTACCTTCCATAATTCCAGGAATGTCTCTAAACTGTCTACGTACTTCGTATACCATTTGCATTGCCGCTTTACCTACTGCATTCATAGCCAAGGCAGAGAATACAACTGGTACCATCCCACCAACAAATAACATCGCTAAAACAGGTGCTTTAAAGATGTTAATACCATCAATACCTGTAAAGGTTACATAAGCAGCAAAAAGAGCTAAAGAAGTTAAGGCTGCAGACGCAATTGCAAATCCTTTACCAGTTGCAGCTGTTGTATTACCTACTGAATCTAATATATCTGTACGTTCCCTTACGATAGGATCTTGTTCACTCATTTCAGCAATTCCACCTGCATTATCTGCAATAGGTCCAAAAGCATCAATCGCTAATTGCATAGCTGTAGTAGCCATCATTGCTGATGCTGCCATTGCAACACCATAAAATCCAGCTAAAGCATATGATGACCATATTGCTGCAGCGAATAAAATTACAGTTGGAAATGTAGAAATCATACCAGTAGCTAAACCTGCAATGATATTTGTACCTGCACCTGTAGCAGATTTTTGAACAATATTTAAAATTGGTTTTTTACCTAAACCTGTATAATACTCTGTCACTGCTGATATAACACCACCAACAAATAAACCAACTAAAGTTGCGTAAAAAACACGCATTGCAGTAATATCAATTAATCCTTCACCAAAAAAGTGCATTTTCATCATTTCTGGTAACATATATTTTACTAAAACGAAACAAGAAACTGCAACCAAAGCAATGGAAAACCAGTTTCCTTTATTTAAAGCGCCCATTACTTGAGCCTCTTTTGCATTGTTAGATTTAATACTAACTAACATCGTACCTAACATGGAAATAATAATACCAGCACCAGCAATTGCCATTGGCAATAAGATCGGTCCTATTCCTCCAAAAACATCATCAATAATACCACCCATATCTTTAATGATATAGTTTCCTAATACCATAGCAGCTAATACAGTTGCTACATAAGAACCAAATAAATCAGCACCCATTCCTGCAACATCACCAACGTTATCACCTACATTATCAGCAATAGTTGCTGGATTACGAGGGTCATCTTCTGGAATACCTGCTTCCACCTTACCCACTAAATCAGCTCCAACATCGGCAGCTTTGGTATAAATACCACCACCAACTCTTGCAAACAATGCGATAGTTTCTGCACCTAAAGAGAATCCTGCTAAGGTTTCTAAAACTATCGTCATTTTATCTACTGAAAAAGCACCATTTACTCCGCCCATAAAATAATTATAGAAGAATATAAAAAATATTGTTAAACCTAAAACTGCTAAACCAGCAACCCCTAAGCCCATTACAGTACCTCCACCAAAAGATACTTTTAAAGCATTTGGTAAGCTTGTTCGTGCTGCTTGTGTGGTTCTTACATTTGTTTTAGTAGCTATTTTCATTCCCATATTTCCTGCCAATGCAGAGAATATTGCTCCTATTATGAAGGCAATTACGATTAGCCAATGTGTTGACTCAACAATCGTAGAAACGATAAATAATAAAATACTTACAACAGCTACAAAAATTGCTAACAGTTTATATTCTGCATTTAAGAACGCTAAAGCGCCTTCATAGATGTGTTTAGAAATCTCTTTCATTTTCCCATCACCTGCATCTTGTTTCATTACCCAAGACTTTTTAATTAACATATAAGCCAAACCTATTAATGCCGCAACTATTGGCATATAAATCATAATTGATTCCATATTTTATTATTTTATTATTAAGGAGTGCAAAAGTAGTAAATTCAAATAGAATAAAAAACCCCTAAGAAAACTAATTTTAATGGGCTAATCTTATGCAAATCCCATTCGCATTGATTTCTAATTCCTTTTGATATTTCTATCAATACCTCAAAAGATTTTTAATTGTTATAGTCAGTGTGCTTTTTTCGCAAATTAATGAGTTAATTTTCTTCTAAAATGAAAAACTAAATTCGCCCGTTATTCCGAAGTTTCTTACTCCTGGATTATCTAAATAGTTACCACGAAAATTAAGTTGAATAGAAAATATTTTAAAAATATTCCCTACTCCAGCACTCCATTCCCAATAGATATCTTCCGGAGATTGATAAAGAATTGGCAATCCATCGACTCCAACATTAATAGCATTGTTTTCTTCAGAAATTTGGCCCCATACTGCTCTAAAACCAACCAATTCACGTAAGTTTAATTTTCGAAGTAATGGAACTCTCCCAAAAAACCGTCCTCCAAAATTATGTTTTAAATGAAAAGATGCATAGGTGTCACTTACAAATTCGTAGTAATCTAATTGTGTAAATGTATTATAAATGCTCCATAGTGTTTGATTTCCAGGAATAGGACTTAGCAAGCCTACAGGAACAGTACCAACTATTTTCCCTAATTCAATGGTAGTATATAATCTTCCTAGACCACCAATGTTCCAGGGTTGTGTATATAAAGTTTGGATTCTGTGATAATCAAAGTCACTTTTTAAAACATTTTCTAAACCAAAGGTATATCCTAGAAAAAAGGAAGGGAAATCTCCCCCATTTATTATTTTTCTTTCTACTCCAAATCCAGAAGTTTTACGTCCTGGCGTATAATTAATCCCTAATTCTAATTCAGATTGTTTTAACTTGTCTTTTATTATAAATGTAAAATCATCATAATAACTTAAACTAAAGGTTTCTGAAGCAGACTTTAATGTTCGATGGGAGCCTGTTATTCTGAAAATAAAATTTTTAGCAAGCTCCATTTGATAGCCTAAAGTAAAAAGCTCTATATTGGTTAAACGATCGTTTGCCCCTATTGTAACTAGCCCAGAAGATGCCCTATTCCTTCCTAAAACATCATTACTATTAGTTAAACTAGCTCCTGTTTGTTCTATATCTTTTCGATATCCTCCAAATAAAATCTTTCTATTTTTTTTACTCAGCAATACCTTACCAGATAATCCATATTTAAATTTTTCATCTTTAAATCCATAAGCACCAAAACCTTCTAATCTCCACATATCATTTTGACCAAAATAGGTTCTTCCTCCAAGTCGAAGTCGTAATCCTTCAACATCATTATTACCTAAAGTAGAAAAAATTGGCCCAGCATCAAAACCTTTAAATTCATAATATCCACTGGCGACTAAAGCACCTATTGTATATAAATTTTTAAATCGTGGAACCGTTATCAAGGTGTCTAACATTTTATAAATACCTTTTTCGTCACTATTTAAAGACTCCATTCTTCTTTCATCCCAAAAATTATCAGATCGATTGTAAACTTCATAATCATAAGGGTCTATATTCTCTTTATAAAATTTTTCGTCCTTAGGAATATCAAATTTGTAATTATTAAAAAGAGTATTTCTTTTTCCATACATACAAAGAGCACTTTCTTTTTTCATAAAACTAAAGTCACTTAACATGTAATCTCTTGTTATTAAAAAAGTAGAATCGTTTAGCACATCAAATTCTTGTTCAATATAAATTTCACGCACCCAATTTAAATTTGCACTTTTTGATGCTTGTAAATTAATTTCTTTAATAGCCCAAGTACTATCATTTACCCAAAAGTCTCCCTTAAAGGTCAATTCATTTTTTCTTCTAGGATAATAAACAATATTATAACACCACTTATCACCAATAAATGCACTATCCAATAACACATAATTATAAATATTAATTCCATTTGTAGATATTGGGCTGTTAAAGGCTACATCAAAAAACTTTAAATGATTGTCATAAATATCAAAATCTGAATATAAATCTTTTACTAATTCTATCAATGATTGATTGTTTTCAAAGCCCGAGTTTTTATTGCCCTCTAAAAGTTCTTTTTCTTTAACAATTTTATTATCGCCATATACCTTCGAATAAGCTTCATTAATAAAAACTGGCAGATACGTATTTCCTGTCACCCTTGAAGTGTCAACTTTATCAAAAATGAATTCCATTCCTCTAAAGGTTCTACTTTTAATAAGATTACTGTCAATAGTATTTATATCGAATTCTAATTTTTCATATTTGTCATAGGAATATTGATCAAACTTTTTAACTCCATTTTCCCTTTTATTTTCCCAAATTTTACGAAGAATATCAATGGCGGGATTATTTTTTTTTGATTGTTTTCCACTAAAAATAAGTACTTCTTTTAGAGAAGCAGATTCTTCTTTTAAAATAATATTCATTTTAAAATTAGTCTTTTTTTCAAGATCAAATTCTAAGGTAGTATATCCAACAAATGAAAAAATTACTTTGGTATAGGTTTGATTAGACTCTAAATAGAACCTTCCATTTTCATTGGTAATTGTCCCTTCATTAGAATCTTTAAAAAAAACATTCGCAAAAGCGATTGGGTCACCAAATTCATCTTTTATCTCACCATTTACCTTGGTTTGTGATTGAACCAACGAAGTGAATAATAATAAATAAAAATAAAAATGTTTCAACAAAAGTAATTCGATGTTAAGATATTGATAATAGGAAAAGTAATTTTCAAAAGTGTCTTACAAAGGCACTTAAAATATAGATATATTTTATTTATATAACACTTTTTTTACCGCATTTATTACATCAGTACTATTTGGTAACCATTCCACAAGTAAAACTGGAGAAAATGGTGCTGGTGTATCTGCTGTATTTATTTTAATAATTGGAGCGTCTAAATAATCAAAAGCTTGTTCTTGTACTTGATATGTAATTTCTGTAGAAACATTTCCAAAAGGCCATGCTTCTTCTAAGATTACTAAACGATTGGTTTTTTTAACAGATTCTAAAATTGTTTTATGATCTAATGGTCTTACGGTACGCAAATCAATAACCTCACATTCAATGCCTTCTTCCGAAAGCACATCCGCTGCTTTATAAGCTTCTTTAATAATTTTCCCAAAAGATACGATGGTCACATCTGTTCCTTTTCTTTTAATTTCAGCAACTCCTAAAGGAATTAGATACTCCCCTTCTGGAACCTCTGCTTTATCCCCATACATCTGTTCACTTTCCATAAAGATAACAGGATCATCATCTCTAATAGCGCTTTTTAATAAACCTTTTGCGTCTTTAGGATTACTAGGTACTACTACTTTTAAACCAGGACAGTTGGCGTACCAACTTTCAAAGGCTTGAGAATGAGTTGCAGCAAGTTGACCAGCAGAAGCTGTTGGACCTCTAAACACAATAGGAATATTAAATTGCCCACCACTCATCTGACGCATTTTTGCGGCATTATTTATGATTTGATCAATACCTACTAGCGAGAAATTAAAAGTCATATATTCGACTATAGGTCTATTACCATTCATCGCAGAACCAATAGCAATTCCTGAAAAACCAAGTTCAGCTATTGGAGTATCAATAACTCTTAACTCGCCAAATTCATCTAACATTCCTTTGCTAGCTTTATAAGCACCGTTGTATTCGGCAACTTCTTCACCCATTAAATAAACGCTTTCATCACGACGCATTTCTTCGCTCATCGCTTCACAAATAGCTTCTCTAAATTGAATTGTTTTCATATTTAATCTTCTTATTTATTTGCAAATTTGAATTATATCAGATTTAAAAATTCTATTACATAATTTTCTCCTGGTAAAAATGAAAATGCAAAAATACTATTATTTATATATGGCTCCCTATTTTTTCTAAAGATTTAACTAATTTTATTATGCATGCATAATAAAAAAAACAAAAATAAACCTATATTTGTAGTTCAAAATATGAAGCATTTTTTACGCGATAAAATTTATTTAAAAAAATAAATAATAAAATTTTACTATGAAAATATTAGTTTGTATAAGTCACGTACCAGACACTACATCTAGAATTAATTTTACTGAAGGAAATTCTAAATTTGACACAAATGATGTTCAATTTGTGATGAATCCTAATGATGAATTTGGATTAACACGTGCTATGTGGTTGAAAGAAAAACAAGGTGCAACAGTTCATGTTGTAAATGTTGGAGGACCAGAAACAGAACCAACCCTAAGAAAAGCATTGGCAATTGGTGCAGACGAAGCAATAAGAGTAAATACGCCAGCAAGTGATGGTTTTAATGTCGCAAAACAACTTGCAAATATTACTAATGAAGGTGAATATGATTTAATAATTTGCGGGCGCGAATCTATCGATTATAATGGTGGAATGGTTCCAGGAATGATTGCTAAATTGACAGGTGCTAATTTCGTCAATATGTGCATCAATATTGAAGTTGAAGGAACTAATGTAACTGCTGCTCGTGAGATTGATGGTGGTAAAGAAATTATCAATACTAGCCTCCCTTTAGTTTTAGCTGGTCAAAAAGGTATTGTTCAAGAAGCTGATCTTCGAATTCCAAATATGAGGGGTATTATGCAAGCTCGTAGCAAACCATTAAATGTAAAAGAACCAATAGACATCAATACACAAACAAAAATCACAAGTTTCTCAAAACCAGATTCAAAAGGTGCTGTAAAATTAGTAGATAATGTTGATGAATTAATCAAGCTATTACATCAGGAAGCTAAGGTAATTTAGACGCTGGTTAAATCATTCCGAAATAATTCGGAAATTTATAAAATAAAGAAATGTTTAAAAAATCCTGAATCTAGTTCAGGATGACAAAAAATAAAATATGTCAGTATTAGTATACACAGAATCTGAAGAAGGTACGTTTAAAAAAATAGCTTTCGAAGCGGTATCCTATGCAAAAGGGATAGCAGATATGTTAGGAACCACGGTTACTGCAGTATCCATAAATGTTAACAACACCAATCAATTAGGGAAATATGGAGCTTCTAAGGTTCTTCAAGTTTCTAATAATCAATTGCAAAGTTTTAATGCTTCAGCTTATGCAGATACTATTGCACAAGCTGCAAAAAGTGAAGCATCACAAGTAGTAATAATTTCATCCAGTGCAAACAGTAAGTATCTTGCACCCTTATTAGCGGTGAATATGGAAGCTGGTTTTGTCCCAAATGTGACGGAATTACCTATAAGTACTTCACCTTTTAAAATAAGCTCAAGCGTATTTTCAAATAAAGCGTTTGCTATTACAGAAATTACCACCGAAACAAAATTAATTGGACTTGCTAAAAATACTTTTGGTGTTTTAGAAAATGAAATTTCTTTAGCTGTAGAAGACTTTGCTCCAAGTTTATCAGAAAGCGACTTTAATAACAAGGTATCTTCTCTAGAAAAAGTTAATGACAAAGTAACTATTGCTGATGCTGATATCGTAGTTTCTGCTGGACGTGGATTGAAAGGTCCTGAAAACTGGAGAATGATTGAAGAATTAGCTGAAATATTAGGTGCTGCTACTGCTTGTTCAAAACCAGTAAGTGACTTAGGTTGGAGACCTCATGGCGAACACGTGGGACAGACTGGAAAACCAGTATCTTCTAATTTATACATTGCAATTGGTATTTCTGGAGCAATTCAACATTTAGCAGGAGTAAATTCTTCAAAAGTAAAAGTTGTCATCAATAATGACCCTGAAGCACCTTTCTTTAAAGCTGCTGATTATGGTATCGTTGGAGATGCTTTTGAGTTTGTACCTCAACTAATAGAAAAATTAAAAGAGTTTAAATCTAATAACGCATAATTTTTTATTAATTTGTGCCTAAATAAAAGGGCTGTTTAATTTTAGGCTAGCACAAAAATTAAACAGCTTTTTATTTGAATATTTTTTAATGAGCTTAGTAAGACTAAATATTAAAGGGATTTCATATAGTCAAACTCAAAATGGCGCTTATGCATTAATTTTGAGTGAAGAAAATGGTGATCTAAAATTACCTATCGTCATTGGTGCTTTTGAAGCACAATCTATAGCTATTGCACTAGAAAAAGAAATTATGCCACCCAGGCCTCTAACCCATGACCTATTTAAAACTTTTGCAAAACAGTACGATATTGCCGTAAAACAAGTGATTATTCATAAATTATTAGACGGTGTTTTTTATTCTAGTATCATTTGTGAAAGAGAAGGTATTGAGGAAATTATAGACGCCAGAACTAGTGATGCGATTGCCTTAGCACTGCGTTTTGACGCACCAATTTTTACCTATAAAAATATTTTAGATAAAGCTGGTATTAAATCGGAAACAACGCCTAACAAAAATGATCTTTCCAAAAAAGCAGCTATTGTTATTGAACAGCTTTTAACAAGTGACAATAAAGGATCAGTTATTTCTGCTCGAGAAGATTTCAGTAAATATTCATTAAAGCAACTTAAAAAAATGCTTAAAGAAGCAGTCAATAACGAAGAATATGAAAAGGCAGTAAGTATTCGAGACGAAGTTTCAAAAAGACAATAGTATCCCATGCAAAAATATTTAGTAGTTGTAGTATTAGTTTTAGTTCATTTTTTATCATTTGGACAAGATTTAGAGAATAAATGGCAATTTTCAAGTATTGAAAATGCAAATGATAAATCTATAATAACTATAAATTCAGAAAATAACTTTTTAATCCTAAGGGATGGAACTTTTTCTTACGAAATAGAAGCTAAAGAAAACTTAAAAACTTCAGGAGATTATCTTTTCCAAAACAAGCTTTTGATTTTTTATTATAATCAACCAATCGATACTATCATAAAATATGAAATTACCGAGCATACCGATTCAACTTTAATATTTACCGAAAATGAATCGCATTATAAATTTAGAACTTCCATTAGTGAAAAAGAAGGGATTGGATTACAATCAGAAGAGAATTTATGGGTAATACCAAGTCAAGGGTTTTCTTTTACGAGTATATGGAGGGGTGCTTTAGGAATGATTTCCTTGTTATTTATCGCATTTTTATTTAGTAGCAACAGAAAAGCTATAAATTGGAAAACAGTTGGAATTGGCTTAGCATTTCAATTAGTTATTGCTATTGGTGTATTAAAAGTTTCTCTTATACAAAATATATTTGAAGCTGTTGGACAAGTATTTGTTAGCATATTAGAGTTTACGAGAGCTGGTAGTAAGTTCTTATTTGACGGATTGGTGGTAGACATGGATACGTTCGGGTTTATTTTTGCATTCCAAGTTTTACCCACAATTATCTTTTTCTCTGCATTAACATCTGTATTATTTTACTTAGGAGTCATCCAAAGAGTAGTAAAAGCTTTTGGTTGGTTATTATCAAAGCTATTAAAAATATCAGGAGCTGAAAGCTTAAGTGTCGCTGGTAATATCTTTGTAGGACAAACAGAAGCTCCCTTGCTAATCAAAGAGTATTTAGAGAAAATGAATAAATCTGAAATACTGTTAGTAATGATTGGAGGAATGGCAACTGTTGCAGGTGCTGTTCTTGCTGCTTATATTGGTTTTTTAGGTGGTGATGACCCTCAACTTAGATTGCTATTTGCAAAGCATTTATTAGCAGCATCTGTTATGGCTGCTCCAGGCGCTATTGTAATTTCAAAAATATTGTACCCACAAACTGAAGAAATCAATACTGATGTGGAAGTTTCTCAAGAAAAAATTGGAACGAACATATTAGATTCGATTGCAATCGGAACTACAGAAGGATTGAAACTAGCTGTAAATGTTGGAGCTATGCTATTAGTTTTTGTTGCCTTTATTGCAATGTTCAATGGAATTTTAGGTTGGCTTGGAGGTTTTACTAGTATTAACAGCTGGATTGCAGACCATTCTTCCTTCGATCAACTTTCATTAGAAGCTATTTTAGGGGCTGTATTCGCTCCATTAATGTGGTTAATTGGAGTTGCAAAAGAAGATATGATGATGATGGGGCAACTTTTAGGAATCAAATTAGTAGCAAGTGAATTTGTTGGTTATATACAGTTAGCAGACCTTAAAAATATTGCGAATGCCACTCATTTAACATACGAGAAGTCAATTATCATGGCTACCTATATGTTATGCGGTTTTGCGAATTTTGCTTCCATTGGTATTCAAATTGGTGGGATTGGCTCATTAGCACCGGGACAACGTAAAACCTTATCAAAATTTGGAATGAAAGCGCTTATCGGTGGTAGCATTGCATCTTTAATTTCAGCTACCATCGCAGGCATGTTGATAGGATAACCCATTCTCACGGAGGCAGGAATCGTTAACAAAAAAACTAATACATATTTAAAACAGGTATCATAAGATATATGGTTTCTACTAAGAAAGCTCTCGATTTTATGTAACACCTTTAAACTCGTTTCTTCGGAATTATTTTTTAAAGCGTTTCCTTTTTATCTTTTATCGAAACACCTTTAATCCCTTCCTTTAAATATTTATAGCGTCTTGTGATTCTCCATTTACGTTGATAACTTTTAATAATATTAAAATGGTTTAGAATTAATTAGCCATTGCTTTTTTTATTTTTATACTCAAAAAAATTTGAATCTATTATTAAACCGCCCTTTAGTTAAAGGAGTTATCTATGAAACAATACCACGACCTTATCAAACATGTTTTAGAAAATGGAATTATAAAACAAGATAGAACAGGAACAGGAACTAAAAGTGTTTTTGGTTACCAAATGCGATTCGACTTAAGTGAAGGATTCCCAATGGTAACTACTAAAAAACTTCATTTAAAATCGATCGTTTATGAATTGTTATGGTTTTTAAAAGGCGATACCAACATTAAATACCTTCAAGAAAATGGAGTTCGTATTTGGAATGAATGGGCAGATGAAAATGGAGATTTAGGTCCTGTTTACGGATATCAATGGCGTAACTGGAATGGAGATGAAATTGATCAAATTTCAGAAATCATTGAAACGCTTAAAAATAATCCAGACAGTAGAAGAATGTTAGTTTCTGCTTTGAATCCAAGTGTATTACCTGATACTAACAACTCTTTTTCAGATAATGTTGCCTATGGCAAAGCTGCTTTACCTCCTTGCCATGCTTTTTTTCAGTTTTATGTAGCCAATGGGAAATTATCTTGTCAGTTATACCAACGTAGTGCAGACATATTTTTAGGGGTTCCTTTTAATATAGCATCCTATGCATTATTTACCATGATGATGGCTCAGGCTTGTGGACTGGAAGTAGGAGATTTTATTCATACTTTTGGCGATGCGCATATTTATAGCAATCATCAAGAGCAAATAGATTTACAGTTATCAAGAGACCCTAAACCACTTCCTAAAATGGTTTTAAATCCTGAAGTAAAAAATATTTTTGATTTTACTTTTGATGATTTCACTTTAACAGATTACGAACACCACCCTCATATTAAAGGTGCCGTTGCTATTTAATTCATTCTAAAAAATAGTATATTTACTTAAGTCTAAAAAAAACAGTATGACCACTAAATCTAAAAAAGAATCTCGAAACGAAGCTGAACAAAGAGAGCAATACGAGTATGCTAGAAAGCGAATTCTTGAAAAAAAAAGACTGTTATCTCATTTAATTTACCTTATTGTTGGCGCTATCTTATTGGTTATTATAAATTTAGCTTTAGGTATTGGTAAGGATATTACTTTTATTGGATACCATTGGTTTGTTTGGGCAATTGTAGCATGGGGCTTTTTATTTTTAATCAATAGTTTTAATGTTTTAGTTAAAAACAGGTTTATGGGTAAGGAATGGGAAAATCGGCAATTAGAAAAACTAAAAAAACTGCAAGAAGAAAAAATATCTGAATTAGATAAAAAAGAAGTAACAGAAGAACTAGAAGCTGAAAAAAAAACACTAGACTCGGAAGAAAAAATATGATTACAATTATAGCTGCTGCTGGATCTAACAATGAACTAGGAAAAGACAACGACCTGGTTTGGCATTTACCAAAAGACTTTAAACGATTTAAGAAATTAACTACTGGGCATCATATTATCATGGGGCGAAAAACATTCCAATCATTTCCAAAACCACTACCAAATAGAGTCCATATCGTTATTACACGTAATACGAATTACCATGCAGAAGGCGCAATTATTGTTCATTCCATGACTGAAGCATTGGAACTCGCGAAGGATGATGACCAAGCCTTTATTATTGGTGGAGGAGAAATCTATAAATTAGGAATGAAAATAGCAGATAAAATTGAATTAACCAGAATTAATAGCTCTTTTGAAGCAGATACTTTTTTTCCTGAAATCTCTTCAGAAAATTGGAAACTTATTTCTGAGGAATTCCATTTAAAAGATGAAAAACACAAATTTGATTTTTCTTATCAAACCTTTGTTAGCAACTAAACTTTATAGAATTCAATTAATAAATTATTTTTGAATCGAATTAAGAATAATAATCATCTTCAAAAAAACCAAAGATTTACAAATTCCAATAATTAAATAACACAAACAAATGAACGCATATATTTTTCCAGGACAAGGAGCACAATTTACAGGAATGGGATTAAACCTATACGAAAAGTATTCCAAAGCAAAAGAATTGTTTGATCAAGCCAATAAACTTTTGGGTTTTGATATTACCAAAATAATGTTTGAGGGCACAGCAGAGGAATTAAAAGAAACCAAAGTAACGCAACCTGCGATATTTTTACACTCCACTATTTTAGCTGAAGTATTAGGAGAATCATTCCAGCCAAATATGGTTGCTGGTCATTCTTTAGGCGAAATATCTGCTTTAGTTGCAAATAAAACTTTGGGATTCAAGGATGGGCTCCTTTTAGTGTCAAAAAGAGCACAAGCAATGCAAAAAGCTTGTGAAGCGACACCTTCTGCTATGGCAGCAGTTTTAAGCTTAGAAGATGCTGTTGTTGAAGAAATATGTGCAAAAACTCCTGGTATTGTGGTAGCCGCAAATTATAATTGCCCCGGTCAATTAGTGATTTCTGGAGAAGTAAACGCTATCAATTTAGCTTGTGAAGCTATGAAAGAAGCCGGAGCAAGAAGAGCATTAGTGTTACCAGTAGGTGGAGCTTTTCATAGCCCTCTTATGGAACCAGCTAGAGAAGAATTAGCTGCAGCTATTGAGAATACTCATTTTTCAAATCCTGCCTGTCCTATTTATCAAAATGTAAGTACTACCGCTGTTATTGATCCTTCAGTAATTAAAATGAATTTAGTTTCTCAATTAACTGCACCTGTAAAATGGACTCAAAGCATGCAACAAATGATTACAGATGGAGCTACCCATTTTATTGAAGTAGGACCTGGAAATGTATTGCAAGGACTAATGCGAAAAATGGACAGAAATGTTGCAACTAGCTGCGCTTCATTTGAAATTTAACCCGCTTTATTTTAAACTTTCCTGCCACTTCCATGAACTAGCCAAAGCTTGCTCTAAACCTAATTCAGCTTTCCAACCTAACTCATTATTAGCTAGACTTGTATCTGCATAAGCTGCAGTTATATCTCCTGCCCGCCTGGCTACGATTTTATAATTCACTTTTTTATTTGTAGCTTTCTCAAAAGCATTTATAACGTCCAATACGGAACTTCCTTTTCCTGTTCCGACATTAAAAAACTCACAGGCTGCTTTATTTTCAATGTTCAACAATCTATTTAAAGCTACAATATGTGCTTTTGCTAAATCTACTACATGAATATAATCGCGAACTGCAGTTCCATCCGGAGTGTTATAATCATTTCCAAAAACAGAGAGACATTCTCGAATTCCAGCTGCAGTTTGTACTACAAATGGAACTAAATTTTGAGGAACTCCTAAAGGTAATTCTCCAATTTTAGCAGTTTCATGTGCTCCAATAGGATTAAAATAACGCAATGCAATTGCTTTTAAGTCGGTTACTTTTGTAGTGTCTTCAATAATAATCTCACCCATTTTCTTTGTAGCGCCATAGGGAGACGCTGCAGGTTTTGTAGGTGCATTTTCCGTAATTGGCAATTCATCTGCCTGACCATAAACTGTGCAAGAAGAACTAAAAATAAAATTAGGCACCTTGTTCGCAATCATTCCCTTTAATACATAGGTTAATGTTGTAATGTTATTTTCATAATACTTTAATGGCTCATTCACACTTTCACCTACCGCCTTTGAGGCAGCAAAATGGATTACTCCATCAATAGCGTAGTTTTTAAAAAATTGTTGAACTGCTCCTTTGTTTTTTAAATCTATTTCTTTAAAATCGGGTTTAATTCCTGTTATAGATGTGATCCTACTTAAAACTTCTTTGGAAGAATTGGAAAGATCATCGATAATTATAACCTCAAAACCTTTGTTTTGCAATTCAACCACCGTATGTGACCCAATATATCCTAAACCTCCAGTTACCAGTATTTTTTGCATGCTAGTTGTTCTTTAAAAAATCAATAACCGTTGAAGTTATAAAATTTAATTGTTCGTTATCCAATTCTGTTTGCATTGGTAAAGAAATTACAACATCACAGAGCTTTTCTGTAACAGGAAAATCTCCTTTCACATAACGGGGATCTTTGTAGGCTTCTTGTAAATGCAAAGGAATGGGATAATATATCATTGCGGGAACTCCCCTTTCAGATAAAAACTCTGTCATTTTACCTCTATCAACTCCTATTAATTGTAGCGTATATTGATGAAAAACATGGTTTGAAAAAGACACTCTTACTGGAATTTTAACTTTTGAATGGTTATCAAATGCTTGATCATAATAATCAGCAGCATTATTTCTTTTAGCAGAATAGTTGTCTAAATGACGTAACTTAATTCTTAAAACAGCTGCCTGTATTGAGTCTAAGCGAGAGTTTACTCCAATCTTATCGTGAATGTATTGTCTAGACTGGCCATGATTTGCTATTTGCCTTAACTTCACAGCCAAATCGTCATTATTTGTAAAAATGGCTCCACCATCACCATAACAACCTAAATTTTTTGATGGAAAAAAAGAGGTACAACCGATTTCGCCAATGGT
Source organism: Flavobacteriaceae bacterium (assembly GCA_029268635.1). Taxonomy (GTDB): domain Bacteria; phylum Bacteroidota; class Bacteroidia; order Flavobacteriales; family Flavobacteriaceae; genus Marifrigoribacter. The sequence continues at coordinate 21,360 of JAQWNL010000027.1, forward strand.
ACCAACTTTTTGTTTTGAACCATCTTTGAAAAAATAGTCACACCCAATTGCTTGTGCTGTATCTTCTATTACATGTAAATTATTTTTTTTCGCAAGACCCATAATAGCTTCCATATTTGCAGATTGTCCAAATAAATGAACAGGGACTATAGCCTTAGTTTTAGATGTAATAGCCCTTTCTAAAGCCTCAATATTGATGTCATAGGTATCAGCATAAACATCGACTAAAACTGGTGTTAAGCCTAATAAGGCTATAGTTTCTGCAGTTGCTACATAAGTAAAGTCTGAAGTTATTACTTCGTCTCCAGCTTTTAAATCCAATGCCATCATTGAAATTTGTAAAGCATCTGTTCCGTTTGCGCAGGGTATAACATGTTTGACACCCATATAAACCTCGAGTTCTTTTTGAAAATCTTTTACTTCTGGACCGTTTATATATTGTGTTGATTTAATAACATTTAATACTGCAGTATCAACTTCTTCTTGTATTTTATTATATTGACTTTTTAAGTCAACCATTTGTATCTTTTTCATGCACTTATCTTTATTACTATTTAATGGCCAGATACTGTCCGCTACTAGTCAGTTATTTAAATGTGTAAAAATAACATACTGGTTTTATACATTCCCCCCAAAGCTTTTAATAATTATTACAAAATAAAGAACAAAATTACAAAATTTGAAATCGACAAACAATCTAATTCCATAAAGAAACGTATTTTTGCAGTATAGTATTATCAGATGCATTTATTATATAATTTTTCAATTTTTATAACCAGTAAGCTAATTTTACTAACTACTTTTTTTAGTAAAAAAATGAACCTGTTTGTTTATGGCAGAAAAACAGTTTTTGATACTTTAAAAGAATCCATTAATACTGATGATAAAACCATTTGGTTTCATTGCGCATCTTTAGGAGAATATGAACAAGGTGTTCCTATAATGGAAAAATCAAAAGAGTTATTTCCAAACTATAAAATAATTGTTACCTTTTTCTCCCCTTCAGGTTTTGAAGTAAAAAAAAATGCAACTCTTGCGAACATTGTTCTTTATTTACCAATTGATACGGTTTCAAACTCAAAAAGATTCATTGAATTAGCACATCCCTCATTAGCCATTTTTATTAAATATGAATTCTGGCCCAATTATTTAGTTCAATTAAAAGAAAAAAAAATACCTACATTTTTGGTTTCAGGGCTGTTTAGAAAAGATCAGATCTTTTTTAAACCTTATGGAGATTTTATGAGAAAAGTATTAAATAGTTTTGATCACTTTTTTGTTCAAGATGAAACTTCAAAGGAATTATTAAACAATATTAACATCAAAAAAACTACAGTTAGTGGCGACACAAGGTTTGATCGTGTTAGCAATCAATTACTTCAAGATAACAACTTAGCGTTTATTTCAGAATTCAAACAAAATAATCTATGTATTGTTTGCGGAAGCACTTGGCCAGAAGATGAAGCCGTTTTAATTGATTATATCAATAAAGCTTCAGATAATGTGAAGTTTATCATTGCTCCTCATGAAATAAGTGCTTCTAAAATTGAATCGTTGAGAAAAAATATGCAGAAAAAAAGTAGCTTGTTTTCAACAAAGGAAGTAACTAATATATCTCAATACAATGTACTTATTATAGATACGGTTGGCTTGCTTACAAAAATTTATTCTCATGCTGATATTGCTTATGTAGGTGGCGGCAAGGGCGATAACGGATTGCATAATATTTTAGAACCTGCCATATTTGGAGTTCCAGTCGTAATTGGTAATCGTTTTGAAAAATTCCCGGAGGCTAAAGAGCTAAGAGATTTGAAAGGATTGTTTTCAATTTCAAATGCTAATGAATGTTCTAAAACACTTGAAAAGCTCGTAACTGATAAAAAAGCTAGAATTGAATCGGGTAAAATAGCTAAGAAATTTATCGAAAACAACAAAGGAGCTACTAATATAATAATGAATTACATCAAACAATTAAAAGCCAAATCCCTTATCTAAGACTGTTTATTTGACTCTTTAAGTCTTATTTAGACTGATAGTATTTTTTAAATAACTAATAAATTAAAGGCTTGTAGCCTTATTAAAATATAATCAAATAAAAAAAATGACGAAAGAAATGACAATAGCAGCATCAAAGACCACACAAGCGGAGCTAAATTTCTTAAAATATGTTAGAACAAAAGAACTAATTAATTATAAGAAAATAAATACTGGAGTACATATTTCACAAAAAGAAATAGAAGATAAATTCTTTACCTATCCCGAATTTAATAGAAAAAAAATATTAGATGAGTTGGAGTTAGAGAATAAGTTAAAAATCACTAAAGGCAAATATTTTAGATACCATTGTGTGAAGGATTTAATGCTTACAATCCACAATGGACATTACCAAAACCTAATTTAGACCCTTCTTGTTTAGAATAACCCTACTAAATCAAAACAAAATGAAAAAACTAACTTATCTGTTTTTAGCTTTAATAATCGTTGCTTGTTCAAGTGACGATTCAACTTCTGACGATAATAATCAACTTTTTTTAGAGAAATATGATGGTATTGTTTGGGAACGTGATTTTGGAGTTTCTGGAGAGAGAAGATATACATTTACCAATAATCCTAAAGGTTTAATATCTTATTTTTGGGAGCTTGAAGGAGCTACCGATGAGAGTTGCGATGAGATTGAATTTGGAGAGCCATATATAAATGACGAGGGAGAAAATGAAGGCATAATAATATTACTTGAGGAAAACGAAAACAGTATAGTTCTCAGTTTTGATGAAAATGACCCTGATGAGGTTGCTACTTTTACAGTTACCACTAGTGAAAATACTCTATTCATAACTTATCCTCCTGATGATTCAGGAGATGACTCACCTACTTTAACTAGGAATGAGGATATTTTACCTTGTTATTAACTTCACAAACTGTACTCCCTAACCATTTAAGATTACAAGCCATTCTATTAATTTAGGATGGTTTTTTTTATGCCTTCGGCTGTGTGGTTATAGTAGGTGGTCTGTCATACTTCATACATACTTTTTACATACTTTTTTACATACTTTTCGGCTGTAAACCCCTATTATATATACAAATTTACATACTTTACATACTTTTACTATAAAAGTTTTAAAATATATATTTATATACAACACATAATCACACAGCCGAAAGCTAATTGTCATTTATACCGTCATTTATTCAAAATAAATACTAAAAATAAAATATGTATAGCTTGTAGAATTAACTATAATATGGCTTTAGGAGTATTCTTTAAATTGACCAACAAGTCTTCCATAGATTGCTGTAATTCTTTAAGTAAATTGCTTCCTAAAGGTTCATCAATCCCAAAAGTGAGTTTGCTATTAACTTGCCATAACTCTTGAATATCAACAATATTAACTTCAATAGGTAGATACTCCTCATTTAAAGATATTAATCTAATTTTTGATGAATCATTTGTTTTTTGAAGCTTCTTTACCAAAACAGAATCGTGAAGCACTACAATATAAATCTTATTATCTGATGCTTCATTAACATTAGATACTGAGCGTCCTAAAACCCAATCATTGGGATGAATATTAGGCAACATACTATCTCCTTCAACCTGAAAGCCTCTATACGTCGCATTTCTATATTCTGGTAAAGGGAAATTAAAAATCGGTAAGGTTTGATACCAATCTACATCTTGAATATTATGCGGATAACCCGCAGCAGCTTTTTGATTAACCAATACTATAGATTCTGTATTGTCTTCTTTTATGGTGATCACTTTCGGACTTACATCCCTTCCGTTAATGACAACATATTGTTGAAAGCTTTCTCCAAAAAGCCAAAGCGGATTGATTTGAAAATCTTTTAAAAGCCTCATTATCGCCTTTCCTGGAATTTTTGTTTTACCTCGCTCAATATCAACAGTACTTAGTCCGACATCCAATAACTCTGCAAAAGCTTGTTGGGTATAATTTTGCTCTTCCCTAACTTTTTTAAAACGCTTTGCCTCTATCTTTAGTTCTTTATCCATTCTCAAATATACAATAAAATGGAAATTTTCCAATAATTAATATGGATTATTTCCATTTTTTATTACTGTAGTGATTATACAATATTTAAATATTGCTACTTTAACTCTACTTATTTTTAAATTCAGGTTCAATGAATTAGCAAGTCAATTTATGTCTACCTATGATTGTTTTTAATTATTAATGTTTAGTGGTGTATACGTCATACTTTATAAGCAAATTAAATAATGAATTAATTGATTTAAAGCGCAATAAGACCAAAGAAATTCATGAAATCTACAGTGACAATTTATAGATTTTAAATTAAATAATATTTTATTATATTTTTTACTAAAAACACTTTGATGTTGTTTTAAAAGTTTTAAATTTACAACCGCTTTGACACTAAAGCTATGTTCATGTAATTGCGAAAATAGCTCAGTTGGTAGAGCGCCACCTTGCCAAGGTGGAGGTCGCGGGTTCGAATCCCGTTTTTCGCTCGATTCGAATTTAACGACAATCAACCGCAAGCTGAAGTGGTGGAATTGGTAGACACGCTGGACTTAAAATCCAGTGGACAGTAATGTCCGTACGGGTTCAAGTCCCGTCTTCAGTACA
>JAQWNL010000028.1:0-18170 GCA_029268635.1 Flavobacteriaceae bacterium
AAATTTCGATATTGTTTTTTTAGATGAAAATATGCCAGGTCTAACTGGTATTGAAACTTTAGCGGAAATTAAAGAATATCAAGCTAATCTTCCTGTTGTAATGATCACTAAGAGCGAAGAAGAGTATATTATGGAAGAAGCTATAGGCTCTAAAATTGCAGATTATCTTATAAAACCTGTTAATCCAAATCAAATATTATTAAGTTTAAAAAAGAATTTGGACCATTCAAGGTTGGTTTCTCAAAAAACAACATCTTCATACCAACAAGAATTTAGAAAAATAGCAATGGATCTATCCATGATCAAATCTTATAAGGAATGGACGGAAATGTATAAAAAACTTGTTTACTGGGAATTGGAACTGGAAAACATAGACGACTCTGGGATGTTTGACATTTTAGAATCTCAAAAAAATGAAGCTAATATTCAGTTTTGCAAATTCATAGAAAAAAACTATCCAGATTGGTTTAATAGCAATGAAGATGTACCAATAATGTCACACACGTTATTTAAGGAAAAAGTTTTGCCTGTTATAGAAACACAAAAAACACTATTTATAGTGGTAGATAATTTGCGATATGATCAATGGAAAGCATTCGAGCCATTTTTAAATAGCAGTTTCAAGAAAAGCAGTGAAGAGCTTTATTATAGTATTTTACCTACCGCAACTCAGTATGCAAGAAATTCAATATTTTCAGGATTAATGCCTGGTGAGATGGAAAAACTTTATCCTAATTATTGGCTAAATGACACTGACGAAGGTGGGAAAAACATGTTCGAAAAGGAATTTTTAGAAACTCAATTAAAAAGATTAGGGGAAAATTTAAATTGGAGTTATCATAAAATTACAAGTTTAAGGCAAGGCAAAAAATTATCAACCAATTTTAAATCGCATAAAAATGAAGATTTAATCGCGTTGGTTTATAATTTTGTAGATATGCTTTCACATTCAAAAACTGAAATGGAAGTGATAAAAGAATTAGCTTCCACAGATAAATCTTATAGATCTTTAACACAAAGTTGGTTTAAAAACTCACCATTACTTGATATTATCCAACAAGCTTCTGCCTTAGGGTTTAAATTAATTATCACTACAGATCACGGAACTATTAATGTTAAAAACCCAACTAAAGTGATCGGTGATAAAAACATTAGCTCTAATTTAAGGTATAAAACAGGAAAAAGCTTGTCTTATGAAGAAAAAGATGTATTGGTATCTAAAAACCCTAAAAACATATGCTTACCTTCTATTAAGATGAGCAGCTCATTTATTTTTGCAAAAAGAGATATGTTTTTTGCCTACCCCAACAGATACAATCATTTCGTAAACTACTTTAGAAATACCTATCAACATGGTGGCATATCTATGGAGGAAGTTTTAATTCCATTTATTGTTTTAGACCCAAAGCAGGCATAATAAATTTTTTAAAAAAATAATGCTCCTTACTGATATTTTTTGTTAATTATTTGTATTAATTTGTATGTTTATTTTTAAGTTTTGTATGGAATATATTTTTAATTTAAAAGATTTGCCATCAGTTGCAAAACAAGTGCTAAAAGAAGTCCCTAATAAGATTCTCCTTTTTTATGGAGATATGGGAGTTGGAAAAACGACACTTATAAAGGAAATTGCAAAACAATTAGGAGTAAAAGGAGTAATTAATAGTCCAACATTTGCATTGGTAAACGAATATGAAATTAAAGATGATAAGGTCTATCATTTTGATTTTTATAGAATTAATAATGAAGAAGAAGCTATGGATATAGGAATTGAAGATTATTTTTTTTCAAGCCATTGGAATTTAATAGAATGGCCTCAAAAAGTAACTAATCTTTTGCCTGCAAATAGCACCAAAATACAACTAACTAAAAATCAAAACGGAACTAGAACATTAAATATGATACCTGTGAAATAGATTGCGATGATTAAAACTCTTTGAAGAGCAACGCTCTCAAAAAAGAGTCTCTATCAATTAAGCAAAGATTTATTTAGATAATCATCTAATTTTCTAATTGATATTTATTTACGTAATTTAGTGCTTCTAACAATTCATAAATGTCTGAAATAAAATCTCCTTTTACCAAAGCTCAATTACTGCCTCAAGAAGAAACCCTTGAAATTCCGAAAGAAAAAGGTGAATTATTTATCGGAATTCCGAAAGAAACTCATTATCAAGAAAAAAGAATATGCTTAACTCCTGACGCGGTTGCAGCAATAGTTGCTAATGATCATCGAATTTTGATAGAAAATGGAGCTGGTGAAAAAGCAGGTTTTACAGATGCTGATTATAATGAAGCTGGTGCTGAATTAACAAAGGATACTAATAAAGTATTTGCTTGTCCTATCATATTGAAAGTAGAGCCCCCTTCTATAGACGAGATAGCACTCATCAATCCCAAAACGATTTTAATTGCTGCTCTTCAATTAAAAACAAGAACTAAAGAATATTTTGAAGCTTTAGCAAAAAAGAAAATTACAGCCTTAGCCTTTGAATTTATTAAAGATGAGGCCCATATCTATCCAGCCGTAAAAGCTCTTAGTGAAATTGCTGGAACCGCATCTGTTTTAATCGCTTCTGAATTAATGGCAAATAATGAAATAAGCAACGGAATGCTATTTGGTAATATTAGTGGGGTTCCGCCAGTAGAGGTTGTTATTATTGGAGCTGGAACTGTGGGTGAATTTGCAACCAGATCTGCATTGGGTTTAGGCGCAAATGTCAAGGTATTTGATAGCTCCTTAACTAGGTTAAGGAATTTACAAATAAAAGCTGGAAGACCATTATTTACCTCTACCCTACAACCAAAATACCTTATGAAAGCACTCAGGAGATGTGATGTAGCAATTGGTGCTTTAAAAGGCTCAAATAGATCTCCAGTATTAGTAACAGAGATGATGGTCCAAAAAATGAAAAAAGGTGCTGTTATCATGGATGTTAGTGTAGATATGGGTGGGTGTTTTGAAACTACCGAAGTGACTAGTCATGATGATCCAACAAGGATTAAACATGGAGTTATCCATTATGGTGTACCTAATATTCCTGCTAGGTATCCAAAAACAGCTTCTATATCTATAAGCAATATTTTTACTCCATATCTTTTAAATATTGCTGAGTCAGGTGGATTAGAAAATGCCATACGTTTTGATAGTGGTTTAAAAAATGGGTTGTATTTTTATCGTGGCATTTTAACCAATAAAGCTCTTGCCGATTGGTATGGAATACCCTATAGTGATCTTAATATTTTAATATTTTAGAGAAAAACGAATCACATTTAAATTAATTATTGAAACCCTGATTATCAAATGAGTATTTTAAAACGATTTGTATTTTATTTTGGCGGATTTGCCATTGGTCTTATTCTTTTATATTTTTTTATTGGCGGAAGAGGGGCTTCCTGTGAATATGATTATAGCCCTAATTCAAGAACATTAAAAAATATTAGACTAAAAAAGCGTGTTTATACAAACGAAGCTTTAGATGCGCTAAAAAACAATCAAATAGATACTTCTGATATTTCTAATTTATTATTGAAGGGTGATGTTTTATTCTCTCAAAGTAATACAAAGCTAGATTCTTGTGATGTTTATGTAATAGAAGGAGCTTATAAAGGAAAGCCAAAAGAGAAACTGAAAATTTCAGTTGAAAATTGCAACAAAAAAGCGACTATTCAAAAAATATCTATCATCAAGTAATTTATACTTTCCTTCTTTCTTTTTCCCTTTTCAATAAAGAAAGCTCTCTACTAGTTTGACCAGCAACAGAAGTGTTTTCTTCAGCTCGCCTTATTAAGTTAGGCATTACGTCTTTAACTGGACCAAAGGGTATATATTTAGCAATATTATAACCCAAAACCCCTAAGTTAAATGAAATATGATCACTCATACCGAATAATTGCCCAAACCAAATTCTAGAATCGTTAATTGCAATATTTTTTTCTTTCATTAAGTCCATTGCTAAATAAACGCTCTCTTCATTATGTGTTCCAATAAATAATTCTATATCACCTATATTGCTTAATATATAATTTAAAATCTTATTAAAACAATCATCGGTAGCTTGTTTACTTTTATGCATTGGAGATGTATATCCTTTTTCTTCTGCTCTATCATTTTCTTTTTCTAAATAAGCCCCTCGAACAATTTTATAACCTAATTTATATCCACCTTCTTTTGCTTTTCTATGCGCTTCTTTAAGATAATCGAAACGATCCCATCTATAGCATTGTAATGTGTTAAATACAACCGCACGCTCTTTATTATAGGTAACCATCATTTTTTCACAAAGTTGGTCTGCAGCATCTTGTATCCAAGATTCTTCAGCATCTATCAATAAAGTAACATTAGCATTTAAAGCTGCCTTACAAGCTTTATCAAATCTATTTACAACTCGCTCCCATTCATTGACTTCTTCTTCAGAGAGTTCAATATTTACAGAAATTTTTTGATACAATTCAAAACGACCTAGACCTGTTGGCTTAAATACAGAAAAAGGCATTGCTTTTTTTGTTTCAGAAAAGTCTGTCAATTCCAATATTTTATTTAATGTTGAATCTAATTGATCATTCCCTTCTTTACCTTCCACTGAATAATCCAATACCGAAAATACTCCTACATCATAAAGATTATCGACAACTGGCATACAATCACTCTCATTAACTCCGCCACAAAAATGATCAAAAACCGTAGACCTAATCAATCCTTCAACTGGTAAATGCATGTTTAATGCGAGTTTTGTAGCGGCGGCACCAATTTTAACCAAGGGCTCAATTGATATCATTTTAAAAAGAAAATAAGCGCGTTCAAGCTCAGAATCACTTTTAAGTCTAAAAGCATTCTCTGTATTGTCAAAAATAGAATTTGAAGCCATAAGCGTATGTTATATTTAAACATCAAAGATAACTAATTTTGCTTTTTGTTAATTTATATAGTAGCTATAAAATTGCATTTTAAATAGTAGAAGCAGATGGTGATTTTAACATAAAATATAATTAGATTTGAAATGAATATATATTTCAATTTCTGATTATATGAAAGAAAGTATTAAAAATAAAGGATCTGTTTATTGTAGTTCAAATAATTGGGATTCTCTGAATAATAGAATTAAGGAAATAAACCCTTCTAACGTTTTTATTATAGTAGACACCAATACTAAAGAATATTGTTTACCTCTTTTTATTGAAAAAAAATCATTTAATCAGTCATTTGAAGTTTTAGAAATTCCAGAGGGCGAAATCAACAAAAACATAAACACCTGTTCTCTTCTTTGGAATGAACTTTCTGAAAATGGAGCAGACAGAAATAGTCTAATCATCAACCTTGGAGGTGGTATTATTACAGATTTAGGCGGATTTGTTGCCTCTACTTTTAAAAGAGGTGTGTTTTTTATAAATATTCCAACAACACTTCTTGCAATGGTTGATGCTTCCGTAGGAGGCAAAAACGGGGTTGATTTAGGTTTACTTAAAAATCAAATAGGAATTATTAACAATCCAGAAATGGTGCTAATTGATATCGATTTTTTAAAGACATTACCTGAAAATCAAATGGCATCAGGTTTAGCAGAAATGATAAAACATGGTATAATACATTCAAGAGAATACTGGGATAAAGTAAAAAGTTTTGATATTTTAAAAATGGATGAATTGGAAGATTTAATTTGGGAATCTGTTTTAATTAAAAATGACGTCATTACAAAAGATCCATATGAGAAAAACCTAAGAAAAACATTAAACTATGGACACACCTTAGGTCATGCAATTGAATCTTATAGTTTAGACCAAAACAAATTCCCTGCTTTATTACATGGTGAAGCAATTGCTATTGGCATGATACTAACAACTTATATCTCTCATAAGCAATTAGGGTTTCCAGAACAAACACTATCAGATATCAGTCATCATATTAATAAATGGTTTAATAAATTTCTATTTAACAAGGAGGCTATTAATGCTGTAATTGAATTATTAAAATTTGACAAAAAAAATTATAATGGCAGGGTTTTATTTGTTCTATTAAACGATATTGGCAGTCATCATTTAAACTGTGAAGTTTCTAATTTTCTAATTTTAGAAGCTTTTGAATATTACAAAAACTATAAATAACGCTCCCCTATTACTTCTTTATGGTGTGTTTCATGTCCGCAAATTATGAATCCTGCTGCCCTAACCGATAAGGAATTATTACTAGCTTTTCCAATTCGTTTCAAACTGTCTTCCGAAAAATTTTTAAACAATACAATTGAAGCATCTCTAACAACGCTATATTCTTCCAAAATACTATCAATAGCCCTTTTATTTAAATCGGCATTACGAACAAATTCATTTTCGTCAAAGCCTTCTAAATTAACATCATCAGAACGCGCGAACTGCAAGGCTCTATAATTAAAAACTCTTTCCGTGTCAATAATATGAATTAAAATCTCTTTAATAGTCCATTTGTTTTCTTCATATCGATACTCCAATTTCGATCTTGGAATGCTTTTAAAAAAATTAATAGTCTCAAGCTTTCCATTGACTAAAGAATCTAATAATGGTAAGTCATAAACTTTATCCAAATAAGTTTTGAAATATAAATGGTATTCATTTGAGCTAAGATCAGAAATTTTCATTTTTAGTATTTTTTTTAAATAAAAAAACCTCTTGCTCATCACAAGAGGTAGCTTTAATAATTTATTATTTTTTTTAAAATTCTTTAAAAATAGAATGCATCAAACGTTTTTTATCATTGATACTTTCCTCTAAGGATATCATGGTCTCTGTTCTTGTAACTCCTTCAATATCATCTAATTGATAAATAATATTTTTTGCTTGATTAGTGTCTTTTGCACGTATTTTACAAAAAATATTAAATTTACCAGTAGTAACATGAGCAACGGTTACAAAAGGGATTTCATTAATCCTTTCCAAAACAAATTGTGTTTGAGATGTTTTATTAAGAAATATACCTACATAAGCGATAAACGAATATCCCAATTTTTTATAATCTATTGTCAACGAAGATCCTGTAATTAACTTCACATCTTCCATTTTACGAACTCTTACATGAACAGTTCCAGCTGAAATATTCAACTTCTTTGCGATATCTGTAAAGGGAATTCTAGTGTTTTCAATCAACATATCTAGAATTTTATGATCAGTATCATCTAATTTAAATTTTCCCATTATTTATTCTACTTATTTTTTTGCAAAATTACCAACAAAAAATTAAAATAAGACATTATTTACATTAAAATAAATCAATGATTCGTCATTTTTACTATTAATAACAGAAATACTTAAGCCTATTTCTATATTATTTTGAGAATTCACTAATATTTCTGAATTATTCCCGTCTTTTTCAAGATGTCCATAAAAACCATCTAATGCTCCAATTTTAGCAATTTTTGGAATAAATTTTATGGTGTCGTCCTCTAGTGATTCTATAAATTGAATTGCAATTGAAGTCGGTTTTATACAGTCATTAATCAATACATTTCTTAGAATATAATCATAATAGTTCTTTTTATTTTCAGGAATTAAAAAATAGTTTTTATAATTAATTGGAAAATGAGCTTGCTTTGTAATCCCAAACAAATTGACGAAAGTATAAAACAGATATGCTCTTGTTTTTTCTCTCCTATAATCATCACCTATATGCCCTGCCTCAAATAAGATTACCGGAACTCCTTTCATTTGAAAAGCATCACCAAAACAATTAGCATTAAAGGAATCATCGTATCTACCAACTTGTCCTGGTATCAATTTTTGCAAATATTCATTCAAACCCACAATTAGCTCCATAGCGATTCTCCTGGATTTCGTAACTTCTCTTTCAATAGTTGAAGAAGGTGACAAAAAAGAAACAGTTGCTGGCTTCTTAGTTTCCAATCCATAAATTGTTCGTTGTCCATGCAAATTCAAACATAAATCTGGCTTCAATTTATTAAATGCGTTCATTAAAACTCTGCTTTCATTTTGAGATAAATCTTGAGCTTCCCGGTTTAAATCAATATTATTTGCATTATTTCGAGTATATAAGCTCGCTCCGTCAGGGTTTAATATAGGTATAACGTATATCGTGAAATTATTTAGAAAGTCTCTTATTTCATCTTTAAAAGCGTCTTTTTGAGTGACAAATTTCAAGAAATCAAAGATTGACTTAGTAGTGGTAGATTCGTTTCCATGCATTTGCGACCATGCAAGTACTTTTTTTTTACCAGTTCCAATTTTTAACATTAGTATTTGTTTTCCTAATTCCGAAACACCAAGTATAGAAATTTCATAGTGATTTTTATATTTTTCTAGTAGTGGTTTTATATGTTCCAAGGTGATATATCGACCACTTATTAATTGCTCAAAATTATTGGAATACCAAGCTTCTATTTTCATTCTTAAAATTGTTCTTTTACAAAGGTAAACAATGTGTAGTTTACATCTGTAACCAATAATTAAAGCTCCTGGTGTTTAGTTTTGTAAACAAATAATCATTGATATCTGCAGGAAATCGAAAAAAACATTATATATTATATTTACATATATTTTACATTCTATTTCAATAAGTTATATAATATAATATAAAGTAATAGTTGAATTTATTTCGAATATTATTATTAATTCTTTGAATTCTAATGTTAATATATTACATTTGTAAACATTAACACTCATCTTATTAATTTACAATGGTAAACAGTTCCGATTTTGGAAATAGACTTCAAAAAATTCTTGATTTTTATAATATTTCTGCTACAGAATTATCCAATCAAATCAGCTTTAATAGGTCTACCATTTCTCACCTCTTATCTGGCAGAAATAAGCCAAGTTTAGATTTTGTAATGAAGGTACTTCAGAAATTTCCTGAAGTAGAATTATATTGGCTGTTAAATGGAAAAGGATTATTTCCGTCAGTTAAAAGCGCTTCTTCTTCTAAACCTAAAACTTCTAAAAATTCGCTTCCTATAGAAAAAAATGATACCTTAACAACAGAAGATGCTTTCCCAAAGGCTATCTCAAACTCATTTAACGAGACTGATGTAGACAGAATTGTCGTTTTATTTAAAAATGGTACATTTAAATCATATAATAATTAAGATATATCGCTTAAAATTCGGAATTTCGCAGTAAATATTATTAAATGCGATTTATATCAAGCCTTTTACTTACTTTTTTAATTTTTAGCTGCTATGACCCTGAACGTAATTGCCAAAACTTTAAAACGGGTACTTTTGAGTATGAAGCTTTAATAGGTACGGAAGTGCTTAATACCACATTTACTCGCAATGACACTTTAGAAATAGATTACTTTAAAGGTAAATCCGATAGCTCCTCTATTCGCTGGATAAATGATTGCGAATACATTGTAAAAAAAATCAATCCAAAGAATATGGCAGAAGAGAAAGCAATCCATATGAAAATACTAACAACTAAAGGAAATAGCTATGTTTTTGAATACAATATAGTTGGTGATACTAAAAAACAAAAAGGGACCTCAAAAAAAATAGACTAATGCCGCTAAACATTGTACTTGTTGAACCAGAAATACACACCAATACAGGTAATATTGGAAGTTTAAGTTTGGCATCTGGAGCTAATTTACATTTAATAAAACCATTTGGATTTGAATTATCTAATGCTAGATTAAAAAGAGCAGGACTAGATTATTGGAAGCATATTTCTCTTTTTATATACGAAAATTTTAATGAATTTTTAAACAAAAACCAGCATGCAGAATTGGCTTTCTTATCAAGTCATGGTGAAAAATTATATTGGGATATTAATTATACAGAAAATATGTTTTTAATTTTTGGTAAGGAATCTAAAGGCTTATCCTCAGAAATTATAAAAAATAACCTAGATCGCACTTATAAAATACCTTTGCAAAGCGATAAAGTAAGAAGCATCAATCTTGCAAACGCTGTAAGCATAGTTGTCTATGAAGGATTACGCACTATATTATGACACAAAAACAACAAGCCAACAATCCATTACACGGAATTACATTAAAAACAATTTTAGAACATCTATTAGCCACTTATGGCTGGCGTGAATTGGGTGGAAAGATTAAAATAAATAGTTTTAACTCCAACCCTACTATTAAATCAAGCTTAATATTTTTAAGAAAAACACCTTGGGCAAGAGAAAAAGTGGAACGATTGTATTTAAAGTCTTTAAATAAATAGAACTTTTATTGAAAATCGAATCACACTTCTATTAATAGAGCTTACCACCAGTAGAATCGATCATATTGCCTTTTAGCTAAAAATTTTTAATGGCAATTTTAATAATTTATTTAAAATAGGAATGTTTGTCCTTCACCATTAGTTTCTGGATTCGGCGCTTCATCATTTAGCTCCTCTTTTTTAGCATCAGATATTTCAGTATTAGAATCTTGTTCTAATGGGAGCTCATCAATTTTTATTTCAGCAAGAACGGTTTCTTCTTCTACCACTTCCATATTTTCAATTGGAGTTTGATCTGGGGAGTCATAAAACAAAGGTTCTTTAGTGTTAATTTCAATTATTTTACCTCTAGTTAATTGATTTCCTAAAGCCGTTATTCCTTTTATAGAAATAAATTCTTCCAAGTTAATTTCTAAATTCTCTTCACGATCCTTTCCTCTCTTTTTAGTAAAAACCAATTCTACTACAGGTCGATGATCTGTAAAAACAGTCTCCAAATAAGATTTTGGGTGATCTGTGATCACTAATTCTTCTTTATCTGGATAATCAATTAAAAAGCGTTTTACATAGAAAAGTTTTTTTTCTCCCTCCCAATAAATAACGGTAATTGGCTTTTTTGGCTCCCATTTTTCCAATACGATCATTTCATCATTAAAATGCAATGTCATCTCAGGAACCACTGTCTTTACAGTACCTTTCTGATCAATCACTAACAATCGGTCATCACTGGTAAAATCTCCTAACAGCCCTCCTCTTTGATCTACATTTAAACGCTGTACTGTTCCATCAAACCATATTTTTCTAGGCTTTAATGTTGAAAGACCTTTTTCTTTAAGTTCAATTCTCTTTACAGAATATTTAGTCACAATATTTCCTCTAGAAGTCCTTCCTTTAACAATCATATCTGAAAAGTCTACATCAAATTTTAGCTTTTTAATATTCCCAGATTGTCTTAATAATACAGTAACTAGTTCGGCTTCACCATTTGGATTTGCTGAAAAATATAAAGATTTACTTGTTTTAGTACCCTTTGTTAAATCATATTCTTTATCACGAGTTATTGATGTTACTGCAAAGCGTTTGACATAAGAAGCGCCTTTTGCTCCATCCCTATAAATAAGATTGTAGATAGTTCGTGTATCTTTTTTCTTAAAAACTGCTACATAGATAATATCTTTTCCTATAAATATTTTGGAACCAACTTTAGTAACCATCATCTTACCCTCTTCTGTAAAAACTATAATATCATCTATATCACTACAATCGGTTATATACTCATCTTTCCTTAGGCTTGTACCAACAAATCCCTCTTTCCTATTAACGTATAGCTTCGTATTTCTAATGACAACTTTGGTTGCTTCGATATCATCAAAAACACGAATTTCAGTTTTTCGCTCTCTACCTTTTCCGTAATCCCTAATTAATCTTTTAAAATAATCTATAGCATAGGCTATTAAATTAGCTAAGTGATGTACAATCTCAGCGATTCTTTCTTCAAGTGTATCTATTTTTTGTTGTGCTTTACCGATATCAAACTTAGAAATACGCTTAATTCTAATTTCAGTTAAACGCACTATATCTCCTTCAACAATAGGTCTTTTTAAATGTGCTATATGAGGTTTTAATCCTTTATCTATAGCTAAAATTACTCCTTCCCATGTTTCTTCTTCTTCAATATCACGATAAATGCGGTTTTCTATAAATATTCGTTCTAAAGAAGCAAAATGCCATTGCTCCTCTAATTCATTTAATTGAATCTCTAATTCACTTTTTAAAAGCTGTACTGTCCTATCTGTTGAAGTTTTCAACATATCATTCACCCCAACAAACAATGGCTTATTATCTTCAATTACACAACCTAATGGTGAAATAGGAGTTTCACATTTTGTAAAAGCATATAATGCATCTATTGTTTTATCTGGAGAAATACCAGCAGGTAAATGAATTAATATCTCTACCTCAGCAGCAGTATTATCTTCAATTTTTTTAATTTTTATTTTCCCCTTTTCATTGGCCTTTAAAATAGAGTCTATCAATGATGAAGTTGTAGTTCCAAAAGGAATTTCAGTAACCACTAACATATTTTTACTATAGCTATTGATCCTTGCTCTAGAACGTATTTTACCTCCTCTTAAACCACTATTGTAATTTGTTACATCTACTATTCCACCCGTAGGGAAATCTGGAAATATCTGAAAGCGTTTTCCTTGTAAATGCTTGATGGAAGCATCAACTAATTCAATAAAGTTATGTGGCAATACTTTTGTTGATAAACCTACTGCAATTCCTTCTGCTCCTTGCGCTAATAACAAAGGGAATTTAACAGGAAGATTTATAGGTTCTTTCCTTCGACCATCGTAAGAAGCTTGCCAATCGGTATTTTTTGGATTATAAACAATATCCAATGCAAATTTAGAGAGTCTTGCTTCAATATAACGAGATGCGGCAGCCCTGTCACCTGTTAGTATATTACCCCAATTTCCTTGTGTGTCAATTAATATGTCTTTTTGACCAATCTGCACCATCGCATCAGCTATACTCATATCTCCATGCGGATGATACTGCATGGTATGTCCTACAATATTTGCTACTTTATTATACCTACCATCATCCAAATCTTTAAGAGACTGCATGATTCTTCTTTGTACAGGCTTAAAACCATCTTCAATAGCAGGGACAGCACGTTCTAAAATAACATACGAAGCATAATCTAAAAACCAATCCTTGTACATACCGGTAACTTTCGTGATAGTATCTTCAGTATGGTTTTTATTAGAATTTATTTCATCACCATTGTGTTCTAACTCTTCGCTCATAATTATGCTACGTAATTATTATTACATTTTAATAAAGTAATTTATTCAACAACTTTATCCAATTCTACTTTCAAGTTATTAATAATAAATTCTTGTCTGTTGGGTGTGTTTTTTCCCATATAAAAAGACAACAAATCTTCTATGCTAATACTCTTATCAAGCATTACAGGTTCTAAACGGATATCATTACCAATAAAATGTTTAAACTCATCAGGAGAGATCTCCCCCAGGCCCTTAAACCTGGTGATTTCATATTTTGGTTTTAACTTATCTATTGCAATAACTCGTTCCTCTTCCGTATAACAATAAATTGTTTCTTTTTTGTTTCGAACTCTAAACAAAGGAGTTTCCAAAATATATAAATGCCCTTCTTTTATAACTTCAGGGAAAAACTGAAGAAAAAAAGTAAGCAATAATAATCTAATATGCATACCATCCACATCAGCATCAGTAGCAATAACTATATTATTATAACGAAGATCTTCAGTGCCTTCTTCAATATTTAAAGCAGCTTGCAAAAGATTGAATTCTTCATTTTCATACACTACTTTTTTACTCATTGCATAACAATTCAGAGGCTTACCTCTTAGTGAAAATACTGCTTGCGTATTAACATCTCGACTTTTGGTAATGCTACCACTTGCCGAATCTCCTTCCGTAATAAACAGGGTAGATTCCAAACGGCGTTCCTTTTTCATATCACCTAAATGCACCCGACAATCTCTTAGCTTTTTATTGTGAAGATTTGATTTTTTCGCTCTATCTCTTGCTAATTTTCTAATTCCCGTTAAATCTTTACGCTCTCTTTCTGCTTGCAAGATCTTACGTTGAAGCACTTCGGCGATTTTAGTATTTTTATGTAAAAAATTATCTAAATATGTTTTAATAAAATCGTTAATATAAAATCTAACGGTAGGTAAATTACCACCCATATCTATAGAGCCTAGTTTGGTTTTAGTCTGACTTTCAAAAACCGGTTCCATCACTTTTATTGCAATTGCAGAAACTATTGATTTACGGATATCACTAGCTTCATAGTTTTTTCCATAAAACTCTCTGATAGTTTTAACGATACTTTCTCTAAAAGCTGCTTGGTGTGTTCCACCTTGAGTGGTATGTTGACCGTTTACAAAAGAATGGTATTCTTCGCTATACTGAGACTTACTATGTGTGATCGCTATTTCAATATCTACCCCTTTTAAATGAATAATAGGGTACAACATATCCTCTTGGGGTATGTTGTTCTCCAATAAATCTTTTAATCCATTTTCAGAAAAATACTTTTCTCCATTAAAATCAATCGTTAGCCCTGGATTTAAATACACATAGTTTTTGAGCATTTTAATAACATACTCATTCCTATATTTAAATTTCTTGAAAATAGCCTCATCTGGAATAAAACTAACTTTTGTTCCTTTTCGTTTGGAGGTTTCTTCAATATCTGAATCGGTTATTAACTCACCAATATTAAACTCAGCATATTTTAATTTGCTATCTCTAATTGATTCTACTTTAAAATAACTGGAAAGTGCATTAACAGCTTTTGTCCCTACCCCATTTAAACCCACCGCTTTTTTAAAGGCCCGAGAGTCATATTTTCCTCCCGTATTCATTTTAGAAACCACGTCAACTACTTTTCCTAATGGGATTCCACGACCATAATCTCTAACTTTAACCTCTTTGTCTTTGATGCGAATTTCGATGGTCTTACCTACACCCATGACGAATTCATCGATACAGTTATCTATAACTTCTTTTAAAAGTATGTAAATACCATCATCAGGCGAAGTACCGTCACCTAATTTTCCAATGTACATTCCAGGTCGCAACCGAATGTGTTCTTTCCAGTCTAAAGACCGTATATTATCTTCTGTATATTGCTGTTCAGCCATAGTTTAGGTGTCGTGGCTAATATAAAATTAAGGTATAAAATTTAAAACCTAAACGATAGAAAGTAATTAACAATAATAACTAATGAATTGTTGAAAAAAATAAAAGATTTTAAACGTTAAATCTAAAGTGCATTACATCCCCATCATCAACAATATATTCTTTTCCTTCGACGCTTAGTTTACCTGATTCTTTCACTTTAGCTTCACTACCATAGCTTACAAAGTCATTATATTTTATAACTTCAGCACGAATAAAACCTTTTTCAAAATCGGTATGTATAACACCAGCTGCTTGTGGTGCAGTAGCTCCAATTGGAATAGTCCAAGCACGAACTTCTTTAACCCCAGCTGTAAAATAGGTTTGCAGGTCTAATAATTTATAGGCTCCACGTATTAATTTGGCTGACCCTGCTTCTTCCAGTCCTAAATCTTCTAAAAACATTTGACGTTCTTCATATTCCTCTAATTCATTGATATCTGACTCAGTACCGACTGCTAAAAAAATAACTTCAGCACTTTCATCGGCTACTGCAGCTTTTACTTTTTCAACATATTTGTTTCCTGATACTGCAGAAGCTTCATCAACATTACAAACATACATAACAGGTTTATCAGTAATAAATTGAACCGCATCAATAAAGTCTTCTCTTTCTGAGTCTGTAAGTTCAATAGCTCTAACTGAAATACCAGCTTCTAAACCTTCTTTCACCTTTATTAAAGCAGTTTCTTCCTTTTGAGCATCTTTATTTCCAATTCTGGCAGCTCTTTTTACTTTTTCAAGCTTTTTATCTGCTGTTTCCAAATCTTTTAACTGAAGTTCTATATCAATGGTCTCCTTATCTCTTATAGGATCAATACTTCCATCTACATGAATAATATTATCATCATCAAAACAGCGTAGGACATGTAAAATCGCATCTGTTTCACGAATATTACCTAGAAATTGATTTCCCAAACCTTCTCCTTTACTCGCTCCTTTGACCAAGCCAGCAATATCTACAATTTCTACAGTAGCAGGTAATACACGTTCTGGATTCACCAATTCTTCTAATTTTTCTAATCTTAGGTCTGGTACATTTACAATTCCAATGTTTGGCTCAATAGTACAAAATGGAAAATTTGCACTTTGTGCTTTGGCATTGGACAAACAATTAAATAAAGTTGATTTTCCAACATTGGGTAATCCTACAATTCCTGCTTTCATTTCTTATTTTTTAATGGCTGCAAATATACATCTTCAATTAAATTAATCACTTATTTATCGCTTCGGTTTTTACAAAGTAAATATCTTTAAAATTTACATTAAAAAATTATTTTTAAAAGGTTACCAATAAAAGAAGCAATTAAAATGGGAGACAAAAAAAAATAATTATAAGAAGAAGAGCGAAAGAACTTAAAAAAAACAATTAATCCCTGTGCATGAATGATTTTTTAGCCAATAATTCAGTTTCTATTTCTACAACGTCTTCATCTGGAACACAACAATCAACAGGACAAACTGCAGCACATTGAGGCTCTTCATGAAATCCAATACACTCTGTACATTTGTCTGGCGCTATAAAATAAAACTCATCACTAATGGGGTATTGCTCTTTAGCTGCATCGACCTGTTTCCCATTTGGTAAAAGAACAACTCCATTTAAGGCTGTTCCTTCTTCATATTTCCATTCATCAGAAGCTTCATAAATTGCATTATTAGGGCATTCTGGTTCACAAGCACCACAATTTATACATTCATCAGTTATTATAATTGCCATCGTATTTCCTTTTTTTAACTTTGCACAAATTTAGAAACTTCGAAACCTAAAACCAAAAAATAAAATGCAATTAAATAAAAGAATTCAAGCTTTTGTAAAACTAGGACATTTTATGAGTCAGTTTTCTAATGAAAATTACATTAAAAAAGACAATATACCTTTTAATGAGATCTTCTTTGAAGCAATGACTAAGGCAATACAGTTATCTAAATCATATAATGGTTGGTTTACAGAAAACAACATTCAATTTGCATTTAAAAGTTGGGAGGATGCTTTAAACGAAGAAAACTTATTAAAATGGACTTCCAAATATGATTTAGAAAAAGTTCATAATCATCATATAGCAATCGTATTAGCTGGTAACATACCCTTAGTTGGTTTCCACGATCTTTTATCGGTTTTGATTTCTGGAAACCGTGTGATTGCAAAACTATCTTCTAACGACAAGTTACTGCTGCCCTATTTAACAAAATATTTAATTGCAATTGAACCAGAATTTGAGGGTAAAATAGTGTTTACGGAAGAAAGATTAGAAAAATTTAATGCAGTTATTTCAACAGGCAGTAATAATACAGCGCGTTATTTTGAGTATTATTTTGGTAAATACCCCAACATAATTAGAAAGAATAGAAATTCGGTAGCGGTTCTTTCTGGCAAGGAAACAAGTGAAGAGCTCAAAAGTCTTTCCAACGATATTTTTAGGTATTTTGGTTTGGGTTGTAGAAATGTTTCTAAAATTTTTATTCCTAAAGATTATAACTTTGATGCTTTTTTTAATGCTATGTTTATATGGAAAGAAGTTATAAATGACAACAAGTATATCAATAATTACGACTATAACAAAGCTGTTTACTTAATGAGTAATGTTAATTTATTGGACAATGAATTTTTATTGCTAAAAGAAGATATTAACTTCTCATCGCCTATATCGGTAACTTTTTATGAATATTATGATACTTTAGAATCAGTTAGCGAAAAATTAATCACCGAAAAGGATAACATCCAGTGTATTGTTTCTAATCTGGGTATTAAAAATGAAATTAAATTTGGTGAAACTCAGAATCCAAACTTATGGGAATATGCAGATGGTATAGACACTATCGATTTTTTAGTAAAACTTCCTAATTAATTTATTGATAAAACAATATATAAAGGCTAATCTTTTCGGATATTTGCACAGAAATTTAATTTTATAATGAAAAAGCTATTTATTTATATTATGTTAAAGAGGGTCGAATACTCATTAAATCGTATCATAAAATAAAACTACAACAAACTAATAAACAGATACTTGCAATCATTAAAAATAACCTATCGAGACATATGAAAAAACATAATTTTAGCGCAGGACCTTGTATTTTACCGCAATCAGTAATGCAAAATGCATCTGAAGCCATTGTCAATTTCAATAACCTAAATCTTTCATTAATTGAAATTTCACATCGCAGCAAAGACTTTGTGGAGGTAATGGAAAATGCTAGAAATTTAAGTTTAGAGTTACTAGGACTTCAAGGAAAAGGTTACAAAGCTTTGTTTTTACATGGTGGAGCT
>JAQWNL010000029.1:0-22766 GCA_029268635.1 Flavobacteriaceae bacterium
AATATGATAATTTGAAATAATGTGACTTAAAGAATATTAGATGTATTGTATTATACCTATTATTAATATGATAAAAAGGCTACCAACTTAATGATAACTTTTAACGCTAATAAATTGGGAGTTATTTGATTCAGGTTTTTGCACCCGAAAAAGTAAAGATAGTAATATTCTATTAGTTTCTTATTAGGGAAAAACCCCTACTAAAATTGGAATAAGTATTTGCATCATCAGAATAGGTACATACAATCGTATTGGAATCTTTTAAGGTATGGTTATAATAATGATGGTTGGAGTATAAAACCAAATGCTTGTTATACAAAAAGTTGTAAAAAAAATTATGCTAAATGGTATTCATTTCTTGAAAGTGGCCTTATTGGAATTAATAAGCGTTTGGCTGATGTAAACTTGTTAAGTACTATTGAGTATAGAGGTGTTTAAAAAGGTGCAGGTTTATGATAAATAATATTTATTCAAAAATGTTATAATTTATTTAAAAACAATAAAGAGCAAGTAATTTCAATTTTATAAATCAAGAAGTTGATCTGCAATCATGCGATTGTCAGAAAGTCTAGGCACTTTATTTTGCCCTCCCAATTTTCCCTGAGATTTCATATAGTTATTAAAGCTATCATGTTTTAGTTTAGTTATTCTTAGGCTTTGAAGTACGTTCCCTTCAATTAAATCTTTATAGTATGAATTCTGTTGTTGCATACTAGTATCCATAAAAGAAACTATTTCTTCAAGGTTGTTAGGAGCTGTTTCAAATTCAATTAACCATTCGTGATACGGTAATTCGCCTTCTTTTGGATTAGTTTGTGGAGCTACTGTAAATTCTGATATTGAAAATTGAAATTTATTTATCGCCTCCTTAATAGCTTGCTCCACTTCTTTCCCAATTACATGTTCCCCAAATGTGGAAATAAAATGTTTAATTCTTCCTGAAACTATGACTCTATATGGTTTTGTTGAAGTAAACTGAATTGTATCTCCAATATTATATCCCCAAAGACCAGCATTGGTAGATATAATCATCACATAATTAACTCCAATTGCTACTTGGCCAATGGTCAATCGTTTTGGGTTCACCTCATAAAATTTTGATGCTTCAATAAACTCATAAAAAATCCCTGAATTTAATATGAGCAGCATTCCTTTTTCTTTTTGAGAATCCTGAAAAGCAAAGAATCCTTCAGATGCTGGGTACAATTCTATACTATCAATTTTTCTGCCTATCATTTCTTCAAATTTCGCTCGATAGGGTTCGTAGTTAACACCTCCATAAACGAAAAGCTGTAAATTTTTAAAAAGATCTCCTACTTTTTGATTAGAAGCTTTTTGAAGCTTTTTATAATACATTTGTACCCAAGAAGGGATGCCGCCAATGAGGGTCATATTCTCATTTTTAGTTTCTTCAACGATGGCATCTACTTTGGTTTCCCAATCTTTAATACAGTTCGTTTCCCAGCTTGGTAACCTGTTTTTCTGTAAATATTTAGGCACAAAATGAGCAACAATACCAGATAATCGCCCAATATTAATTCCGTTTTTTAATTCTAATTCTGGACTTCCTTGCAAAAAAATCATTTTACCATTTACAAAATCTACGTTTCCTGTTTCTTCAATATAGCATAGCATAGCATTTTTTGCAGCTTTAATATGAGATGGCATCGATTGTTTTGTAATAGGAATGTATTTTGCTCCAGAGGTTGTCCCTGATGTTTTCGCAATATAAGTAGGCTTTCCTTTCCATAAAACATTCTCTTCGCCATTGGCAGTTCTTTCAAAATAATTTTTCAAACCTTCGTAATCTCTTACTGGAACCTGCTTTACAAAATCTTGATATGTTTTTATTGTATGGAAATTATGGTCGTTCCCAAAGGAAGTTTCTTTTGCTTTAGTTATTAAATTCTGAAATATTTTGTGTTGGGTTTCTATTGGATTAGAAGCCCATTTTTGTATTTTTTTAGCTGCTTTTTTAGCTAATATTTTTGCTCCAAAAGATTTTAAAAACATAGTTTACTCGAAATCTATAAAATTAGTTGGATCTATAGGATAGCCATCACTCCACTATTCGAAATGTAAATGAGGTCCTGTGGATAATTCTCCTGTATTACCAGCTGCTGCAATAACTTCTCCGGCTTTAACCAATTCACCTTGCTTTTTTGTAAGTACCGAATTGTGTTTATAAACTGAAATTAAATTATTGGTGTGTTCTATAATAATTACATATCCAGTTTGAGCGGTCCATTCAGAAAAAATGACCGTGCCATCTGCAGTTGCTTTTACCGGTGCAGCTTTTGAGGTAACAACATCTACAGCATAATGTTTGTCTTTAGTGTTAAATACTTCAGAAATGGTTCCTTTAACTGGAGGAAATAACACAAAATTTATTTCAGAATTACTTATTAAAGGATTGTACTTATCTTCTAGTAAAACCTTCTCTCTTAATAACGAATCTTCTTTTGACGGTATTAAGTCCAACGTTGATATATCCATTTCTGCGGCTTCAATAATAGAATCTTTATTAAAATATACGGTTGCAACATCACCTGTTAGTACTTTTTTTATAGAGGAGTAGTACTGTTCGTTAATCTCTATTGCTTGTAGTAGGGAGTCTGTTTTATAGGCAAGTTTTGTTGCTTTTATCTTTAATGACACCGAAGAATAGCCTGGTATATATTCTCTTAAAGGAGAAAATGCAATGATAATGGTGGTTGCAGTAATTAATATCAATGCAGAAATTATACTAAAAACAAATACGTTTAGACGATTCAGTTTAAAGGTAAAACGTTCTTCAAAAGTGTCTTCATTAAGAACTACTAAACGATACTTGTTTAGCAATTTATGTTTTATCTTTTTAGTTCTCTTTTCTTTTTCCATAAATATCTATCCTAACAGCAAATATAAAAATTAGAACTGTTTAATTGTTTTAATAATATAATTTTAAGCTGTAATTGCATTTTATAGCTAAATACAAGCATAAAACGATAATTCTAATGAATTCTTATTACATTTGTGACTTAAATCTTAGATAATGAATTTAGCGATGTTACCTTTAATGATTGGATGGCCACAAATAGTCTTAATTGTAGTGGTAGTATTATTGTTGTTTGGAGGAAGAAAAATTCCAGAATTAATGCGCGGTTTAGGTAGTGGCCTTAAAGAATTTAAAGAAGCTTCAAAAGATGAATCAAAGGATGAATCAAAAGATGATAATCATTTAGACGAAATAAAATAATTCGCCTAATTGTTGATTTTTGCTGATTTAATTATAGATTCTAACTCAAACTGAAGATTTCTTTTTCGTTCTGCTGGAGCAAAAGTAAATCCTTCTATTATTAAATATCTATTATTCTTCTCATCTTTTACTGCATAGTTTAAAAATGGTCCTGCCATAAATTCTCCTTTTACATCCCAAACACCTTTTGTTTTATAAACAAAATTTCCATCTAATTCTGTAATGTAAAAATTAGGAGAATACGAATAATCTGTCCCAAATCTTCCATTGTCTTCAACAGGTAAATGATAACCACCTATAGAATCTCTTATCGATAATATTTCTCCCAAAGCAGTACTATCATTAGAAATTAAATTTAAAGGTACTTCATAAATTAAAATGTTGGTAGATCCTGTTTTTTTCAGATCTTTTCTTAGCCAATAAAAGTCCGAACCCTTATGAGCAATTCTATATGCAGAAGGCATTTTTATATTCAGTCCAAATCGCTCCTTAAGTGAATCTATTACAAGAGGGGAAATGGAGGTTCTTCGTTGACGTTCCTTAATTTCAGATTTAAAAAATACCTCAATAATTTCTTCTTGATTTTCAGCTATTAATTTAATTAAGCCCTCTTTTGTTTTTGCGGTAATAATAGCACCTGTCTGTGGTTTTGCATACTCATTAGTCACTAAAGTGAATTTTTCTTCTTTCCCAATAGTAACGTATAAAAAAAGTCGGTTGCTTTTTATAAATCCAGAAAACGTAGAGGGATCCATTTGATTGATAGAAAACAAAGACTCTTCTTGAGGTAACCCTTCGGTAGGAGCTGCAAAATAATTTCTAATTTCCTCTCCAACACTATCGCTCCACAATTCGTCTGTAATTAAAACTTGAAGAGAATTAATATTTCCTACAGATTTTTGCTTGTAAGCCTCTTTTGTATCGTTATTATTGCAAGATACGAGTGCAATTAAAGTGAATAAAGTTATATAAATTGGTCTCATTTAAATTAGTTTTTTGAATACTAGCCTTTAGAAATTTTTAATTTCATGCCGGGTTTCAGTTTGTTACTGCTAATATCGTTCCAAATTTTAATGTTTTGAACAGTAACTCCTGGATATTTTTGAGAAATACTCCATAAGGAGTCTCCATTTTTTACGGTATATAGTTTTACATTATCTTTAGTAGTCGTTTTAGTAATTCTTGTTTTAGTAGAACTAGCAATTGGTTTTCTTGGGTAAATGGTTAGGCGTTGATCTACTTTTAGATTGTTACTTTTTAGCCCATTCCATTTTTTTATTTGACTCACGCCAACACCATATCTTTCAGCTATTTTACCTAAATAATCACCACTCTTAACTCGATATCGAATTCGATCTGGCTGTTCTACATATTTTGGAATGTTAGCGGCTGCTTTATTGTTTTCTTCTTGAGCCAAGGCATAAATCGCTTCTTCGTTAGCTACAAATTTACCTACAGATTCAACTGGCAGTCTAAGAGTATAATTTTTATCTTTTATATAAGGGATAATTCCCAACTTATAAGAAGGGTTTAAAAACTGAACTTCTTCAATAGGTAAATTTACCACTTTTGCAACTTGCCCAAAGGTTATTAATCTTTTAACCTGAATGGTATCGGTAGCTATTTGGTGAAATTTAGGGCCATTACTTTTAAATCCATGCTCTTCTGCAAATTCAAAAATATACATCGTTGCTAAAAAAGCGGGTACATATCCTGCTGTTTCTCTTGGCAGTCTGTTTCGGATTTTCCAATAATTAGTTTCACCTCCAGAACGACGAATTGCTTTTGAAACATTTCCGGGTCCAGAGTTATAGGCTGCTAAAGCTAAATTCCAATCATTAAAACTTTTGTGAAGGCTCTTTAAGTATTTTGCAGCTGCTTCAGTTGAAATTTCAGGATCGGCTCTTTCATCCACATAAGAGCTCACTTCCAGTCCAAACATTTTTCCAGTTGTAAACATAAATTGCCATAATCCTTTTGCGCCTACTCTAGATTTAGCAACAGGATCTAAAGCGGATTCTATGACTGCTAAATATTTAATTTCTAAAGGTAAATTATGCCTGTCTAACTCCTGTTCAAACATGGGAAAGTAGTAATCACTTAACCCCATTAATTTGGCCATAGAGGTTCTTCTGTTTTTTAAATAATGCTTAATTATTTTCCCTAAAGAAGGATTGTATTCTATATTAAAAGGAGTTCGAGCATTAAGTTCTTCTAAACGCTGTTTAAGAAGCTCGGTAGGAAGTTCTTTATATTCTACAGGCTCTACAACTTCATTTACAATACTTCCATAAACTTCTTCGAATCTACTTGAATCGTATAGTTCTTTCATCCACAAACTATCGACAGTTCTTGCGGTAGATTCATCTTTAAAATCAAATATTAAAGAATCTTTTTTTTGGGCATTAACAACAGGGATACTAAAGTCTCCAGTATTAGTTAGCGTCGTAATTGTATCGACAATCTGGATGGTTTTATTTGGGAGGTTGTTACTCATAACATTTAAGCTACCTTCTGATTTAGGTTCATTTTGAGCATAAAGAGCTCCTAAACTAGTAAAAAGCAAAAAAGAGACAAGAAAGGGGTATAAACATCTGTATATCATATAATAAAGAACAAACTATTGTGTAAAAAATTTTTATAAATGTAGGAAAACGCTAATAAAAGACAAAAAAAATCTGTTTTTTAATTCTATGAACTCTATTTTTTAGATGAGTTTAAAATAGCCTGAATTCCAGGAAGTGTTTTACCTTCTAACATTTCTAACATAGCGCCACCACCTGTTGAAACATAACTTACTTTATCGGTCAAGTTAAACTGTTTTACGGCTGCTACAGAGTCTCCTCCTCCTACCAATGAAAAAGTGCCGTTTTTGGTTGCTTCTGCAATTGCATTTCCTAACGATATGGTTCCTGTTGCAAACTTTTTTAATTCAAAAACACCAACGGGTCCATTCCATAATACCGTTTTCGAGTTTAAAATAACCTCCCTAAATAAGTCGTTGGTTTTAGGACCGACATCCAATCCCAACCATCCTTCAGGAATAGTGTTGATAGCTTTTGTTGTTATATGGGCATCATTTGAAAACTGATCTGCTATGATAGCATCAACCGGTAAATGTACTTTTACATTTTTCTCTTCAGCAATCTTTAAAATGGACAATGCCATTTCTTGTTTGCCATCTTCAACTAAAGAAGAACCAATACTTCCTCCTTGTCCTTTAATAAAAGTAAAGGCCATCCCTCCACCAATAATTAAGTGGTCTATTTTATCTAAAATGCTTTCTATAATCGTAATTTTTGATGAAACTTTTGCACCTCCGATAATCGCAGTAACTGGTTTTTCACTATTGATTAACACCTTACTGATATTCTCAATTTCTGAAGCCAAAAGCATTCCAAAACATTTGTTTTCTGGAAAAAACTTGGCAATAACCGATGTGGAAGCATGAGCTCGGTGTGCAGTCCCAAAAGCATCATTAACGTAGATATCTCCTAATTTTGAAAGTTCTTCAGCAAATCCTTCATCTCCTGCTTTTTCCTCTTTATGAAATCGAAGGTTTTCCAATAATAATAGCTCACCGTTTTCTAATTCAGCAACCGCTTTCTGTGCTTTTTCCCCAATACAATCTTCAGAAAACTGAACCTGTACACCAATAATCTTACTAACTTCCTTGACAATATGCTTAAGAGAAAATTTTTCTTCAATACCGTTAGGTCTTCCTAAGTGAGACATTAATACACAATTTCCTCCGTCTTCCAAAACTTTAATTATCGTGTTTTTTGCTGCTAAAATTCGAGTACTATCAGTAACCTCTAAAGCTTTATTTAAAGGAACATTAAAATCAACTCGGATTAAAGCTTTTTTATTTTCAAAATTAAAATCGTTAATCGTTTTCATGTGTCTTTGTTATTGTTTTTTTATGATTACCTGCTGTTCACTATTTGACATTCCTTTAATCTGGAAAATTTTAACATACTCGTTTCGTATATCAAATTTAGGACTGTAAATATACCATTTTTGAAAGGTTCTTTTTAACTAAAAACCGTAATATTGTGTATGGATTTTTCCCAAGTAATAGGCCAACAACATATAAAATCACATTTAATAAAGACCGTTGAAAATGGACGGATTCCGCACACTCAATTGTTTGTTGGTAAATCGGGTTCTGGTATTTTACCGCTTGTCTTAAGTTATGCTAAAGAAATTTTATGTCATTCGTTTACTAAAGGAAGTGATGAATTTATTGCCTGTAAAAATAAGATTGAAAAATTAGCGCATCCAGATCTTCATTTTGTGTATCCGGTTAACACTAATGAGAATATTAAAAAAAATCCTATTTCAGATAATTTCTCTTCAGAATGGCGAAAATTTGTTTTAAAAAATCCCTACGCATCCTTATATGATTGGTATCAATTTATAGGAATTGAAAAAAAACAGGGAAACATAAGTAAGCTTGAAGCAGTTTCGATTTCAAAAAAACTATCATTAAAAGCTTATGAAGGTGGTTATAAATTGATGGTAATTTGGATGGCTGATAAAATGAATGATGAATGTTCTAATCAATTATTAAAATTGGTAGAAGAACCACCTGATAAGACAGTTTTATTGCTTTTAACTGAAAACGTGGAACATGTTTTAGGAACTATTCAGTCGCGTTGTCAAATATTACACATTCCGGTTTTATCTGAAGAAAACATTTACACACAATTAACTGATAATTATCAAGTTAACTCAAATGAGGCTAGAAAAATAAGTCATAAATCCGATGGTGATTTTAATAAAGCATTACATATTATAAAAAACGATGGTGATGAGGTGTTTTTTGAAAACCTATTTGTTTTTTGGGTAAGAACTGCATTTAAAGCTAAAGGTAACAAAAGTGCGATTAATGATCTATTTGATTGGAGTGAAGAATTAGCAAAAGAAGGTCGCGAAACACAAAAGAAGTTTTTAAGTTTTTGCTTAGAAATTTTCCGTCAAGCAATGCTTAAAAATTACAAAACAAATTCATTGATCTATTTTAAAAGTCATGATGGAAAGTTTTCATTTGATAAGTTTTCGACATATATCCATCAAAATAATATTTTTGAAATTAAGGATGCTTTAGAGAAGGCAGAATATCATATTGAGCGAAATGGAAATGCTAAAATAATATTTACAGACTTATCCATTCAATTGACTCGCTTAATTCATAGAAAAGAATTGGTTTAATTTCATTTTTTATTAGTAGCGAGGTACAATCGAAGTATCTTGCTTATTTTTGATTCTGTTGCCCTTCAACCGTTCTGTATTAAAGAATCAAAGTATTACGTTTTTCTATTGTCTTTTATTTATCAATAAATTCGACTTATCAAAACTGACTTAAATAGAAGCCTCCTAATAATAGTTTTTAATTATCCTACAAGGATTAATCCTTTTTAAGTAAAGAGCTCCTTAAAACGTTTTAATTTGTCTTATTTTCGTTTTTATAACAATAAATTAGAGAAGAATACTCTTTAGTTTTCAAAGCTGACAGATTAGATTGCAACCCAATAAAAAACGCTTTGATTAAATTTTGTTTCCCTGTTTTATTTTTTTCAGAAAGAAGACTTACGTAAAACGAATCAAAAATCATTGGTTTCGTTTTTATAAGTGTAAGATTATTAGAAAAAATCTTCTTCATAGCGTTTCTAGAAAAATGCCATAAATGGCGTGGAGCATCAAAAGCTGCCCAATAATTTTTGTAATAAGCAGCATCAAACGAATTGTAGTTTGGAAGAGCTATTATTAATAATCCATTTGGATTTAATAAGGCTTCTATCTTTTGAATGGTTTCTTCTAAATTAGGAACGTGTTCTAAAACATGCCACATAGTAATTACATCAAAATTTTTTCCTTTAAAATCCGCTATACTTTCTTCTAAATTGATTCCTTTTTTTGAAGCTGATGCTCTTGCTTTTTTATTGGGTTCTATACCAAAAATAGATCTGTTTTCAGATTTAATGTGTTTTAAAAATTCCCCTGTTCCTGCACCAATATCAAGAAAGTTATTAGCATCTTTTTTTAATGAAGTGATTAAATTTAATTTATGCTGTAAGGCTCTTTTTTTTACAGATTGATATAAAAAGGAAGCAATCCCTTTCTTGTTATCGGTATGAGAAATATAATCATCACTCTCGTAATATTTAGAAAGTTGGGTTGCTTCTGGCTGAGGATTGGTTAGAAGCATTTCCTTTTCCAAATCATAAATTAAAGTAAACTCTTCATTGGTTACTAAATAATCTTTAACCTTTAGTGGAAAATTTTCTTTTTGTAGCTTCATTTTATGATGATTTTTTGGGTAAAATCCATTGTTCCACGTGAAACATCTACAACTAAATTATTAATTTGGATGCTTCTATGTTAAAAAAAATATGATTAACGTCCCATATAAACTAATAATACAGAGATGTCATTAGGAGAAACTCCACTGATTCTAGAAGCCTGTGAAACCGTCACTGGTTTCACTGCTCTTAGTTTTTCTAAAGCTTCATAAGAAAGAGATTTTAACTTTGAATAATCAAAGTTTTCAGGTATTCTTATACCTTCTAATCGATTTAATTTATCAGCATTTAATCTTTCTTTATCTATATAACCGGCATATTTTATCTGAATTTCGGTTTGCTCTAAAACTTCTCTATCTAAGTTGTTTTCTAGAATGTAATCATCCACCTCTTTTAATTTTCGCATATCATCCATCGTAATATTTGGACGAGAAAAAGGTTTGTATAGTTTATCCATTTGCTTTACTGTAGCAGAATCTTTTGCTTCTAGAATTGGATTTAAAATCTCATGACTAATGCTCTTATTTTTAAAAAAATGAATAAAAGCATGGGATTCTCTTTCTTTTTGCTCCATTGTCTCTAAGCGTTCTTTTGAAGCTAATCCAATATCGTAAGACTTAGATGTTAATCTAAAATCAGCATTATCCTGCCTTAATAAGGTTCTATATTCTGCTCTAGAAGTAAACATTCTATAAGGTTCTTTTGTTCCTTTAGTAATCAAATCATCTATTAATACTCCAATATAAGCTTCATCTCTATTTAATGTAAACGGGTCTTTTTCATGGACTTTTAAATGGGCATTTATTCCCGCAATTAAACCTTGAGATGCTGCTTCTTCATATCCAGTAGTTCCATTTATTTGACCAGCAAAATATAATCCAGCAACTAATTTTGTTTCTAGTGTGTATCTTAATTGTGTTGGCTGAAAATAATCATATTCAATAGCGTATCCAGGTCTAAAAAACTTTACATTTTCAAAACCGGCTACTTGTTGTAATGCTTTAAACTGAATGTCTTCAGATAGCGATGTAGAAAAACCATTGATATAGTATTCTACGGTGTTCCAACCTTCTGGCTCTACAAATAGTTGATGCCTATCTTTATCTGCAAATCGATTTATTTTTTCTTCAATTGAAGGGCAATACCTTGGTCCAATACTTTTAATAGCGCCATTAAACATCGGTGATTTATCGAAGCCTTCCTTAAGTAATTTGTGAACAGTTTCGCTCGTGTAAGACATATAACACAATCGCTGATTGGTTAGTGGCCTGGTAGACTTTAAATAGGAGAATTTTTCTGGTTGTTCGTCGCCAGGTTGTTCTGTCATTTTTGAAAAATCTAAAGAGCGCCCATCAACTCTAGGAGGAGTTCCTGTTTTCATTCTTCCGGATTCAAACCCATAATTTAATAGGTCTTCAGTAATACCTGTTGAAGCTCTTTCACCTGCTCTACCTCCACCAAATTGTTTGTCTCCAATATGTATAATCCCGTTTAAAAAAGTACCGTTAGTTAATACAACCGATTTGGATCTTATTTCAATTCCCAGCGATGTTTTAACTCCAATAACTTTTCCGTTTTCTATTAACAAACCAGAAACCATTTCTTGATAAAAATCAAGATTTTGAGTTTTTTCCATCATATCTCGCCACATTTCAGAGAAACGCATACGATCACTTTGAACTCGAGGACTCCACATTGCAGGCCCTTTAGACTTGTTTAGCATTTTAAACTGTATAGCCGTTTCATCAGAAACAATTCCGCTATATCCTCCTAATGCGTCAATTTCACGAATAATTTGACCTTTCGCAATTCCACCCATAGCAGGATTACAAGACATCTGTGCGATATTTTGTAAGTTCATTGTAATCAACAATGTTTTTGACCCTAAGTTAGCTGCTGACGCCGCCGCTTCGGAGCCAGCATGTCCAGCACCAACAACAATAACATCATATTCGTTTGGAAACATAGTATTCAGTTTGTCTTGTATGTTTGTTTACGCAGAACATCCATACAAATTATTTATTTTTAATTAAAATTTAGTTATAAATGTTTCACGTGGAACATTGTTTTTTAAAATTAATAATAGTCTTGGTTTTTCAAGAGCGTGCAAATATAGGTAAATAACTTACAATCAGTTTGTTAAAATCGTATTAAATTGATTTTCAGTAAACTATAAAAAAATTCTTTGGGAAAGCGCTGCGTCTTCTTTGGATCTCATTAAGTCAGCGTCTTTTTTGTTTTTATCTTTATAACCGCAATAATGTAAAATACCATGAATAATCACACGATGTAATTCATTTTCAAAAGAGGTATTAAATGAATTAGCATTTTCTTTAACTCGTTCTACTGAAATAAAAATATCCCCATTAATCTGGTTTCCTAAACTATTGTCAAAGCTAATAATATCGGTTAACGTATCGTGTTTTAAAAATTCTAGGTTTAGCCTATGGAGGTATTCATCATCACAAAAAATATAACTTACTTCTCCCTCCTCAAAATTTTCATTTGAAATAATAGCAGATATCCAGCTAGCAATTTCTTCTGAATTTTGCAAATTAAATGGGGTCTCTGAAAAAAAATCAATCATCTTTATTCTTAAAATATTCTTGCACTTTTTGTTTGTATTCTAGCCGCAAAGGTAGCGCCTCTCGATTTAAAATTTCGGTAGTGTTAAAATACTTTTTAATATCTTCTGGTCTGACGCTTACATTATTTTCAAAGCTCTTGCGGTTTGATTTAGACTCCCGTTTCATTTCTTGGCCTTGTTCAAAAGTAGCTTTGTCTAATTTTAATAATTCATGCTGAAGGTTTTGCATTTTCTCGAATGTATTTTGATTAAAACCTTTCTCTAATAAATGTTGTTCGATATTTTCCATTTCATGAACTAAATTTCCAGCATTTCCTTTATTGCCAAGTTGATTTATTTTATCTTGTAGTTGTTGACGAAGCATTTGTTGTTCTTTAAATATTTCGAACAATTTACCGTTTAAATCTTCTTCATTTCCATGACCTTCTTTTCCTTTTTGTTTTCCATCTTTACCGTTCTTTCCATTCTTACCATTTTCACCAGATCCTTCTCCCTCGCCTTTGCTTTCTTTTCCTTTTTCACCTTTTTCACCTTTTTTACCAAGACCTTCTTTCATTTTTTTGTTAAGGTCTACTTGTTTTTTTATAATATCTGGCAATTGAAACCCTTGTCCTTCTCCTTTTCCCTTGCCTTTTCCTTTTCCTTTTCCTTTTCGCGGTATACTCATTTGATCTTGCATACCCCCTAAAATATCACTTAGCAAAACAGCTAATTCGTTAGCGCCAGTAACAGTATATCGTTGACTTGAAACTCCTTTTCTAATTTTATTTTCAGCCAAACGCTCTAAGCTCTTATCTAAATTATAGGTAACATCTGTTAAAGATTGATTTATTTTTCCTCCAAGTATTGGCTGCCTTAATGACAATGCAAAAAGACTGTCATCTACATGTTGAAAATTTAGTTTTAGATCATTTTGCGTAATTAATTTTTTTCCAAATAAAGGACTTCCGTAATCAGTAATCTTAAATTCCTCCATTAAATCTTCTTGCTTAAAAGAGAAAACCACTAAATTATCTAATATTTGGCGTAGCATTTCTAAATCTTCCTCTAGTGTTTCCATTTGACCAGATCGCATTTGCATCTGCATCTGCTTGCCCATTTTCCTCATTTTTTGAGCTGCTTTTTTCTGACTTTTAGAAGCTTCTTCCTGAGCTCCTTTGTCTAAATTATCACTCGCTTTTTCTTGTTCTCCTTTAACTTCTTCTTCTTCCTTTTTATGATCGGGAATATTCATAGGTTCTTTTAAATCCTTATTATTTTTTTGAAGCTCTTCTTTCTCCTTTGTATATTCTTCAAACTTTTTACTTAGTTCTTCTTGAGCTTCTTTTGTATTTTCTTTATCAATAGCGTTAGCGAGTTTTTCTTGTTTTTCTGCTAGTTTATTTAATTCTTCTGTTAGTTTTTCAGCCTTTTTACTAACATAATATCGTTTTGTTAGCTCTACTAACTGTTCTAAGTTTTTTTCTTGATTTTTATTTTGCTTAGAAAGCTTTTCTAAGTTTTCAGTTAGTGCTTCTTTTTTAATTTTATCTTGAAGCTTTTCAAGCTCGGCCAAGAGTTTTTCATTTTTCTTTAATTGCTCTTCATTTTCTTGAAAGCGTTCTTTTAATTGTTCCTTAAAAGAGTCTTTTTCTTTGTTTTCTGGTTGAAAATTCTCCAAACTCTCTTTTAATTTTTTTGAGAATTTTTTCATCATTCCTTCCTGTTGCTTCTGCTTTTTAAGAAACTTTTCGAGCTTCTTTTTATCGTTCCAGTTGAGTTCGTTTGTTTCTTTTTGATTTTTTGAGATTTCTTTCAGTGATTCGTCTTGTTGCTTCATATTTTCCAAAGACTTATCCAATCCTTTAATGGTTTCTTTTTGATTTTGAAGCTGTTGGTTTTCAATTTCGTTCTGAGTTAACTTTCTGAAAGAATAAATTGCAGACTTGCTAGATTTATAATTATGGATGGCATCATTATCAAAAACTTCAAAATAATAATCGTATGATATCCCATCAGTTAGAAATAAATTACCTGGAAAATCATACACAAACTGATCAAAATTTGTTTCCTTTAATGTTAAGATTACGCTTTTTTTGTTATCTTCTTCTAATGAAGGATGATATACTAACTGTAATTTAGTAAGCCCATAATCATCCGACACGTTTCCTAAAAAATACATTTTTTGACTATCGGTACTGTCTTGTTTGGAAGCTAATTTTATTTCTGGATATTCGTCTTTAATTACTCCTAATGTAAACGATAAGTTTTCGTAATCTTCTAAGTTTTTATTGGAGGTGGTTATTTTATAATCTAATTTGTTGAAGACCCTCTTTTTAAAATTAAAGTTTTGTTGTTTTTGAAGAAATAAATGCAATGAATCCTTCGTTTTTAAAACAACATTATCAGTATTTTTTGTTTGAATATACCAGGTAACTTTTGTTCCTTGAGGAACTATTGCGTTTCCAGAACTTTCTAAAATCTCATCCTTTTTTCCTGTGTAAGAGGGATAGTCTAATTTCATTTTAAAATTAACTAAAGAGGGTGTTTTTAAAACATCCAACGTATATTCCTTAGAGCTAACTTTGTTTGCTTTTAAACTAAAATCAATTGGATTTATAGGTTGTAGAAAAGTGTATTCAAAAACTCCGGGAGCAAATTGTTTTAAATAATAGGTTTCGTCATTAAAAGAAATAATAGCATTTTTCGGTGCATACACTCCAACAGTCTTAATTTTTAGCGTATAGCTTTTATTTTCTATGGCAGTTAGTGAATTATTTAAAACCTGGAACACAAAAGGTGCTGGTGGCTTGTAAGCAATATTATAATTTACAACTCTTTTATAGCTGCTTGAAAAAATATCTTTTTCTCCTAAAGCAATAAACAGTAAAAATATAATTGTAGGAATTGCTGCGTATTTTAAGTATTTGTTATTCGTTTTAAAGCTAATGGCTGTTTTAAATGGGACCAATTGTAAATAGGAAGATTTTTGATCGATACTTGCTAGTAAAAGTTCGGATTCTCGTTTGTTTTGATTCAACTGAATAACATTTAAAAGCTTATCGCTAACTTCAGGAAAATGATTTCCAATTAATCTAGAAGCCTCTTCGTTAGATATTCCTTGTTGAATATTAAAAAGTTTTAATAAAGGCATTGTTATAAATCGAACAAACAAAACAGTTTCTACCAATACAAATGCCCAAAACAAAATGGTTCTTCCAAAAGGATTTAGCCATAAAAAATATTCAATAAGTAAAGTAATAATAAGGTATAAGAGGCCTATTGCGAAAAAAAGAATGGCTCCTTTTATTAATTCGCTGGTATAGTATTTCTTAATAAATTGTTCCAGCTTTTTCTGGATCATTGAAAAACTACTCATTGCTTAATCGCTATAGATATATAACATCGAAAATACTATATTAATTTTAATCTGTTTGTTAATATTTTGTTGGAAAAATTAAAACAAATTATACTTTTAAAAAGCTCAGCAGGTATTGTACCTTTGATCTATCATTTTTAAGAAATATTTCATGTCTAAAAAAGTTAGAGTTCGTTTTGCACCTAGTCCTACTGGGCCTTTACATATTGGAGGAATAAGAACTGCCTTGTTTAATTATTTATTTGCTAAAAAACACGGAGGTGATTTTGTTTTACGTATAGAGGACACCGACCAAAACAGGTATGTGGAAGGGGCAGAAAAGTATATAGTAGAGGCGCTAAATTGGCTAAATATACCATTTGATGAAGGTGTTGGGAAAAAAGGAAAACATGGCCCTTATCGTCAAAGTGAACGAAAAGACATGTACAGTCAGTGCGCTGAAAAGCTTATTTCCTCTGGAAATGCTTATTATGCTTTTGATACTTCTGAGGAATTGAATTTTCACAGAAAAGATCATGAAGAAAAAGGAAAAACTTTTATATATAATTGGCATAATAGAGAAAAATTAAATAACTCTCTTTCATTATCTCAAGAAGAAGTTGCTACTAAAATTAAAAATGGAGACGATTATGTGATTCGTTTTAAAATGTATCATTCTGAAGAAGTATCAGATAGCATTATTTCAACACAAGATATTATAAGAGGCCCAATATCGTTTAAGAAAGAGCTTTTAGACGACAAAATATTGTTTAAGAGTGACGGAATGCCAACATATCATTTGGCAAATATTGTAGACGATCACTTTATGGAAATCACTCACGTAATTCGTGGTGAGGAGTGGCTTCCTTCAGTTCCATTACATATCGCTTTATACCAGGCTTTAGGTTGGGAAATACCTGAATTTGCTCATTTACCTTTAATTATGAAACCCGTTGGCAAGGGAAAATTAAGTAAGCGTGATGGTGATAAAATGGGGTTCCCTGTATTTCCAATTCAATGGAAAACCAAAGAGGGTGATATGTATTCTGGTTATAGAGAAAATGGTTATTTCCCTGAAGCGCTAATAAATATGTTGGCCTTATTAGGTTGGAATCCTGGGACAGAACAAGAAATATTCAGTTTAAACGAATTGGTAAAAGTATTTGATTTAAGTAGGGTTAACAAAACAGGAGCTAAATTTGATCCAGAAAAAACAAAATGGTTTCAACATTATTATCTGCAAGCAAAAGATAATGAAACTTTAACAAGTTTGTTTTCAAAACTGTTAGAAGATAAAGGTATTATTAACAATAAAAAACTTTCAATTATAGTAGCATCTATAAAAGAACGAGCAACTTTTGTGAGTGATCTGTGGGAGCAAGGAAGTTTCTTTTTTGAAGCTCCGACCGCTTATGATGAAAAAGCTTCAAAAAAAGCATTTAAAGAAGGAACTTCTCAAATAATGACCGAAGTGTTGGCTCTTTTAAATGAATGTGAAGATTTTACTTCAGATGGAATTTCAAACAAAGTAAAGGGATGGTTTACTGTTCAAGAAATTGGACTTGGGAAGGTGATGATGCCTTTAAGACTTTCGCTTGTAGGAGAAATGAAAGGGCCAGATGTGTTTAATATTGCGGCCATTCTTGGTAAAGAAGAAACAATTAGTAGAATAAAAAAAACAAGATCTTTTTTATCTTAAAAAGAAAATATTCTAGCTAAGACGATTATAGAGCTATTTTCCTTAACCTTATCGTACTCTGAATTAAGGAAATTTTAAAAGCGGTAAAAACAAGCTTTTTTTCGTATCTTCATATTGATTTTTAACCTAAAAATATTTATTATGAGTTATATAGGATTGTCTATTATTATTGGACTATTTGTTTTATTACTTGCTTCCTTTTTTATAGTAAAGCAACAAACAATTGCTATTGTTGAACGGTTTGGAAGGTTTTCTAGAGATTATGGTGCGGGAATTAATATAAAAATTCCTTTTGTTGATAGAATTGCTGGGCGAGTAAATTTACGTATTCAACAACTAGATGTTATTGTTGAAACAAAAACAAAAGATGATGTTTTTGTTCATTTGAAAATTTCAGTTCAATTTCAAATAAAAAGAGAAGACGTTTATAATGCCTTCTATAAATTACAAAACCCTCACGAACAAATTACAGCTTTTATATTTGATGTTGTTCGTGCCGAAGTACCAAAAATGATATTAGACGATGTATTTGTTAAAAAAGAAGAAATAGCAGTTGCTATTCAAAGAGAATTAAAAGAGGCAATGTTAAATTATGGCTATGACATTGTAAAAGCTTTAGTAACAGATATTGATCCTGACCAATTGGTGAAAATTGCAATGAACCGTATTAATGCTGCTGAAAGAGAAAAAGTTGCTGCGCAACACGAAGGAGACGCACAACGAATATTAATTATTGAAAGAGCGAAAGCTGAAGCAGAAAGTAAGCGATTACAAGGATTGGGTATCGCTGATCAACGTAGGGAAATTGCAAGAGGCCTTGAAGACAGTGTTGATGTATTAAATAATGTTGGGATTAATTCTCAAGAAGCATCTGCGTTGATTGTGGTTACTCAACATTATGACACCTTGCAATCTGTTGGAGACTCCACTAATTCCAATTTAATATTATTGCCTAATTCACCTCAAGCAGGAAGCGATATGTTAAATAATATGATAGCATCCTTTGTTGCCAGTAATCAAATTGGGGAACAAATGAAAAAAGAAAATGAAGCCAAAGGTATTGTGAATAAAAAGAAAAAGTTACCTAAACCGCCTCAGGCAGATTTTGATTATTAGATAAATTAAAAAATAACCTTCTATTTTAATAAGGTTATTTTTTTTGCTTCCATCACTAATAACTCGTCTTTATCCTCCAGTGCTTTTGTTACAAACTCTTTAATTTCTGGGGTGATTTCTGGAGTGATTTTTAATAATACACCTAAGCTTATCATCGTTACAATTCGAGTACCTACTTTTTTAAGAG
Organism: Flavobacteriaceae bacterium; assembly: GCA_029268635.1. GTDB lineage: Bacteria > Bacteroidota > Bacteroidia > Flavobacteriales > Flavobacteriaceae > Marifrigoribacter. The sequence goes on from JAQWNL010000029.1 coordinate 18,470, forward strand.
CAGTTCCAAAGAAAGGCATTAATTCATCATAAGAAATGTTTGTGGCTAATTCTTGTATTCTTGTTTTGGCTAATTCTTGTTTTTCAATGGGTAGGTTTGTGTATTTTTTTCCAAAACGCATGATTTCATTGACGGATGAAACCTGTGGTATTTGAGCTTGTTTCACTTGTGTTTGTGCTGGTTTTTTCTTTGACCAAGAATCTCGCAATCCTACTGTTTTATTAAAAACAGTGTTTTTTGAAGTAGTATCATCATCCACATTAAAATAACCTAATCGTTGAAATTGAAAACTATCTCCTTTTTTTGCAGAAGCCAAACTAGGCTCTACAAAAGCTTCTGTAACCTTGAGAGAATTTGGATTTATAAAATCCATAAAAGTTTTATCCTTATGGCTGTCTGGAGCTTCGTCTGTAAACAAACGATCGTAGGATCTTATCTCTGTTTTTAACGCATGAGCAATTGAAACCCAATGAAGCGTCCCTTTTACTTTTCTAATACTTGCTTCTGTTCCTGTACCGCTTAAACTATCAGCGTCGTAAGTACATAATAGTTCCGTAATATTTCCTTGACTGTCTTTTAAAACGGAATCTGCCTTTATGATATATGCATTTTTTAAACGCACTTCTTTTCCGGGACTTAGTCGAAAAAAGTTATCACTCGCTGCTTCTTTAAAGTCTTCTCTTTCAATGTACAGTTCTTTAGAAAAAGGAACCTCTCTGAATCCAGCATTTTTATCTTCAGGATTGTTTTCCACTTTTAACAATTCTTCTTTATCTTCAGGATAATTGGTGATTATTAATTTTACGGGGTTTAAAACTGCCATTACGCGTGGAGCAGTCTTATTTAAATCTTCTCGAATACAAAATTCTAAAAAAGATACGTCAATCACGTTTTCGCGTTTTGCCACTCCTACAACTTCAATAAACTTTTTTATTGCATTGGACGTATATCCCCTTCTTCTTAATCCAGATATAGTTGGCATTCTTGGATCGTCCCACCCTTTTACTATATTTTCTTCTACCAGTTGAAACAACTTTCGTTTACTCATAACTGTATAGCTCAAATTTAAGCGTGCAAATTCTAGTTGTTTTGGAGCTAAAGGAAATTCTCTTGAGTTCTCATTATAGACCTCGTCTCTAAACCAATTGTAAAGCTTTCTATGTGGTTTAAATTCTAAAGAGCACAAGGAGTGTGAAATTTGCTCAATATAGTCGCTTTCGCCGTGGGTCCAATCGTACATTGGGAAAATACACCAATCGTTTCCTGTTCTGTGATGTCTTTTCTTTAAAACACGATACATAATAGGGTCCCGCATCAACATGTTGGGATCTTCCATGTCAATTTTTGCTCTTAATACATGGGTTCCTTCACTAAACGCTCCTTCTTTCATTTTTTTAAAAAGATCTAAATTTTCTTCAATAGGTCTGTTTCTATATGGGCTATTGGTCCCAACTTGAGTTGGGGTTCCTTTTTGAGTTCTCATTTCTTCACTCGATTGTGAGTCTATATAAGCTTTTTCGTTTTTAATAAAGCGAATTGCCCAATCATATAGTATTTGGAAATAATCTGAAGAATATAATTCCTGATCCCATTGATAACCCATCCAAGCAATGTCCTTCTTAATCGCGTCTACATATTTTTGTTCTTCTTTTGCTGGGTTAGTGTCATCAAACCTTAAGTTAACCGGTGCATCGTATTTTTTTCCCAATCCAAAACTAATACCAATTGCTTTGGTGTGTCCAATATGTAGGTATCCATTTGGTTCTGGCGGAAAACGAAAACGCAAGTTTCCTTTTGGCATTCCATTGGCTAAATCTTCCTCAATGATGTGCTCAATAAAATTGAGAGGTGTCTTTTTTTCTAACATCTTAATCAACTAATTTAATGTTTACAAATGCCCGCCACAAGTTAAGGATTTGTAACTTTGCAAAAATAGTTGAAATGAGCACGATACAATTAAAAAATATAAAAATTTATGCCTTTCACGGCTGTTTACCAGAAGAGGAACAGATTGGATCAGATTATTTAGTGAACCTTTCGGTAAGAGCAAGCCTTGATAAGGCTTCTAAAAGTGATAAATTAACGGATACTGTTGATTATGTGTTGCTTCAGAAAATAGTGGCGAAACAAATGGCTGTTCGTTCTAAATTACTAGAACACGTAGGAAAGCGTATTGTTGACATGATATTGTTTGATTTTCCGTTAGTTAGTTATGTTAAAGTAACAGTAGCAAAAGTGAACCCTCCAATAGATGGTGATGTAGCAGCTGTTAGTGTAACATTAACTAAAAAAAGATAAGTTATTTTTTAATTGAAAAAAATTTAACTTTATATTATATTTGCTATCTCTAAAAGATATTCTTTATTGTTTGGTAATTTAGGGCGTCGTGGCCGAGTGGCGAGGCCGGGCTCTGCAAAAGCTCTTCCAGCGGTTCGAAGCCGCTCGACGCCTCCCAACAGCTTCAGTGTGCTACTGGAGCTTTTTTTCGAAAGTTTCTGGAATATTCTCTATTCCTTCTTGGATATTGTCTGGTAAAAGACCTTGAGTTAATAACAACACTCCAAAACCAATTATTGATATACTTACCCATTTTTTTGTCTTGATGATAAAACGAGGCGTAAGATTCCTTTTTAATTTTTTAGCAAGGAATATTTTTAATAAATCGGTTAAAAATAAAGTAATTATGGTAACAGATAAAAACAATAAAACTCCATTTTTATGTGTAGTTACTGCTTGTGCGATAATAATAGTTGCTATCCAAGCAGCTAAGACTCCAAAATTAACAAAGTTTAGCAAAAACCCTTTTAAAAAAAGCCCTCCATGGTTTTTTTTGGTTTCAACAGAATAATGTTCTCTTATAATTCTAATAAATGATTTTGAGGTTCGTATATAGGAAATAATACCAAACGCAATTAAAACTCATCCTCCAAAAATAAGTAAAGCGGGGTCGTCTTTTACTTTATCAAGAATTTGACTGGTACTATAAAAAGCAATTATAATAAAAATTACATCTGAAAACAAAGCGCCTAAATCAAAAAAAACAGCAGCTTTAATGCCTTTAGTTATACTTGTTTCGATTAAAGTAAAAAATACGGGGCCTATAGCAAAAGCTAAGAAAAACCCATAAAAAGCAGCATATACTAAACCATCAAACATAATACTGTAAAAGTACTAAATACATTTGAGAAGAGTTTTGAAAAGAAATTTTAATTAATTACAACATCCGTTTTATGGCCTAACATTTCAAAATCTAATTGTTTTCTCACTATGTCTGCGTTTTTTACACGAACATAAACTTCATCTCCAAGCTGATAACTAGTTTTTGTGCGATCTCCTATTGCGGCATATTCATCTTTACGAAACGTATAATGATCCCCTTTTATATCTTTTAACCGCACCATTCCTTCACATTTATTAGAAACAATCTCTACATAGATGCCCCAATCTGTTACACCAGATATTACTCCTAAGAAATTTTGATCTTGGTGGTCGGACATATATTTAACTTGCATGTATTTTATACTTGAACGTTCTGCTTGTGAAGCTAATCCCTCCATTTCGCTACTGTGTTTACATTTTTGTTCGTATTCATCTTCGTGTGCGGTTTTACCTTCTTCTAAATAATAGTTTAATAATCGATGTACCATAATATCTGGATATCGACGAATTGGTGAAGTAAAATGAGTATAATAATCGAAGGCTAGACCATAATGCCCAATGTTTTGTGTAGTATAAACGGCTTTACTCATAGAGCGTATCGCAAGCGTATCTACCAAATTTTGTTCTTTTTTTCCTTGAACATCTTTTAATAAATTATTTAAAGAGTTAGAGGTTGATTTTCGATCATGAGTATCTAGTTCATAACCAAACTGTTTTATAATATTTTGTAAAGCAGTAATTTTTTCATCATTAGGTTCGTCGTGAACACGATAAATAAATGTTTTTTTTGGGTTCTGTTTTCCGATAAATTTTGCAACACTTCTATTGGCAAGAAGCATAAACTCTTCTATTAATTTATTAGCATCTTTACTTTTTTTAAAATAAACCCCTGTAGGATTACTGCTTTCATTTAAATTAAATTTTACTTCCACTTTATCAAAAAAAATAGCGCCTTCTTTCATTCTTTTCTTACGAAGAATTTTTGCTAATTTATCTAATTTATGAATTGCTTTGGTAATTTTAGATTTAACCTCATGTGTTTTTCCTGTGATGGATATTTCTGGAGGTATTGTAATTGTTTGATGTTTTTTAAAAAATTCGTTTTCTATTACATATTGTGCTTCTTCGTATGTAAAAC
>JAQWNL010000030.1:0-11304 GCA_029268635.1 Flavobacteriaceae bacterium
CTGAATCATGCTGTTTAGTGAAATAAGAAGACACCCTTTTTTTAAGATTCTTTGCCTTTCCTATGTATAATAATTTATCGGCTTTATCATAATACTGATACACGCCCGGTTTATTGGGTAAAGTTGTTGTTTGTAATGCTATCGATGGTATTGTCATAGGTCAAAGATAATTGATGTTTTATTAAATGAGAAATGAAACCTAATTGATAAATAACTAAATTAGCAACAATGAAATATTAAAAAATGAACATTGCTATTTTATCTAAAGGGGAAGCTCTTTACTCAACTCAAGTTTTACTAAAAGCAGGCACTGAAAATAAGCATGCCATGGAAGTTTTAGATCCATCTCATTGCTCTTTATCGATTGAAAACGGGAGATCAATAGTAAAGTTTAATAATGAAATTGTAGACGATTTAGATGCTATTATCCCTAGAATTGGAGCATCCAACACTTATTACGGAGCTACTTTAGTTAGACATTTTAATGCCACGGGAGTATTTTCAATTGTTTCTGCTGGAGCAATTTTGCAAACCAGAGATAAATGGACCTGTTCTCAATTACTTTCTAAAGCCAATGTTCCAATCCCAAAAACAATACTTGGAGCATCTTCAAACTTAGATTACTTACTTTCTAATTTTAAAAACCAACCGATTATTATAAAAATTTTAGAAGGGACCCATGGTAACGGGGTAATATTAGCTGAAACTTATCTTAATGCCTTATCTACTATTGAAACATTAAAAACAGCTGGTGTTAAATTCTTACTTCAAGAATATATTGAAGAATCTAATGGTTCCGATCTAAGAATATTTGTGGTAGATGGACAAGTAGTTGCTGCTATGAAAAGACAAAGTAAGAACGGAGATTTTAGATCTAATTTACATAGAGGAGGTTCCTCTTTAAAGGTAAAATTAACTTATAAGGAAGAGAATGTAGCACTAAAAGCTGCAAAAGCATTACAATTAGGTGTTTGTGGAGTTGATATTTTACAATCTAAAAAAGGACCTTTGGTGCTTGAAATCAATTCATCTCCAGGGCTAGAAGGTATTGAAAAAACCACTGGAATTAATATTTCAAAAAAAATAATAAGTTATATTGAAAGAAATAAACGTTGATGAGTGAATTTGTAAAAACTCTTGAGATATTAGGTGAAAAAATAGAATTAGGTGAAAGTAAAACAGTTGACTTTAATATTGCAAAACTATTTACTTCTACTAATATTGCGATTCCTGTTATAATTGAAAGATCGTTGATTCCAGGTCCTACAATTTTAATTACTGCAGCTATTCATGGAGATGAAATCAATGGTGTTGAAATTGTTAGACAATTAATTGCTAGAAAAATAAACAAACCTAAAAGAGGCTCGATTATCTGTATTCCAATATTAAATGTATTTGGTTTTTTAAATACCGAGAGAGCATTTCCTGATGGAAGAGATTTAAACAGAGTATTTCCAGGAAATAAAAAAGGATCTTTAGCTAGTAGGGTTGCCTATTATTTAACAACCCAAGTATTGCCGCATATAGATTACTGCACGGATTTCCATACTGGTGGAGCCAGTCGATTTAATGCGCCTCAAGTAAGAGTGAACCCAGGAGACGAAAACCTTTTGAAATTAGCAAAAGTATTTAATGTGCCTTTTATAGTGTATTCAAAAAACTTAAAAAAATCATATAGATCAACCTGTGATAAATTAGGAATTCCAATGGTGCTTTTTGAAGGAGGTAAATCATTAGAAAGCAATACTCAAATTGTTAATTATGGAGTTAGAGGAATTAAACGTTTTTTATATTTTTTAGATATGTTAGATTCAAAGTTTAATGTCACCAATCCAATTAAAGATAGTTTGATTATTGAAAAATCAAGATGGATTCGCGCAAAAAAGAGCGGGCTTTTTCATTTAAATATAAAGTGTTCTCAATGGGTGGAAAAAGGAGAGATACTTGCAACTATTACAGATCCATATGGGAAAATGATATTTAATGTTACCGCTACTAATAAAGGTTTTATCATTAATGTAAACCAAGCTCCAATTGTTCATCAAGGAGATGCCATATTTCATATTTCTACTAAAGAAGTTGACCAAAAAGATCAAGAAAGGGAAAGTACCGATGAATAAAGAGGATTTCAGGAAAAAATACAACTCGTTACGATCTACAGTTTCTGATCGAGATTTAGAGGATTTAAGTATCGCTATCGCAAATAATTCTTTAAAATTACCTATTTGGGAATTTTCAAATTATCATATTTTTTTGCCTTTCACTAATAAAAAAGAAATAAATACAGAGTTTATACTCCATATTTTAAAAGGGAAAGACAAAACTATAATGATTCCAAAAGTTGAAAACAATAAAGAGATGTCACATATTTTATTACAAGACAATACTGCTTTAAAATTATCTAATTATGGAGTTCCAGAACCTATTTCAGGAATTGAAATCCTACCTTCTAAAATTGATATCGTTTTTGTACCCCTATTAGCTTATGATATCAAAGGAAATAGATTGGGTTATGGTAAAGGGTTTTATGATCGTTTTTTAGAAAAATGTAATTCTAAAACCCTATTTATTGGACTCTCTTTATTCGAGCCGGAATTAAAAATTCCAAATGAAAAGACAGATATCCCTCTAAATTTTTGCATAACACCTACTAAAATATATACATTTTAAAAATTCGCAGTATATTTAAAACTGAATTTATAAAAATCTTCTTCTATGGAAACCACTTCTTTTTCTGAAAATCCCCTGCCAAATAATAATATGACCTTAGCAATCATTGCTACTGTTTTAGGACCGTGCTCTCCTTGTTGTATTGGGCTTATTCTTGGAATTATTGCAATTGTATTATCAAGTCAGGTGAAAACAAAATTTGAAATGGGTAATTTCGCTGGAGCAAATTCTTCTGCTAAAAACTCAAAAATAGTATCTATTATAGCGATTGGACTTACAGCCTTTAATTTAATTTTCTTATTTGTTTTTGGTGGAATAGCTGCTTATCAGAAAATATTAGAGACCTATACTATTACTTAATAACCTGTTTTGATTTATAAACTTTTATCAATAATCGCCTTTACGCTATTTGGAATAGGTATCTACTATTTTTACACCAATGATCCATCGTGTGGTGAAGCAATTTTTGTAAATTGTATTAGTAAAACTATTAGTGGTTTAGATTGTCCTGGTTGCGGAGCTCAACGTGCTTTTCATGAGTTATTACATGGTAATTTCATAAAAGCTGCTCAACTTAATTTACTTATCTATTTTTTTGCACCACTATTACTTTTTATTTTTATAAAATTGTTATTAAAACCATTTAATATTATTTTACCAAACATCATTATTTCTACTAAATGGGTTATTACCATAGTCGCTTTAATGATTCTTTTTACAATCATTAGAAATGTAATTTAATTATTAAGACTCTTTTTCTTCTGAATTTGAAGAGGAAATACGGGCCTCATTTTCTGGTTTGGGAAAAGCCTTATTGCTAAAAACTAATAATATTCCAAAACCGGTACTAATAGACATATCTGCAATATTAAATACGGGATCGAAAAAAGTGAAGTAATTTCCTCCCCAATAAGGCAGCCATTTTGGTAAAAACCCTTCCCATAATGGAAAATGAAACATGTCTACCACTTTCCCATGAAATAATGTGCCATAGCCTCCATCTGGAGGAAACATAGTCGCAATTTGCAGATGACTTTCATTGAAAATAATTCCATAAATTACAGAGTCAATAATATTACCAAATGCTCCAGCAAATATTAATGTAATAGAAATAATCAGTATTTTAGAATGTTTCTTTTTTATGGAATCCCATAGCCAATACCCTATACCAACAATAGCAATTAACCTAAAAAGGGTAAGTATTAATTTTCCGTATTTACCAGGAATTTTAGCTCCCCAAGCCATTCCTTCGTTTTCTACAAAAGCAATTTTAAACCATTCAAAAATAGATATACTTTCACCTAATACAAAATGAGTTTTAATGTATATTTTTGAAATCTGATCGATTACTAAGATCAAAACTATAATAAATATGGATTTTTTAAGAGACATCGTATTTTATATGCTTGGCAAAAATAATATTATTTAATTTGTATTTAAAAAATAAATTCCAAATTCTATAAGCTATTTAGCTGTTCTAGAATTTGGAACTTTAACGATCTTATTAATTTACTATTGCATATTCTTAGCTTCCATACTAAGAGTGGCATGAGGGACTAATTTTAAACGTTCTTTATTAATTAATTTTTTTGTTACACGACAAACTCCGTAGGTTTTATTTTCTATACGGATCAATGCATTTTTTAAATCGCGAATAAATTTTTCTTGCCGTATAGCTAATTGAGCATTTGCTTCTTTACTCATTACATGACTTCCTTCATCAAAAGCCTTAAACGTTGGTGAGGTATCATTGGTGCCGTTATCGCTATCGTTTTTAAAAGCACTTTCAATTAATTCTAATTGTCTTTGTGCATTTTCAATTTTTTCAAGGATTAGTAGCCTGAATTTATCTAAATCCTTATCATTATATCTGTCGTATGTTTCTTGTTTCATTTTAAATTTTTTTAATGACTAACTTGCTTGTTATTTCATCAAATATTATTTCAGTTCCTTCCTCTAATTTTTGATCAAAACACAAAACTTCTGTTAGCGTTTCACGTTTAATATATTCTAAATTTTGGATTACCGCCACTTTTAAGTTTTCATCTTCCTGAATAGTTACCTCAACTCGATCCATTACTTCAAAACCAGAGTCTTTACGTAAATTTTGAATTCGGTTTACCAATTCTCTAGCAATCCCTTCGTTCTTTAATTCTTGACTAATGGTCACATCTAAAGCCACCGTAACACCGTCACTATTTGCAACCAACCAACCTTCAATGTCTTGAGAACTTATCACTACATCATCTTTGCACAATGTAGTATTTTTTTTATTAATTAAAACATTAATTTCTCCTTCTTTTTCAAGAATTGAAATCTCTTCTTGACCAAAATTAGTAATTACTTGTGCAACAGATTTCATATCTTTTCCGAAACGAGGCCCTAACTTTTTAAAGTCTGGTTTTATCTGTTTTACTAGTATTCCAGATCCTTCATCAATCAATTCTATTTCCTTCACATTAACTTCAGATTTAATTAAATCTGAAACTGCTATTATTTCTTCACGCTGTTCATTATTTAAAACAGGAATCATAATTTTTTGTAAAGGTTGTCTAACTTTAATCTTTTCTTTTTGGCGTAAGGATAACGTTAATGAAGATATTGTTTGAGCCTTTTTCATTTTATGTTCCAATGCACTGTCAATATATGACGAGTCCGATATTGGGAAGTTACTTAAATGCACCGAAATCTCATCAACTTTAACAGTTCCGTTCAATAAATCATTATAAAGACGGTCCATAAAAAAGGGAGCAATAGGTGAGCTTAACTTAGCTATCGTTAATAAACAAGTGTGTAATGTTTGATATGCCGATATTTTATCTTCGCCATAACTACCTTTCCAAAAACGTCTCCTACTTAAACGGACAAACCAGTTACTTAAATTTTCTTGAACAAAATCTGAAATCGCTCTTGTAGCCTTTGTTGGTTCATATTCGCTATAGTATCGATCTACTCTTTCGATTAAGGTATGTAATTCTGAAAGTATCCAACGATCTATTTCTGGTCTTTTCTCTAATAAAATAGCTGCTTCTGAATAATTAAAATTGTCTAAATTAGCATACAGACTAAAGAAAGTATACGTATTATAAAGAGTCCCAAAAAACTTATTCCTTACTTCTGAAATTCCTGCTAAATCAAATTTTAAGTTATCCCAAGGATTGGCGTTGCTTATCATATACCAACGAGTGGCATCTGGTCCAAATTTATCAATGGTTTCAAAAGGATCAGTTGCGTTTCCAAGTCGCTTGGACATTTTTTGACCATTTTTATCTAATACCAAGCCGTTTGAAACTATATTTTTATAGGCAACATCATCAAAAATCATGGTTGCTATAGCGTGAAGGGTGTAAAACCAACCACGTGTTTGATCTACTCCTTCAGCAATAAAATCTGCCTTTCGCCAAGTAGTATCTACTTTTTCTTTATTCTCGAAAGGATAATGCCATTGAGCATAAGGCATACTTCCACTATCAAACCAAACATCAATTAAATCGGCTTCACGGCTCATAGGGTTTCCTTTTTTAGAAACTAATACAATATCGTCAACAATATTTTTATGGAGGTCTACTTTTGCGTAATTATCTTCCGAAAAATCTCCTGTTACAAAATCATCAAAAATGTCTTTTTGCATGAATCCAGCATCCACTGCTTTTTTCATTTCGCCTTTTAATTCTTCAATAGAACCAATAGCAATTTCTTCTTTTCCATCTTTAGTACGCCATATAGGAAGCGGAATACCCCAATATCTTGACCTCGATAAATTCCAATCATTTGCGTTTACTAACCAATTTCCAAAACGTCCTTCACCAGTAGCTTTTGGTTTCCAGTTGATCCCTAAATTTAACTCAAACATTCGATCTTTAAAATTGGTTACTTTTATAAACCAAGAATCTAATGGATAATATAATATAGGTTTGTCGGTACGCCAACAGTTTGGATAACTGTGTGTGTATTTTTCAACTTTAAATGCTTTATTTTCTGTTTTTAATTGAATTGCAATCTCTACATCTACGGATTTCTCTGGTGCTTCTCCATCTGCAAAATATTCATTCTTTACATATTTACCAGCGTATTCACCCATTTCTGGTCTAAACTTGCCTTGTAAATTTACTAAAGGAACTAACTTTTGGTTTTCGTCCATCAGCAACATAGGAGGAACTTCTGGTTGAATTTGTTTTGCAACCATAGCATCATCTGCACCAAACGTTGGAGCGGTATGAACAATTCCTGTTCCGTCTTCAGTGGTTACAAAATCACCAGGAATTACTCTAAATGCATTTTCTGGATGGTCATAAGGCAGTGTGAACGGCATTAATTGTTCGTAACGAGATTCTAAAACCTCAACACCTTTAAATTCTTTAAGAATGGTAAAAGGAATTTTTTTAGCTCCTTTTTCATAGGAAGATAGCTCTTGTTCTGTTTCTACATTTTCAAACTTTCCTGAAAATTGTTTTTCAACTAATTTTTTAGCTAAAATTACTTGTGAAGCCTCAAAAGTATATTGATTAAATGTTTTAACTAACACATAGTCAATCTTTTTACCAACTGTTAAAGCCGTATTTGATGGCAAAGTCCAAGGAGTTGTGGTCCATGCTAAAAAATAGATGTCTCCTTCCGTGTTTTTTAAAAACGTCGGTAAGGTATCTTTGATGGCTTTAAATTTTGCAACAACAGTTGTATCGGTTACATCTTGATAGGTACCAGGTTGGTTTAGCTCATGAGAACTTAATCCAGTTCCTGCTTTAGGTGAATATGGCTGAATTGTATAGCCCTTATAAAGTAATCCTTTGTTGTATATTTGTTTTAATAACCACCAAACAGTTTCCATATACTTTGGTTCATAGGTTACATATGGATCTTCCATATCTACCCAATAACCAATACGTTTAGTTAGGTCATTCCAAATACCGGTATAACGCATTACTGCTTTTCTACAAGCTGCATTATAATCAGCTACCGAGATGGTTTTACCAATATCTTCTTTGGTAATTCCTAATTCTTTCTCTACGCCCAGTTCTATAGGTAGTCCATGAGTATCCCAACCAGCCTTACGCTTTACTTGGAAGCCTTTCATGGTTTTATATCGAGGAAAAATATCTTTAATTGAACGAGCTAAAACGTGATGTACTCCTGGCAAGCCGTTGGCAGAAGGAGGTCCTTCAAAAAAAACATAAGGCGTTTTTCCTTCGCGAGAAGAAACACTTTTTTCAAAGACGTTTTCTTTTTCCCAAAATTCGAGTATTTCTTCTCCTAATTTTGGAAGATCTAAACCTTTGTATGTTTTAAAAGCTCTGCTCATTATATAATATTTTTCAAGATAAAATTTATCATCTTCAAGATAGCTGCGAAATTAATAAAATGTTAAGATAAGACAATGCTTATTGCCTTATAATTAAGCAAATAAAAAAGCCCTGTAAAATTCATTTTAAAGAAAAAAATAAAGATTCTAAAATATTATTGGTAGTTTTATAGACATGAAAAAACTTTGTCCGGAATGCGGTGATAAGATTATCGGTAGGGCCGATAAGAAATTTTGCAGTGATGCTTGCAGAAACAGTCATAACAATGCTTTAAACAAAGATAGCAAAAATCTTATTAGGAATATTAATAATAGTTTGCGAAAAAACTATCGGATATTAGAATCTCTAAATCCAGAAGGTAAAACCAAAACTACAAAGGAAAAACTATCCAGATTGGGATTTAATTTTGAAAATTTTACAAGTACCTATACTACAAAAACAGGATCTGTTTATTTTTATTTATACGACCAAGGGTATTTACCTTTGGAAAATGATTATTATTTAATTGTAAAGAGGGATCATTAAAAGGCGCTACATTTTTGTTGATTTTACCCTAAGCCTAAAAGGGTTTACCAATGAGATATTTTTACTTCCATTGAAGGAGGTCAAAATCGAAATTTATAGAGGGTTTTAAAGTGAATTAGTTTTTTTACTCAACTACTTTAAAAGACTCTATAGCTTCATTGGGTTCCATAATAGAGTAGTCTTTCCAAAACATAGGATCGTATTTAGATAAGTAGGTCGCTTTAATTATTTGTTTTCCCTCTAAAAGGTCGAAGGCAGATTGCGTTATATTTTCTGATTCAAAAACAACTAACTCTTGCTTTTTTAATTGATTTCCTTGAATATGTAACTTTAAGGAAAGTTCATTTTGTTTCCTCCTACCTCTTATATTCTTGTTTTTTTCTATCACCTTCACAGGTCTATCAAAACCCATATAACTACCATCCAATAGCTCTAAAAATCGTGGGCTATAACTTCCATTCTCATTTTTATCAAATAACATTTTACCTTTATAAATATTATTTCGATAGGTAATGCCAAGAAGCGCAAAGCTACTTAGTGGTTTTACATTTTCAAAATCTAACCGTACAATGGCAAAATCTTGAGTATTTACATACATCGTACCTTTAAAGTCTTTCCCGCCTTTGGGGGTAAATTGCAATTTATAAACAGTCATTTTATTAATTACTGTGTAATTATCCAATGTAAAATTATACCTCCCTGAGTTATCTAACACATTTATTTTGCTGTCTTCTTGAAAAAATAACTGCTCGTATAAATTAGCTATTTGATTGCTTATTTGTTCTTGAAATTCTAGAGTCCCTTCTTGCTTTTTCTTTTCTAAGGCAGCTTTAGCTTCTTCGTTTTCTTGAAGTATAGAATCAACTTGCTTTTTAGTACTAAAGATTCCTGATTTTATTTTTAAATAAGAATCTTTTTTTATGTTTTCGTTAAAAATATCCTCTAACTTTTTTTCTATTCCTTCTGCTGATATGTCATTATTTTTATCATATAATTCTGCAGCTTTATTAATATAAAGCTTATAATTATTATAATCTCCATATAATTCTGCAACAACTTCTTTATAATAAGATGATTTTTTTGGTAGGATCTTTCTAATACTATCTAGGAGTTTCTTATTTAACTCTTTAATAGTAGATTTTTTAAATTCAAGTTCCATCTTTTTCATGATACCAATATCAGATTGGCGAAAGAAAATTTTCTTTTTTGTTAAATTAGATGCATAGTTTTTATCTAAGTTATCTTTTACTTTTTTAATAATCTCTTTAATGGTGAGCACATCAGTAGTTAAAAACACTTCTTTAAGTTCATAAAGCGCAGGGGGCAATGGTATGGTTATTCCTTCATTCTCTTTAAAGACAATGCCTTTTGTTTCATATCCCATACAAGATATGTAAATAGAATCTGGTGTTGGTTTAACATTTTCTAATAAGAATGTAAATTCCCCTTCTTCATTAGAGACCATTCCTTGATGCAATCCTATCTCTATTGTAGCATACGGTATTGGTTCTTGAGTTTCTTGATCGATCACCTTTGCCGTGAAAGATTGTGCATTTGCAAAAGATAAAAAAAGAAAGCTTAGTAGTGTTAATGAATATTTTAAAGGCATTGTCTAATAATTATGGTTATAAATATAGGCGTAATTAATTATAAAAAGGTGGTCTCCATACTAGTAAACGGATTCGCATAAAATCTATTAAGCAACTAGCAATTTTTTATTTTTTATTGAGCCTCTTTAGTGGGTTTCATTTTGAGATTAAATAACCAAAACCTAACGCTAAATTCAAATAATAATTGCAATTACTATATAAAACCAAAAGTCTGACATTTGAAATTAATAAGTGTTAAACTGATGTGAAATTAATTCTATAAAAAAAAGGCAAATCAATGAAGGCTAAAGTCAATAAAATTAGAAATTACGAGCAAGTGGTAGAGATATAAAATATCTAAAAAAATATTATATTAGCATTTTTAAAAAACCATTCACAATTATGATTCCAGAAAAAATTACATTCCTTTTTATTTTAGTTTTTTTTTTAATTGTATTCGTTCAAAGTGGTACAGACAAGGCATTTGACTTCAAAGGAAATTTAAGTTTTTTGAACGATTCATTAGGATTATTTTTTTCGCGGACATTAATTGTAATTGCTTTAATTTCAGTTACTATTTTGGAATTAATATCTGGAATACTTTGCCTAATTGGAATCATTGATTTTATTTTTAATAACTCTAATTTTATAGGATTACTTGGTCTAACTATTGGTGCAGTTGCTCTGCTAGTTCTTTTATTGGGTCAGCGCATTTCTAAAAATTATGATGGTGCAAAAACAATAGCTATTTATTTTATTTTAGCAATGATGGGCCTTGCATTAGCTTAAGAAAGAAGCTTTCTATTATGTTGGCCAGTAAAGTTTTAAAAAGTAGTAAAAATAAAAAATAAAATGACTGTGTTGATAACTTTTGATAATAATCCAAAATCAATAGCATTATTTTAAAAAATAACAAAAACCATCAAAAAAGACTAAAAATGGACTAAAAACTCTTAAAAAAGACTAAAAAGTGTCGAAAATGATAAAAAACCAGCTATTTAGTAATATTAACTTTTAGACAGGTAGAATTTAAATTTATTAAAATTAACTACTTTAGCTTAATAACTAATAATCAAAATAATGATTGAACAAATAAAAATAATTGATGGAAATGCAATAGCTTTTGAAGTTATCGATTCTTTCACAGAAACTGATGTGAAATTAGCTCACAAATTAATCGCACAAAAAATAAATCAAGGTTATGACGTAATTCATTTTTT
>JAQWNL010000031.1:0-38624 GCA_029268635.1 Flavobacteriaceae bacterium
CCTGTTTAATAGTAACATCAGATGTTGGAGTATACCGAGCAAACTCACAACTTTTAAGCAGGCCCATAAAATCTAAAATAACTAATTCTTTAACTTTTCTTTCAGTCAATAAAATTATTATTTTTTCTTTTGAAAACTCCGAAGTAACGAGGTCTAGTTTAGCTCTTAAATAATTATGTAAAGCGCGTTCTAAAGCTTCATAAAAAGCTTCTTGTTTTCCTAAATTATTTTTTGCTTCTGATAAATATTTTTTAGCCAATTTCGTTGCTTTTCTAAAACGCTTCCCTTCTACATCACTTAATTTTTTTCTTCTTTCAGTTCCTATTAATATAATTATTGGGATTAATAAAAATGGGATTCCCGTTAAGCACCAAAAAAGAGAGGTTTTAAAGAATTTAGGGCGATTTATAGAAATTAATTTAACGGAAGTCTTTATATATTTAAATTGATCATTAGCTAATGAAATCGTATTTTCATTACTTGTATTTTCTTTTAATTTATTTGGCTGATTAGTTACAGGATCATTTTTAACTTGTATTATTATTTCTTCAGATGAAACCGTTTTATAACTTTTTAAAACAGGATCAAAATAAGAAAATGTTATAGGTCGTATTGGGTAACTTCCTTTATATTGAGGAATGACAGTATAGGTATCGTTTATAAAACCATTCATCCCTTTTATATTAACAGCTATTTTATTATCCCTAATAGGTTCGTATACTTCTAAAGAACTAGGTAAGTTTATAGATGGTAGGTTAAATAATTTTAAATTTCCTGTTCCTTTTACTCTTATTTTTAATTCTAAAGCTTCGTTGGCATCTAAAGTTAATTTATTTGTTGAGACATTAAAATTAAATGCACCCACGGCTCCAGAAAAATTATCTGGCTTTCCTTCTATTGGTAATGGTTTTACAGTAATTGTTCTTTTTCCTGCAGAAATGGTGATATTGACACGAGTCATTCTTCTACGCCCAAACATGTCTCTTAAGTTTCCTTGAACATCTATAGGAATATCTAGTGTTAAGGGTTCAATAATTAATGGTCCTGTTTTTTGAGGATATAATACTGCTTTTCTTAAGATTACATATCGATAAGGCTTCCCTTTAAAGGTTCCTTCAAAAACTTGCTGTTTACCTTTTTCTTCAATATTCTGACTCCAAAAGTCTTCAAATTTTGGAATAGCTATTTCCTGCCAACCTCTAGTGATACTAACTTCATTTGATACATATAATTTATAGACAACTGTAATTGCCTCATTTAAATAGGGATTGGTCTTTGAAATTTCTGCTATTAAATGAACATTTTCGCTTGCTAAATAATCTGCACTATTCTCATCTTTTGGTTTAATTACCGCTGCAGTAACTATAATATTTAAAGAAGTTGTTTTATAAATTTGGTCATCAATTTCTATTGTTGCTTGTTTGATTATAAATTTGCCTTGAGCTCTGGGCACTAAAAAATAAGAGTAGGTTTTTAAATAACTTCTTTTACCATTTAACCAAGAATTACTGATGGATTGATTAGGCCCTCCAACAACATTAAAGCCCTTAAAGTTAGGAGGAACAAAATTATCACCATCCTGATTCATTTCAAAATCTACCCGTAAACGTTCATTAATTCCTAAGGTTTTTTTACTCACTTTAGCAACAAAAGAAACTTGAGCTTGAACAAATCCAATGCTCAAGATAAAAACTAATATAAAAACTGATTTAAGTCTCATTACCAATCTTTTTCAGATTTTACTTTTATGCCTTTTTGTTTTTTAGCATTGATTTTATCTTGAACCTTTTTCTCTTCATTATTCATTGCTTCTAATAAGTTTTTAACTTGTTGAGGAGAAAGTTTTCCAGGTTCTGTTGGCTGTTGCTCTTGTTTTTCTTCTTTTGATTCGTCAGGCTTTCCTTTATCCTTATTTTCGTCTCCTTCTTTTTTATCTTGCTCTTCTTCTCCTTTATCATTTTCATCTTTCTGATCACCATCTTCTCCATCCTTTTTATTATTCTCATTATCCTGGTTCTCTTTCTTTTCTTCGTCTTTTTTATCCTCTTTATCCTCCTTGTCATCATCACCTCCTCCATTTTTTTCTTGATCTTCTAGAAGTTCTTTTGCCAATGCATAATTGTACCGTGTTTCTTCATCTTTAGGATTATTTCGCAGGGCATTTTTATAGGATTCAACTGCCTCCTGATATTTTTTATCATTCATATAGGTATTTCCTAAATTATGAAAAGCACTGTGTTTGTCTAATTTTGTGTCTGCGACAGCTGCAGCTTGTTTAAAACGTGACATCGCGACATCATTCAGTTCTTTATCATAATACGCATTTCCCAAATTATATTTTCCGGTAACGTTTTTAGGGTTTAATGCAATAGCTTCGCGATATGCTGCTTCTGCAATAATAAAGTTATCCTGAGCCATTTCATAACTTGCATCACTTAATGATGCTCTTGACTCTTTAATTGCATTTTGTTTTTCTTTAGCTACTTCTTGTGCTACAATAGAGAACGTAGTCACTAAAAGAAGTATAAGACAGGTCATATTCTTTAGCGAAACACTATTTTTAAATAGTTTATACTTCATCTTCATTAAACAAATTTAATTTTTTAATCCAAGCAGTTTTTCTTTCCAACAACAATAATTCAATAACTAACAAAAAAATTGACAAGCCTAAAAACCACTGAAATCGATCTTTAAAATCTGTAAATTGTTTAGATTCAAACTCTTTTTGATTCATGCCATTTAAAATGGTCGTTACTTGTTCGATAACTTCGTTTGTATTGCTCCCATCTAGATATTTTCCATTCCCTTTTGTGGCAATTTCAATTAATTTTTCAGTATCCAAACGTGTTATAACTTGCTGGTTGTTTTGATCTCGTTTGTAATATTGTAAAATTCCATTTCGTTTAATGGGTATTGGCCCTCCTTTTTTGGTTCCTACACCAATTGTATAAATACGGATCCCCAAATTTGCAGCTTCATTAACTATTTTAGAAATACTTCCTTCGTGATCCTCTCCATCTGAAACAATAAACAATACTTTATTTGCCTGATCCTCATCGTTATAATAGGTTTCTGCCATTTTAATGGCTTCTGTAATCGCTGTTCCTTGCGATGAAACCATATCGGTATCCATACTGTTCAAAAATAGTTTTGTTGTGGAAAAGTCGGTAGTAATTGGTACTTGAGGAAAAGCACTTCCTGCATACCCTATAATTCCAACCCGATCACCACCTAAACTATTGATAATTTGAGTAATTAATTGCTTCGATTTGTCTAAACGATTTGGAGCAATATCTTCCGCCAGCATACTTTTTGAAACATCCAATGCAAAAACCACATCCACTCCTGCTCTAGAAATAGTTTCTATTTTAGTCCCTATTTTAGGATTCACTAATGCCAATGCAAGACTTGCTATGGCAAGTGATAGTAAGATAACTTTAATCCAAGATTTAAAAAAAGATCGATTTGGACTAAGTAATCTTAATGCCTTTGAATGTGCAAATTTCTTTTGAGAATGTTTTTTCCATATAAAAACCAATAAGAAAATTACCATAAGCCCAACAATGGCAAATAGTAAATAAAAAAATATCGGTTTTTCTAATTGATACATATTTATTTCCTGCACAAACAGGATTCTTTTAAATTATTAAACAAAACTTCTAAATAGGGTATATCTTAACAACAGTTCAAATAATAATAAACCAAAAGCAGCAAGTACTAAAGGTCTAAATAATTCGTCGTAGCTTTTATATTTTGTCTCTTCTATTTCGGTTTTTTCTAATTTATTAATTTCTTCGTAAATATCTTCTAACTTACTGTTACTAGTAGCTCTAAAATACTTACCTCCTGTAGTTTCAGCAATTTGCTTTAGTAAATCTTCATCAATTTCTACTTGAATATTTCCATATTGAAAAGATCCATTTGGTAAAATTCCAATTGGTGATAAGGCCATTCCATTAGATCCAATCCCAATGGTATACACCTTAATACCAAATTCTACAGCTAATTCACTAGCAATCTTTGGGTCGATAAACCCAGAATTATTTACACCATCTGTTAAAAGAATAATTACTTTCCCTTTAGCACGGCTTTCTTTTAATCGATTTACAGAAGTTGCTAATCCCATTCCAATTGCTGTACCCCCAGTAATTGTTGTATTGTATTTTATACTTTTTAATGACGATAAAACAATGTTTTTATCACTCGTTAAAGGTGTTTTAGTATAACTCTCTCCAGCATATTCCACCAATCCAAGTCGATCGTTTGGTCGCGCTTGAATAAACTTAGAAGCTACTACTTTTAAAGCTTCTAGTCTATTAGGCTTTAAGTCTCTTGCTAGCATACTTGCGGATACATCTATTGCGATCACAATATCGATTCCCTTAGTAGTTTTAATCCGTGTAGATTCATCAACTGTTCTAGGACGTGCCATCGCAACTATTATTAAAGCTAATGTGATTAATCGCAAAACAAATAATAAGGGGCGTAATTTTGCTAACCAGTTTTTAGAAGTATCAAACCCTTTTAAACTCGATATTTTTAAGACGGCAGTCTGTTGTTTTCGTTTCCAAAAAAACCATAACAATAACAATGGAAGTGCTAATAACAACCAGAATAATTGTGGGTTTACAAATTCGAAATTACTACTCATTCTTTTTCTTTTTTTCTTGAGTAACCTCTAACTCAATAGAATTGATAATGCGGTCTTTTATAGCTTCTGAAAAACGACCATCGTCTTGATAAACTAACAATACTTCTTGCAGGCCATTTTCTTGAGCAAATAATAATAGCTCATAAGAACTCTTCTTTTTTAATACTTTGTTTTCTGAAACTTGAACATGAAAATCACCATAAGCTTTAATGCCTTTTATTCCGCTTTCAGTTTCAAAATCATCTCTTTTTACCACTAAATTTTTAGCACCTGCATTTTCTAATAATGCAAGCGACATATCCAGTGAAGGTTCCAATTCTAATTGTTGTTCTTGACTAAATTTTACAGTACTAACTCTTATATAAAGCTGGTCGTTAATGCGCCCGTAAGTAAAAATACTTTTCCTTTTAATCACCTTACTTTTAGGAACTAAAGAATCTACAGTTCTTACTAAAACTTTAGGTGTTTCAATAATAATTGAAGGTGACCCATACTCACTCTTTATCCACCTTCCCTCCGAAAAACTTCGTATTTCATTACCAAGTGTTTTATCCTTTAATTCGTCAAATCCCTTGATACTTCCAAAAATAACAGCAGCAATTATAACGGATGCAAAGGCAGCCAAAGTAATTTTAATTCGTTTTCTTTTTAATTGTTTTTTACGAAGCCCTTCTAAATATAATTGGTTTTTAAGCAACTCTTCTTCCGTAGGTTCTGGAATTATTTCCTTAGTTTCATTGATAATATCTTCAACAACAGTTCGGTCTACTTTTGCTTGACCTTCTTGTTCTTTCATCTTGGCAAATTTGATTAAATCTGCTCGTTTTAAAATTTTATCAATTTTATTGATCGTTTCTGAATCAAAATTAAAACTTCCAGCATCTTTATGTAATATCAATCGTTCGATTAATTCGTTACTCGTACTTTCTAAAGCAGCATCATCCACTTCTCTTCCAATATATCGTTTTAAAATTTCAGTTAAAGAAGAGTAATACCTTTTAGAATTATCATTTTCCAAAAAATGAGAATGATCCAATTCTTTTAAAGCCTCTATTGCTTCTTCGTATGGTGGAAGTTGTTTTGCTAATTCTTCTATTTTTCTTTTTCTTCTTCTGAAGAATAAAAAAGCAACAACTCCCATAATTAAAAGTATAGGAATAATCCAATAGAACAGTTTTTCAAAATCGAAACCAGGTGCTTCAACTTCAAAAGCTGGTTTGATGTGAAACATTTTTTGCTTTGTGGTATCAACCACTACATTGCCCACTTCTACATTAACAGAGTCTGTATTGAATGATTTATTATTAATAACTATCCTTTGAGGTGGAAGCGTATAGTTTCCTGAATCAAATTGAGTTAGACCATACTTTTTTATTAGTCTAATTTTATCTTCAAGCCTTGTAGTATCAATATCATAAGACTCAATCACTTCTAAAGGGTTAAATGATTGTCCTTCGGGAAATAAAACCAAAGCAGTAGAATCTGCCTCCACTTGAATTGAGTATATAATCTCTTCTGCAACTCTTATTTGTGTAGTATCGATAGATGAAGAAACTTGAGCTTGAGAAAGGCATCCTATAAAAAATAAAGACAATATAAAGAGATTCCTAGTTAATACTAGGAATATTATTTTTGTTTTATAGGATCTATTTTCTTTCATCTATATGCGTTGCGTTATTTTCAATTTATTATCGATTTTTAAAATAACCCAGTAACTTCTTTACATAACTTTCACCTAAGCTACAAGTCAATGCACCTGCACCACTTTTTTGAAAAGATTCTTTAAAATAAGCTGCTCTTTCTAAATAGTTAGCCTTGTAGTGATTTCGAACCTGTTTAGAGGAAGTATTTACCAATACTAATTCGCCTGTTTCTTGGTCTTCCATTTGAACCATTCCAAGGTTAGGAATTTGTTCTTCTTTTTTATCATAGACTCTTATTCCAGTAACATCATGTTTCCCAGAAACAATTTTTAATGTCTCTCTATATTCATCTGTAATAAAATCAGAAAGCACAAAAACGATGGCTTTCTTTTTTATTACTTTTGAGAAATACTTTAATGCCATAGCAATATCTGTTTCTTTACTATTTGGCTTGTGCTCTAATAATTCTCTGATAATACGCAAAACGTGTGATTTTCCTTTTTTAGGCGGAATAAACAATTCTATTTCATCTGAAAATAATATCAATCCTATTTTATCATTATTTTGTAATGCAGAAAAAGCTAGTGTAGCTGCTATTTCTGTGATAATTTCATTTTTAAATTGCCCATCAGTTCCAAATAACTCTGAACCGCTAATGTCTACAATTAGCATTAAAGTTAATTCTCGTTCTTCTTCAAAAACTTTTATATACGGCTCGTTATAACGTGCAGTTACATTCCAGTCGATGGATCGAACATCATCCCCAAATTGATATTGACGAACTTCACTAAATGTCATCCCTCGTCCTTTAAAAGTACTGTGATACTCGCCACCAAACATATGGTCGCTTAATCGACGTGTCTTAATTTCGATTTTACGTACTTTTTTAAGGAGTTCTTTCGTGTCCAATTGATATTAATTTGTTGAAATGTTGAATCGTGTAATTGTAGTTTGTTTAACTGAATTAATAGTTAAACAATTCTAAGGCACTTCAATTTCGTTTACAATCTTATTGATAATGTCTTCTGAAGTTACATTTTCGGCTTCAGCCTCATAAGTAATTCCTATACGATGGCGCAGCACATCATGAACAACCGCTCTAACATCTTCTGGTATCACATAACCTCTACGCTTGATGAATGCATAACATTTTGAAGCAATTGCTAGGTTAATACTTCCCCTTGGAGAAGACCCAAAACTAATTAATGGATTTAAATCTGGTAAATTATAATTCTCTGGTGTACGTGTTGCAAAGATGATATCTAAGATATATTTTTCAATTTTCTCATCCATATAAACTTCACGAACCGATTGTTGAGCTCTTAAAATCTGTTCCAAAGTAACTACTTGATTTACTTGCTCAAAACTATCTTTTAAATTTTGACGAATAATTAATTGTTCTTCTGCTAATTGAGGGTATTTAATTACTGTTTTTAACATGAAACGATCTACTTGCGCTTCTGGTAAAGGATAAGTTCCTTCTTGCTCAATTGGATTTTGAGTTGCCATCACTAAAAATGGCTTGTCCAATATAAAAGTTTCATCTCCAATGGTCACTTGCTTCTCTTGCATGGCTTCTAGCAAAGCAGATTGAACTTTAGCTGGGGCACGGTTAATTTCATCTGCTAATACAAAATTGGCAAAAATAGGACCCTTTTTAATGCTAAAATTATTGTCCTTCATGTTATAAATCATGGTACCAACAACGTCGGCAGGCAATAAATCTGGAGTAAATTGAATTCTACTAAAATCTCCATGTACCGCTTTTGACAGGGTATTAATTGCTAGTGTTTTTGCCAATCCTGGCACACCTTCAAGTAATATATGACCTCCTCCTAACAATCCAATGAGTAAACGTTCGATCATGTGTTTCTGACCCACAATTACTTTATTCATTTCCATGGAAAGAATATCAATAAATGCTGATTCTTTCTCTATTTTTTCGTTTAAAGCTCCTATATCGAGTGTTGTATTTATCTGTTCCATATTTTTATTTTAAAAAAAATAACTTTTAAATTAAGTAATGCTAAATTGAAAAAATAACTTTTAAATCCTTGTTAATAATTGGTTAAAAATTAGACAAAAAAATTAATACGATTAAATACGTACTTTTCTAATAGAAATAACCTAATTTAATTGGCAAATAAAGATCCTTTTTGAAAACTTTATGATTATGAAAAATAAAATAGCGCTGATAACAGGTGCGTCATCTGGAATTGGGAAAGCAACTGCAAAAATATTTGCGAAAAATGGAATTGATTTAATCCTTTGTGGAAGAAGACAAAACCGGTTGGATGAATTAGAAAAAGAATTGAAGTCCTTTTGTAAAATTCACACTTTAAATTTTGATGTCCGAGATAAAGAAGCAGTTTTTACAAAAATTAATGAACTTCCCGAGGCTTTTTCAGAAATAACTTTTTTAATAAATAATGCTGGGAATGCTCATGGGTTGGATTTTTTTCAAGATGGAAAAATTGAAGATTGGGAAGCTATGATTGATATTAATGTAAAGGGATTACTTTATGTTAGTAAAGCGGTAATCCCAAAAATGTTAGCAAAAGAAAAAGGGCACATCATCAATATTGGATCTACTGCTGGAAAAGAAGTATATCCAAAAGGGAATGTATATTGCGCTAGTAAATATGCGGTTGATGCTATTAATCAAGGAATGAGAATTGATTTAAATGGGAAAGGAATAAAAGTAGGAGCCATCAATCCGGGAATGGTAGCCACTGAATTTAGTAAGGTTCGGTTTAAAAGTAATGTCGAAAAAGCTTCTAAAGTATACCAGGGGTTTACTCCTTTACAAGCTAATGATATCGCAGAGATTATTTGGTTTACAGTCACCCAACCTGCTCATGTAAATATTGCAGATTTAACAGTGATGGCATTAGATCAAGCTTCAAGTACCGTTGTAAATAAGAAAATAAAACCTTGATTAATAAACGTCTTTTAATTAAAAACTTACTCGCTCATAATGATGAGAGTAGTTTTTATGATAAAAAACGAAAAATTGAATTAGGCACCAAAGAAGGAAAGGGAAAATTTCTAAAACACGTTTGTGCGCTTAGTAATAGTAACCCAAAAAACAATAGTTATATTGTTATTGGAATAGAAGATGAAACCAATACCATTAATGGAGTCGATTTTTTTGATGATAGTAAAATTCAAAACCTCATCAATGCATACTTAACAAATCCTCCTCTAATTATGTATGAAAATGTAGCTTTTCCTCATTTACCAGACCATAAAGTGGTGGGATTGGTATCGATTCGACCTACCGAAGAAATCACTTCATTGCGTAAAAATATATGGAAATATTGGGGAGGTTCTATTTTTATGAGGGATGGAAGTATCTCCATGCCTAAAGATTTTGACATTGCCATCAAAGATGTTAATTCTGAAATTGTAAAATCTATAGAAAACAAAGCCAAAAACAACATACAGCATACACTGGATGGAGTCATCGAGTTTATTAATGAAAAACACAAAGATTTACCGTCATTTTATCATGTTTTTAAAGAACAATTTGTGGTTTGTTGGGCTGGAACTATTAAAAAAGTAAAAGATGAATCGTATTATTCTAGGGTAGATATTGAACTTATAAATGAACAAGTTCGTTTGTTTTATTCAAATTTAGATGAAGTAAGTATTAGCTGTAACGAGCATGAATTTAGAATTATAGAATATGTTCATTTAGGCTTGAATAATCGCTACAAATATTATCCTTTAGAGGAAGTTATTATCACTTTTAATGAAAACGGATCGTACCAAATGGATACGGTTTTACTCTTTAATCCACCACAATTTAACAAACGCACCTTATATCATATTTACAATGCAAATAATGCCATTATAGAAAAATTGAAAAAAGAAATCCCTTTAAACGGTTCTGAACAGAAAGGTTTAAAAAACCTTCCCGCTACTTATCTTATTTGTTTTTTAAATGATTTTACAGAAGCAAAAAACAAACTATATGAAACAAAGCCATTTTTAAAAAATCAAGAGGATGCTGTTTATACTTCTTATAAAGAAACGGTTCGGATTCTTAGAAAGATGAAGTATAGTTAAAACTAATCCTTTCAGACATCTGGTTGCAATAGTGTTTTGTATTTATCAGATGCTTTCTAATTAAGGGTAATATCTAATAAAAAAGACCTCCAAAATTAAGTTTTGGAGGTCTTTTTTATTATAATTTAATACTATTACAAATCAAATTTAATTCCTTGTGCTAAGGGCAATTCATCTGAGTAGTTTACCGTATTGGTTTGTCTTCTCATGTAAACTTTCCAAGCATCCGACCCAGACTCCCGTCCACCACCAGTTTCTTTTTCTCCACCAAAAGCTCCACCAATTTCGGCACCGGAAGTACCTATATTTACATTTGCAATACCACAATCAGATCCAGAAAAACTTAAAAACTTTTCAGCTTCTTTCATTTCATTAGTCATAATTGCAGAAGACAGTCCTTGAGCAACTCCATTTTGCATTTCAATAGCATTTTCGACAGCTCCGCTATATTTCATTAGGTATAAAATAGGAGCAAATGTTTCGTGTTGTACAATTTCATAATGGTTTTCAGCTTCAATAATAGCTGGTTTTACGTAACAACCGCTTTGAAATCCTTCACCATCTAAAACGCCACCTTCTACTAAAACGTTTCCTCCTTCCGCTTTTGCTTTTTCAATAGCTCCTAAATAAGCATTCACCGCATCTTTATCGATTAATGGTCCCATATGCTTAGTTTCATCTAATGGATTTCCGATAATGATTTGTCCATAAGCACCCACAATTGCGTCTCTTACTTTATTGTAAACCGATTCGTGAATGATCAGTCTTCTAGTAGAGGTACAACGTTGTCCTGCTGTACCAACCGCACCAAATACAGCACCAGGGACTACTACTTTTAAGTCGGCAGTGGGAGTAATAATAATTGCATTATTACCACCTAGTTCTAATAATGATTTCCCGAAACGTTCTGCAACGGTAGCGCCGACAATTCTTCCCATTCTTGTAGATCCTGTAGCGGATACCAAAGGAACTCTATGGTCAGTTGTCATCATTTCACCTACTTTATAATCTCCGTTAATGATGCAAGAAATTCCTTCTGGTAAGTTATTGTCTTTTAAAACAGTTGCAATAATATTTTGACAAGCAACAGAACATAAAGGTGCTTTTTCAGAACCTTTCCAAACACATACATCACCACAAATCCAGGCCAACGAAGTATTCCAAGCCCAAACAGCAACAGGAAAATTAAATGCTGAAATGATTCCAACAATTCCAATTGGATGCCATTGTTCACGCATAACATGTCCTGAGCGTTCCGAAGGAATGGTTTGTCCGTTTAACTGTCTAGAGAGACCTACTGCAAAGTCACAGATATCGATCATTTCTTGAACTTCACCATAACCTTCTTGTAATGATTTTCCCATTTCATAAGAAACTAATTCACCTAACGGTTTTTTTAGTTCTCTTAATTTATTTCCAAATTGACGCACAATTTCTCCTCTTTGAGGGGCTGGTACTTTTCTCCACTCTTTATAAGTAGTTTGGGCAGTTTTGATAACCTTTTCATAATCTTCGCGAGATGTAGTCGTTACCTTACCTATTAATTTTCCATCAACAGGTGAATGGGATGAAATCATTTCACCTTCCGAAAACCAGTTACTTCCAGTTGAAGTTCCTTTATTAATTTCGTTAACTCCTAATTTTTCTAATGCATTTTCAATTCCAAATGTGTTTGCAACAGTAGCCATATATTTATTGTTTTATTATTCTAAAATGAGTGTGCAAAGGTAGGTATTACTTGGAAGATTTTAAAAAAAATTAAAAAATGAAAAAATTAAATAAAAATAAGACAAAATAGGTTTAGTCACCAATAAATTGTGGATCTATATCTATAACAGTTCTGCAATTATCACAAGACCTTGATTCCTCTGTATTATAGTAGGTTTTAAAATGAGGTTAAAAATCTTTTATTTACCTATATATCTCTCATCAGCTTCCATCACCTCTCCCGTTTTTGGACAAGTTCTAAGCTTTTCATCTGAATAGAATCTCTTAAAAACCGGAAAAAAGTCCATTTCAACATTAGTTAATTTAAAATACTCTTCATACAGTAACTCATTGGCAGTATCTGAAAACCACATTAAACCATCTTTATCGTTTTCCTTTCTTTTTCTTTCTATTACTAGTCCAATTGAACCTGCTGACCTAATAGGGGAATGAGGTACTTTAGGCGGTAAAAGAAACATCTCTCCTTCACTGATTGGATATTCTACCAACTTACCATTTTGTTGTGTTTTCACAACAATATCTCCTTCAATTTGATAAAACAACTCTTCTGTTTCATTATAATGGTAGTCTTTTCTTGCGTTAGGGCCAGCTACAATCATTACAATATAATCCTCTGATTCAACATATAAGTTTTTATTTCCTACAGGAGGTTTTAATAAGTGTCTATTATCATCAATCCATTTCTGTAAGTTAAAGGGTCTTGCAATTGCCATAGCCGTATTTTTATCTTAGTTTAGGTAAAAATACGTTAAATGGTTGAATTGTAAAAGTAATTTTATTTGGTATAGAAAAGTTGAATAAATAAGAACTGTTTTAAGCGGGCACAAAAAAACATTAAATGATTTTATGTTTTTTAATCTTTTTTTATATTTTTTGTTATATTTTACTTTTTACGATCCTTGTAGTAACAATGGTTTTAGCTTATCTTAGCTTTTTCATAAAACATCTTTCTGATGAAAGAAATTTTAATACTTTTAATCGTGTTTTTTGTGGTTTTCAGCTGTGATAATGATCAAAATCATCATTCTGAAGGAGGAATTTCTTCTAAAAACAATTCAAAAAAACAAGAAGCTTTTGGAATTGTAATTCATGGGGGAGCAGGTACTATTTTGAAAAAAAATATGACCGATTCTTTAGAGATTGCATATCTAGAAAAACTTGAAGAAGCAATTAAAATAGGACATACTATATTAAGTAAGGGAGGCACCTCTTTGGAAGCGGTTACTGCTACTATAAATATTATGGAAGATTCTCCTTTATTTAATGCTGGAAAGGGAGCGGTTTTTACCCATAAAGAAAACAACGAATTGGATGCCTCTATTATGGATGGAGCAACACTTAATGCTGGAGCAGTTTCAGGAGTTAAACATATTAAAAACCCAATCGACTTAGCATTATCGGTTATGAATGACTCTCCACACGTAATGCTTTCTGGCGAAGGTGCTGAAGAATTTGCTAAAGAACAAGGTTTTAAAATGACAGATCCTTCCTATTTTTATACAGAAAAAAGAATGCAATCGCTTCAAAAAGTAAAGGAAAGAGAACTACGCAGACACTATAAAAGTTTATCATTTGAAGATCCTTTTATAAAAGATTCTAAGTTTGGAACCGTAGGATGTGTAGCATTAGATAAAAACGGAAATTTAGCTGCTGGGACCTCCACTGGAGGAATGACTAACAAACGTTGGAATCGCATTGGAGATGCTCCTATTATTGGTGCAGGAACATATGCGAATAATTTAACTTGCGCTGTTTCTTCAACAGGCTTGGGAGAATTTTTTATTAGAGCCATGGTTGCTTATGACATTTCGGCAATGATGGAATATAAAGGAATCTCTTTACATGAAGCTGCTAAAATGGTGATACAAGAAAAAGTGCCAGATTTAGGTGGAGATGGTGGTATTGTCGCAATAGATAAAGATGGAAATATTGCTATGGAATTTAATACGGCTGGAATGTATCGTGCGCATATGAATGCACAAGGTGCATTAATTGTAAAAATCTATAAAAATGAATAAACCTTGTTATGCGGTTATTTTTACAAACAAACAAACCGATAATTTAGAAGGGTATAATGATATGGCGGATACCATGGAGCGACTTGCTCAAAAACAACCAAGATATTTAGGTTTTTAAAGCACAAGAAACGATTTAGGAATTGCTATCAGTTATTGGGAAACATTAGAAGATATCAAAAACTGGAAAGCAAATTTAGATAATTTAGAAGCCCAAGTGAATGGCAAAACCAAATGGTATTCTTGGTATAAAGTGCAAATTTGCAAAGTGGATAGAGAATATGAATTTAAAAGCAAATAATTTCTAGTATGATGAAGCTTACTTCTCTTTTTTATTTCCTTTTTATATTGTTTTTTATTTCCTGTAACGAATCTAAAACTGATATTGAACGTCAAAATTTATCAAAAAATTGGAAATTTTTACAAGAAGGAGATTCTTTATGGATGCCCGCATCTATTCCAGGTACGGTGCAAACCGATTTATTAAATTTAAAAAAAATCCCACAACCATTTAAAGCTAACAATGAAGATTCTATACAATGGGTTTCTGAAAGGAATTGGTTTTACAAAACTCATTTTTTAGTTGCTAAAGATGCCCTCTTAAAATCAAAACATTTTTTAAATTTTGAAGGTTTAGATACTTATGCTTCCATTTTTTTAAATGATAGTTTAATTTTAAATACGAACAATGCCTTCCGAAACTGGGAAATGGAGGTAAGTGATATTTTACAATTGAAAAACGTTTTACAAATTAAATTACAAGCTACCGATTCAATTGAAAAAACAGCAATTAAGAAGCTAGATTATGAACTTCCAGAAGCTCCTCGAGTTTTTACTAGAAAACCACAATTTCAATATGGTTGGGATTGGGGACCAACTATTAAAACAATGGGAATTACTAAAAATATTAGTCTTGTTTCTTATGAAAATATTTGGTTTAAAGAAGTGTTTCTTAAAACGAATTTTATTTCGGATTCTATTGCTAATATTTCAGCTGAATTAACTATTCACAGCCAAAAACAACAAGAAATTTCTATTAAAATTATTAATCATAATAACAAAGAAACGTTTATTTCTAAGATTGAAATTTCTCCAAAACAGACTGAATATACTATTCCTTTTAACGTTAAAAATCCAAAACTTTGGTGGACATATAATTTAGGAATACCATTTTTATATGATATTGATGTGGAGCTTTTAAATGATGGTTATAAAAAAGAATCATTTTCAAAAAAATTAGGAATCAGATCCATCAAATTAATAAGCGAAAAAGATTCCATAGGGGAAGGTTTTTATTTTAAACTTAACGGGAAGCCTGTTTATATGAAAGGTGCGAATTATATTCCTCAAAACATTTTTCTTCCTAAAGTTGATCAAGAAGATTATTCAAACCTTATCAATGATGTAGTGGATGCGAATATGAATATGCTTCGTGTTTGGGGGGGAGGAGTTTATGAAGCTGAATTCTTCTATCAACTTTGCGATGTAAAAGGGGTTTTGGTTTGGCAAGATTTTATGTTTGCTTGTGCCATGTATCCAGGAGATGAAGCGTTTTTAGTTAACATCAAACAAGAAGCTATTGAAAACGTAAAAAGATTACGTCAACATCCTAGCATTGCATTATGGTGCGGGAATAATGAAAATAGTGAAGGTTGGTATCGTTGGGGTTGGAAAGATGGTAAAACGGAAGCGCAAAAACAAGAAATCTGGGAGGGGTATTATGCGGTGTTCAATCATATTTTACCTCGTGTGGTTGATAGTTTACACCCTTCTGTTTCCTATTGGGAAAGCTCTCCCAAATTTGGACGTGGAGACTATCGGTATCAATTTGAGGGCGATGCCCATGATTGGTGGGTTTGGCATGACGGATATCCTTTTGAGCATTTTGAAGAAAAAGTACCTCGTTTTATGAGTGAGTTTGGATTTCAATCATTTCCTAGTTATGAAGCCATTAAATATTTTACAGAATTAGATACCATTAATTTAAGTGATCCTTCATTTACTAACCATCAAAAACATGCTCGTGGTTTTTCTTTGATACGTGAATATATGGAACGTGATTTTCCTGTTCCCCTTAAAGGAGAAGATTATGTGTATATGAGCCAAGTATTACAGGCTTATGGTATCACAAAAGGAATTTACGCACATCGAAGATCAAAACCATACAATATGGGAACTTTATATTGGCAACTAAACGATTGTTGGCCTGCTGTTTCTTGGTCAAGTATTGATGGTTTAGGAAATTGGAAGGCCTTACATTATCAAGCCAAAAAAGCTTTTGAGAATGTTATTATTTCAACTTCAAAAAACGAGAAAGAAATAGACATATATATTGTCAACGACACCTTTTCTGAAATTAAAGATACGCTTGTGATTAGTCATTTAGATTTTAATGGAACCGTTATTTTTAAAAAAGAAGCACTTGTTTCAAGTCCAATAAATAGCAGTACAATTGTTTATAAATACCAGTTAAACAAGAAAGAATTTGATCATAACAATACTTTTTTAAAAATAACTTTTGGCGAATCTGAATACTTACATTATTTTGCAAAACCCAAAAATTTAAATTTAATAAACGAGCCGATAGCTATTAAAATCATTAAAAATAAGGATGGCTTTTTAATGAAGTTAAATTCAGAAATTTTACAAAAAGAGGTGTTTTTATTTTCTAAAGAAAAAGGAACTTGGCAGAATAATTTTTTCGATCTACTCCCCGGAGTTTCAAAAGAAATTCAGTTTAAAACTGATGCAGAGATAGTGCCAATAGTGAATTTTAAAACACTTAACCAATTTATCCAGCACTAATGCAGAAATTTATAAAAATTGTAGTCCCTAACTATGGAATCATTCCTGAAGGGAAACAAGGAGCAGATAATAAAGCGTGGACTTTTATTGATGAAATAATTATAGAATGATAGTAGAAATTTGCGCCAATTCATTTGAAAGTGCTTTAGCTGCTGAAAAAGGAGGAGCTCATCGCGTGGAGCTGTGTACACAACTTGCTTTTGGTGGATTAACCCCATCGCAGCAATTAATTAAAAAAGTAACTGCTGAATTGAGCATTCCTATTCATGTCTTGATTAGACCAAGAAAAGGAAATTTTTGCTATACAGAATTCGAATTAAATACAATGATTAATGCTATTGAGTTTTGTCAAAAAACAGGATGTCAAGGAGTGATAAGTGGGGTTTTAACTTTAGAAAATAAAATTAATATCGCTGCAACAAAACGATTAATCAATGCTGCAAAGGACATGGATTTTACGTTTCATAGAGCTTTTGATTGCGCCGAAAATGCCATTGAATCTTTAGAACAATTAATCGATTTAAAAATAAAAAGAGTATTGAGTTCTGGTCAAAAACAAACTGCTTTTGAAGGCCTTTCTTTATTAAAAGAAATGAATAAATTATCCAATGGGAAAATTGAAATTATGCCAGGGAGCGGAATTAATACCGAAAATGCGCACTGTTTTAAAGACCAAGGTTTTTGCAGTATACATTTATCTGCAACGCTTCAACAAAAGGAAAAACCTACTTCATTCTTTGAGGGAGGAACCGAAAGTGTTTCAGATTTAAAAACAATTAAAAAAATTATAGAACTAGTTGCTACAAATTAAATTTACCAATTTCGATAAGGTATTTTAGACAGTTGTAAGTTATAATATCGAACGTCACCTGTTACCTCTTTACCTAACCAATCTGGTTTTATAAATTCTTCATTTTCCTCCGATAATTCAATTTCTGCCATTATTAGCCCTTCATTTTCTCCAAAAAATTCGTCTATTTCAAAAAAGTGAAAACCTACTTTAACCTCATATCTTATTTTTTCAATAAGATTGGGTTCACATAATTTTAAAAGCATTTTAGCTTCCTCTAGGGGAATTTCTTTTTCCCATTCAAACCTAGTGGTTCCTTCTTTATTCGAAATCCCTTTTACGGTAATAAAAGCTTCTGCTCCCATTATTCTAATGCGTACTGCACGTTCTTTATGGGTGTTTAAAAACCCTTGAATAATCTTAGTCTGTTTGTATGCTTCTTTTTTATAATTATCTGAAACTAGTAAAAATTTACGTTCAATCTCTATCATAACTCTTTTTTATGAAGATTTTTAATTCTCCAAGGTAGATTTTTCTGTTTTTACCTGGACAAGATTCATCTTCTGCATCTTTATCAAATATAATTCCTTTAGCTTGTAATCTGATTTAAATTAATAAATACTATTAATGTGTCTAATATATTATAAATTTATAGGATGAAGGAAGAACTTTTCCAAAGAAAAATAATACATGTTGATATGGATGCTTTTTATGCATCTGTAGAGCAACTAGACAACCCCGAATTACGGGGAAAACCAGTTGCTGTTGGAGGGAATTCTAAGCGTGGTGTTGTAAGCGCTGCTAGTTATGAGGCTCGAAAATTTGGTGTTCGGTCTGCAATGAGCAGTGTCATAGCTTTACAAAATTGCCCAGAACTCATCTTTGTAAATTCAAATTTTAATCGTTATCAAGAAGTATCGGATCAAATTAGAAATATATTTTATGAATTTACCGATAAAGTAGAACCATTATCATTAGATGAAGCCTACTTAGACGTTACTCAAAATAAAAAAGGAATTCCAAGCGCTACATTAATAGCAGAAGAAATTAGAGAAAAAATAAAAGAAAAAACAGGCTTAAATGCTTCAGCTGGAATATCTATCAATAAATTTATTGCGAAAGTTGCTAGTGATATTAATAAACCCAACGGACAGAAAACAATACCTCCAAGCGAGGTTCTTGAGTTTTTAGAACAGTTGGATATTAAAAAATTCTATGGTGTTGGAAAAGTTACCGTGAAAAAAATGTACCGTCTTGGAATCTTTACAGGAAAAGACCTAAAACTGAAATCAGAAGAGTTTTTAAATACACATTTTGGGAAAAGTGGTCGTTTTTATTATCATGTGGTAAGAGGAGAGCATTTTAGTGAAGTTAAATCTTCTAAAACACGTAAATCATTAGCTGCCGAACGTACTTTTAGTGAGAATATCACTTCAGAGATATTTATGATAAAAAAACTAGAGGACATTGCAAAAGAGGTAGAAAAACGGCTTAAAAAAAGTAAAGTTGCTGGAAAAACAGTCACCCTTAAAATTAAATACAGTGATTTTACCTTACAGACTAGAAGTAAAACATTAGCCTATTATATATCGGATAAAGATATAATATTGGAAACTATTAAAGATTTGTTATTTCAATCCGGTATGAAAAACTCGGTACGGTTATTGGGTATTTCACTTTCGAACCTCAACACAGATAAAGGAAAGCCAACAAAAGAGAAGGTGGTAGCTGTTCAATTAAAATTTGAATTTTAAATAAAATTATAAAACAGAAATAAGCACAATAATTATTATTTTAACGAATCTGTTGGAATAGCCTGTGGGATGTTAATTTTTGCTATTCATAATACAGGTTTAGTAATGCTTACAGACACTCCAAGTCCAATGAGTTTTTTATCAAAAATCATAAATAGAACAAGTAATGAAAGAGCATTTCTATTACTTCCATTAGGTTATCCTAAATTTCCAACGTACGTTCCAGATATAAAAAGGAAGTCTTTAAGCAAAATTTTCGAATTCTATGAATAGTAAAGACAAAAAACTATTTATATTACCTACTTTTGTATTTCAAATAGTATTTTTATAGTAACTTATTAATATAAAAAACATCTATCCTATATCAGTTTTCTAATTATAAAAACAAAATAATTTAGCGATAGACTAATAACACTCAAGAAAGTAGAAAAAGATGAAAGTAGAACAATTATTTACAGGATGCCTTGCAGAAATGGCTTATTATATTGAGTCTAATGGAGAAGCGGTAATAGTTGACCCATTAAGAGAAACGGAGCCTTATTTAAAAATGGCTGAGGCCGATGGAGCAAAAATAAAATATATTTTTTTAACTCACTTTCATGCTGATTTTGTTTCTGGTCAATATGACTTAGCTCAAAAAACTGGTGCAAAAATTGTTTTTGGTCCAAATGCAACTACAGAATATGATATTTATAATGGTGTAGATGGCGAAGAATTTTTGGTTGGAGATGGAAAAATTACATTAATTCATACCCCTGGTCATACGATGGAATCTTCCTCTTATTTAATAACAGATGAAGACGGTAAAACTCCCTGGGTATTAACTGGTGATGCTTTATTTATTGGTGATGTTGGTCGGCCAGATTTAGCAGTAAAACAAGGTGCCTTAACGGAAGTAGATTTAGCGGGTCATTTATTCGATTCACTTAGAAATAAAATAATGATGCTACCAGATGATATAATTGTATATCCAAGTCATGGTGCTGGTTCCTCTTGTGGTAAAAACATGAGTATAGAAACTTTTGACACCTTAGGCAATCAAAAAAAAACCAATTATGCTTTAAGAGGAAATATGACAAAAGAAGAGTTTATTAATGAAGTAACATCTGGATTAAAACCACCACCACAGTATTTTCCAAATAATGTTAGGATGAACAAATCAATAAATACTAGTATTGATGAAGTTTTACATAAAGGAGCAACTCCTTTAGATGCTTCAACATTTAAAGAAATGAGTGAGCAAAAAGACATACTAGTAATTGACACTCGCTCTAAAGAATCCTATACTCAGGAAGGTACTGTGCCGGGATCTTGGTTCATTGGTATTGATGGTAATTTTGCTCCTTGGGTAGGAGCCATTGTTTTAGATATTAACCAAAAAATTATATTTATTACTGATGATGAATCACGTGTTAATGAAATTGTTACTCGTTTTTCTAGAGTTGGATATGATCATACTTTAGGGTATTTAAATGGAGGGATGGAGGGATGGAAAACTCAAGATTTTGACGTTGACTATATAGGTTCTATATCGGCTACTCAATTTACAGATATGCTAGCTAAAGGGTCTATGGAAAAACCTATTGATGTACGTAGAGAATCTGAATATTTTTCAGAACATGTTTTAGGAGTAGAGAGTTTTCCTTTGGATTTTATCCATGCTAATTTTGCAAAAATTGATCCTGATAAAGAATATTTCTTACATTGTAAAACAGGGTATCGTTCCCTAATTGCTACATCAATATTAAAAGCAAATGGCGTAAAAAAAGTGACTGATGTAAGAGGTGGATATGAGGCTATTAAAGTATGTAAAGCACCACTTTCAAAATTTGTTTGCCCAACAACTATAATATAAATATCTCATATTTTTTTAGTAAAACGCGATTTTTACTAAATTATAATTGCAGCCTTTGTTACTCTTTAACTTATAAGAGCTATAAATCTTTAAAGCAATGTAAAAACTTAATTATAAAAAATATAAATGAAAAATATAACACACCTAGAATTTAAGAACCAAATTGAAAGCGATACAAATGCAGTTATTATTGATTGTAGAACTGCGATAGAATGGGATGAAGGAATTATTGAAAACTCCATATTATTAGATCTTTACGACGCTCAAGGTTTTATGCAAGAATCTGAAAAATTAGATAAAAATAAAAACTATTATGTTTATTGTAAGAGTGGCGGCAGAAGCGTTACTGCTTGTCAGGTTTTAGAATCTTTAGGTATTAAAAACACCTTTAATTTATTAGGCGGAATTACGAGCTGGCAAGATAAAATTGTTACACCTAAAAATTAATAAACATCTATAAATCTATTGAATGTTTTTAAATGAAATTTTTTGGGATAACAAATATAAATCTGAACAAACGGGTTGGGATATCGGATCTATTTCAACTCCTTTAAAAGAATATTTTGATCAATTAACAAATAAGGAATTAAAAATATTAATTCCTGGTGGAGGTAATTCTTATGAGGCTGAATACCTTCACAACCAAGGTTTTAAAAACGTTTATGTGGTAGATATCTCTGCAACGGTATTAACTAATTTTCAAAAAAGAGTGCCAAGTTTTCCAAATCAGTGTTTGATCAACATTGATTTTTTTGAATTAAACGATTCTTTTGACCTCATCATTGAGCAAACTTTTTTTTGTGCAATTAATCCTGATCTCAGGCCTAAATATGCTTCAAAAATGAGTGAATTATTACTTACTAATGGAAAGTTAGTAGGTTTGTTTTTTAATATCCCACTTTTTGGAAATTGTCCTCCATTTGGCGGAACTAAAAAAGAATATATACCTTATTTTAAACCTTACTTTAAACTCGATATTATAGAAAATTCCTATAATTCTATTTTAGAAAGAAGAGCTAATGAGTTATTTATAAAATTCATTAAAAAATAACGTTATTGAGGAGTAATGATTAAAAATATAACCGCTTATTTTTATATACTATAATTTATAAATCCAACTTGCAGGATTCATTTTTTTATCATTCTGGTATACTAGAAACTTAAGTATCGATTTACCAGAACTTGCTTTGGTGGATACCGATCCTATTTCTTGCTTGGTGGTAACTTTATCCCCCTTTTTAACAGTCACATTTGTCATATTTTGATAAATGGTTATATAGTCTCCATGCTTTATAAACACAGCTTTTGCCGCTCCTTTAATTTTTTGAATTTCAATCACTTCTCCATTAAAAACAGCTCTTACTTTGGCGTTTTTTTCGGTGGTTATTTCAACCCCACTACAATAAGTGGTCACGTTGAGTAATTGAGGATGTCTGGTATTTCCGAATCGTTTAACAACGACTCCATTTTTTACAGGCCAAGGGAGTTTTCCTTTGTTCTTTGTGAAATCTGCAGCTATTAATTTGGCTTCGGGTGTTAACGCCAGAGTTTTGGAGGAGCTTAATTTGGTGCCGCTTTTCTTTGCGTTTTTCTTATTGGAAGCAGCAATTGCATCTCTAATTAATTTTTCAATTTCTCGATCTATCTTAATAGCTTCTTTTTGCTTTTTTTGTATTTGATGAGTAAATTTATTTTCGTCTTTTTTTAAAACTGACACTAACTGGCTTTGATCTTCTAGTTGTTCTGAAAGTTTAGTTTTTGCAAGTTTATTATCATTAATAAGAACTTGTTTCTTCTCTTTATCTTAATTAAACCTTGATTTAATTCTTCTAAAACGATAAATTTTTTCTTAATACTCTCTCCTTGTAATTTTCGGTGCTTAGCATATTGTTTCATATACTGAAGCCGCTTATAGGCTTGCAAGAAACTTTCAGAAGACAATAAAAACATAACTCTACTTTGCTGAGATTTTCTTTTGTATGATTTTATAATCATCGATGCATAATCCTCTTTTAGATCTTTTAATTCGATTTCTAAAAGATTAATTTTTGCATAGTTATTATTGATTTCGCGAGAAAGGTAATTTGCTTGTTGGTTGGTAACTCGTATTAAATTTTGAAGAGCTGAAATTTTACTATTTAAGTTTTCTATTTGGGTTAAGACCGACTTTTCTTCTTTTTGAGTAGCAAATAATAAGGTGTTAATTTGTTTAATTTCATTTAAAATAGTTTGCCTTTTTTCTTCTAATTCTTTCTGCTTATTAACTTGTGCAATTCCCGAATTGAAATAGAAAATTGATGAAAAAAGAAAAATATATTTATAAAAATTAGTCATTTAATTTATGTGAATTTCTTCATAACCATTAGGAATAGTAAACGGAAAACGAATGGATAAATTGCAGTCTATCTTTTTATAATTAACTACTATTTCAGTTTTTTTTTCATTCTGGGTAGCAATAATTTTAAACGCTGATGGATAATAAACACCTCCTATACGTTGGTAATCTCCATAGTTAATAGTAAACATTCTATTGTCTACTGGTTGTGATAAAGATTCAGAAGAAATTTTAAAGTTATCTGGATTCACCAATAAATAATGAATAAAATTATGAAGCTGCATTTTAGGTTGCAACCTATATTTATTATCAGCAACATTGGATATATATTTAGTGCCCAATTCAAAAATAGATTGCCCCAATAAGATTCCTTGTGCTTTCTCAAAGTTTATATCAGTGCCTAGCCAATCACTTAGCAAGGAGAAATCACCATCGAAATAGGTATTCGTAATAGTTTCGTAATAACTAACAGATTCTGGTGTAATGTATATTTTGGCTAGCGTAATTCCTAAAATAGATGCCTTGATCCAAATTTTCTGATCTTTTTCCATTCGCAAACTAACCGTAAGGCTTTTTATATTATTACCGCTTTTATACTTTACATGCATTCTAGCAGCAATAGTAGAAAAATTTGGTTGTGCTTCGCTATGTGTTTTAATAATATCTTTTGAAGACATAGAAAGATTAGCAGTATCCGAACCAACAATCATTTTTCCTCCACTACAGGAAGTAATAAATAGAGAAATAAATAAAAATACACTAAACTTTAGGTTCATTTATATGTTTTAATTATCTGTTTTTTGGTTAGTAACCGATAAATCTAAAGCTTTTTTATGATACAATTTTGCTTTTTTTGTATTGCCTTTTAAGGAATGTGCAATAGCTAATTGTTGGTAAAAATCGCATTCCATTTTAGGATCATCAAACAGATAGTCTAATCCTGTTTCTAAAATTTCAATCGCTTGATCTGCATTTTTTAATTCATTATTTGCAACACCATTTACCAAATATAATAAAGGTTGTGCAGGAAACATTTCTAATCCAAAAGTACTCAATGCAACGGCAGCTTCATACTTTTTAATATCAATTTGTAATAATATGGTGTTTTTTAATAAGCCATAATTGTCTGAGTCACTTTTAATTCCTTTTTTGTAAAAGTTTAAGGATTTTTCTTTATCGCCTTGCAATAAATAAAAATCTCCTAACAACAAATAAGTATGACTGTTTTTTTCTATTAATATAGTAGTGATTAACTCATCCAATTCGGCTTTAAAACTAGGGTTCGTTTTAGTGAATAATAGAAAATCTTCCAAAACTCTATTCTTGCTTTTGCGCTCTATTTGATTCGAAGAAAATATAATGTTTATAGATTTAATCGCCTCTTCAGATTCTCTATTTTCTAAATAAAACTTATACAAAGCCAAGTGTACTAAATGAGATTTTGGCTTTTGTTTGATAAGTTTTTTTGCAATTTCAAACGCTTTTTTAGCGTTCCCTTCTTTGCTATATAAAAAAATTAAATTGAGATATTCTTGCTCACTTTTAGGGTTTTTATTTATTTTTTCTTCTAGCTTATTTATTGCCTTCGAAGTATTTCCAGTAACTCGATAAATTTGAGATCGCAGTGTATTCCTGTAATTATTTTGGCCCCAGTCTTGATCTATTTCGTCTAAAAGAATTAATGCTTTATCATATTGTTGCGTGCGATGGTATAAATTCGCTAGGTCTTCTTTATAATCTGAATCTTGTAATATTAATTTTTCAACTAATTGAATAGCGGCTTCGTAGTTTTTATCATCATAATACAGATCGTATAACGCTTCTAAAACTACTATCTTTTTTGGGCTCCATTCTAAAACACGATTATAATTGCTTTCAGCTTCTTCATAACGTTTTAAAGCGGCAAGATTTTTACCTTTTTCAAAATAAACAACTGCTTTATTTTCTTGATCATCTTTAGCAGCAACTTCAGCTTTATCTAGAGAATTTAGAGCTAATTCATAATTTTCAATACCCTTTTGTTTTAGTGCTTCAAAAAAATGTTCTTGAAAAGCATCAATTTTGTTTCCTGGATCATCAGTTAAGAACCTATCTTGTGCATAGGCATCTATTGGAATCCTTAAAATTCCAACTAATAAAAAGGTAATAAATTTAAATTTCAATTGTTTTTATTTTAAAGCTGAATAATCTCCAAGACTAACATTGGTAAAATTACCATCATATGTTGCGTAGTTTCCAATCATAGCGTTGTCCAAAATAGCGTTTTTTATAAGTGTATGTGTTTGAATTATACTATTTTTAACGTTACTATCTTCTATGATAGTGTTTGCTCCAATAGAAGCAAAGGGTCCAACTGTACTATTTTTTAAGATAACTCCTTCTCCTATAAAGCAAGGCTCAATAATTTTTGAGTTAATTAAATTTACATTATCTGAAACTAAAGCTTCCTTATTTTGATTTAAAAATCCTAACATTCTACGGTTGGTTTCTATAGTTACCTCTTTATTCCCGCAATCCATCCATTCATCAACAGTAGCAGTTTTAAAAACTTTACCATGGGCCATCATTCTTTTTATACCATCATTTATTTGGTACTCACCACCATTTATAATATTATTATCAATTATATATTGCAATTCTTTTTTTAGTACCGCAACATCTTTAAAATAATAAATACCAATAACCGCTTGGTCACTTATAAACTCTGTTGGTTTTTCAACTAATTCTGTAATTTCATTATTTTTATTTAAATTCACTACGCCATAGGCGTCGGGATTAGTAACTTTTTTAGTCCAAATAATACTATCGACATCTTTATCTAAATCAAAATCTGCTCTAATTAATGTGTCTGCGTAAGCAATAACAGCAGGCCCAGAAAGAGAATTTTCTGCACACATAATAGCATGTCCTGTCCCTAATGGCTTTAATTGTCTATAAATACTTACTTTGGCTTCAAGATCAGAAGCTAATTCTTTTAGGCTCTCTATAACATCTGCTCCAAACCAAGCTGGATCTCCTAAGATAAATGCGATTTCTTCGATAGGTTCATTTAATAATCCTACTATGTCTGCCACCAAACGATGAACTATAGGTTTTCCGGCTACTGGTATTAAGGGCTTTGGAACTGTTAAACTGTGTGGTTTTAGACGTGATCCCCGACCTGCCATTGGTACTATTATTTTCATAGTCTTGCCTGCGAAAGCAGGAATTTTTTTAATTAAATATATATGTTTAAAACTCTATATAAAAGCAGAATTATTATTTTTCTTGAGCTTACTACTTTCGCAAGAATTTGTTATTTTAATCCAGTACTTCCAAATCCTCCGGCACCTCTTTCTGTTTCACCTAAAACTTCTGTTTGTTGCCAGGTTGCTCTTTCATGCTTTGCAATAACCAATTGTGCTAAACGTTCTCCATTTTCGATG
The DNA here is from genome assembly GCA_029268635.1 of Flavobacteriaceae bacterium. GTDB lineage: Bacteria > Bacteroidota > Bacteroidia > Flavobacteriales > Flavobacteriaceae > Marifrigoribacter. Next base: position 27,073 of record JAQWNL010000031.1, read on the forward strand.
GTAAAATCTTCATTAGAAAGATTCACTAAAATCACTCCAATTTCACCTCGATAATCAGCATCTATGGTTCCTGGAGCATTTAAAACTGTAATTCCCTTCTTGGCAGCTAATCCGCTTCTTGGCCTTACTTGGGCTTCAATGCCAATTGGCAATTCAATAAAAAGTCCTGTTTTAATGATGGTTCTCTCTAATGGTTTTAACTTAACAGCTGCCTCTATATTAGCCCTTAAGTCCATCCCAGCTGAAGCTAAGGTCTCATATTCAGGCAGGGAATGGGTGGATTTATTTATTATTTTTATATTCATTTATTATTAATTTAAAAACAAACTAATATCTTTTTATCTTTTAATTAGTTGTTTGATGTCCTTATTTTCTGAAACAATAATCATACCTAAAAACACCGTTAGCAATAATGTTCCTTTCCAAATGTTTCCTTGAAAAACATAGTATGAAAGTACCGAAAATCCAATTGAAAGCAAAAGGTAAAAAACTATTTTTTTTAAATCATATGGAACCTTGTAATATTTCCTTCCTAAAAAATAAGAGACTAACATCATACTACCATAAGCGGCTAAAGTTGCTATTGCAGATCCTTTATAACTGATTATTGGGATTAATAAAAAATTTAATGTTAATGTTATTACTGCACCAAAAACTGAAATATACGCACCAAACTTGGTTCGATCCGTTACTTTATACCAAACCGATAAATTATGATAGATTCCTAAACATAAGTTTGCTAATAAAATGATAGGAACAATTACTAAAGCTTCCCAAAAACTACTGTCTGGTATCAATATTTGTTTGAATATATCTAAATAAACAACTACAAATAGTAATATAAAGGTGCCTAAAATGATAAAATATTTTGTTATGGTTGCATAGGTTTCTTTTGCGTTTTCACTTTTGGAATGATTAAAGAAAAAAGGTTCAATTCCTAATCGGAAAGCAGTTGCAAATAATGTCATAAAAACTCCTAGCTTATAGCAAGCAGAATACATTCCTAATTCAGAATCTGCAATGCCGGAAGGTAATAAGTACCGCAATAAAATTTTATCAAAGGCTTCATTAATTGAAAAAGCAATTCCAGCTATTAATACTGGTAAAGCATATTTCATCATTTTTTTCCAAACATTAATATCAAATGAAAATTTTATTTTAAAATAAAGAGGCACCAGCATTAAAAAAGTAATGCAGCTGGCAATTAAATTTGAAATAAATACATAAGCTACTTTTCCTTCCTCTAAATTAATCGCATCCCAAAAAGAATTGATGTCGTTTTTAGCCCAAAGCGGCAGCACTAAAAAGAAAAATAAATTGAAGCCCAAATTAATACAAACATTAACTATTTTAATAATCGCATAACGAGTAGGTTTTTCATTGGCACGTAACCAAGCAAAAGGAATCACTAGCAGTGCGTCTAATGCTAATATTAATAATCCGCAGGTAATAAAATCCACATTAAAATTTAAAAATGTCGCTATTTCTGTTTTAACGGAAAGTGTTAATACTAAAAAAATAAGGGTGGAAACAGTAAGTGATGTTAAGGCGGTAGACTGGATCTTTTCTTTATTATAGTTCTCTTTATTTATAAATCTAAAAAAAGTGGTTTCCATTCCATAGGAAAGAAGTACATTCCCTAATATCAAAAAAGCCATCAAAGAAGCATAGATTCCAAATTGTTCTTTTCCCAGAACCAGAACATATAATGGGACCAAAAAAATAACTAAAGCTCTAGGCAAGACAGTAGCTAAACCATATATGAATGATTGCTTGAATAGTTTTTTATAAACGCTCAATCCTTTTTATTTTAGAATTTTTTGATGGGTAAGCTATTATTTGTTTTTCTTCAATGTTTGAAATTTTATGATAATACATTTTGTTATGATGCTTATAACTTAAAACAGCTTCATTATTCTCTAATTTAAAAGAATTTTTTTTAGGTAGGGTATTAGCAGTTTCTTTTGTTGAATTATTGTCCATAATCATATCAGTCTCATTTTTATAATAACCTATAAAAATAGAATCTTTAGAGGGTTTCACCTCGAAACTATTTCCTCGAAAATAAAACTCTTTTACAATCACTTCTTCTGATATATCATCAATAAAAGCATAAATATTTAATCCTGAACCGCCTTCTTTTATGCCGGCCATCCACTTTTGATAATAAATATTTTTAACAGTAAATGGTGTATTTTGGGATAATACAAAAGATTCTTTTTCTGTTTTACAACTAGCGCAACTGGTAATTATAGCTATGCTAACTATTGCACTTATTAATAAGGCTAAAAAATTGTACTTTTTCATAGTTTTTTCATCATTCTAATTAAAATTTCAACACATTAAATCTACAAAATGTATTGTTAATATTTATTAAGGTCTATTTTTATTGAAATTAAAAAAGCCTTTTAATTAATTCAAAAGGCTTTTTTATATAATATGTTTTATAAATTATCCAGCTAATGCTTCCGCACCACCTACAATTTCTAGGATTTCATTAGTAATAGAAGCTTGTCTAGCTTTGTTGTATTGTAGTTTTAAATCATCGCGTAATTCTGTTGCATTATCAGTTGCTTTGTGCATTGCTGTCATACGAGCACCGTGTTCACTTGCAGAAGAGTCTCTTAATGCTTTAAAAAGTTGCATTTTTAAGCTTTTAGGAATTAATTCTTCAACAATTTTCGCTTTTGATGGCTCAAAAATATAATCTACTGTTTCTGCTTTTTCTTCCCTATTTTGATCGGAAACAATTGGTAAAAATTGTTCGTTCATTATAATTTGTGTAGCAGCATTTTTAAATTTATTATAAACTAAAATGATCTTATCGTAAGAACAATTAGTAAATAAATCCATTAATTTTTGTGCAATTACAGCATTATTTTCAAAAGTTAAGTCATCGAAAATCTCTATATTATTTTCAAGAATTTCTCGGTCTTTAGATAATACATCATTTGCCTTTTTACCTAAGGTAAAAAGGTCTACTTGTTTTCCTTTATAGACATCTTTAATTAAAGATACAGTACTTTTTACAATGTTTGAATTAAAAGCGCCTGCCAATCCACGATTAGAAGAAATAGGAACTATTAAAACTTTATTTATAGCTCTTTCATCTGCATAATCACTTCCAATATCCCCATCTAAACTTGCGCTTAAACTTTGTAATAATTCGGTTTGCTTATCAGCATAAGGACGCATTGTAGTAATTGCATCTTGGGCTTTTTTCAATTTAGCAGCAGATACCATTTTCATGGCGCTAGTTATCTGCATCGTTGAAGACACCGAAGATATTCTATTACGTATTTCTTTTAAATTTGCCATTGTATTCAGTATTCAGTATTTAGTGCTTAGCGTTTTAAAACTTAAGTACTGAATACTAATTTTTAATTATAATTAGCTTCAATATCTTTTGCTACTTTTGATAATACTTCAACTGCTTCATCGGTTAATTTACCAAATTTTAAAGTGTTTAAAGTTTCTCTATGTTTTGCATTTAGGTATTCAATGAAATCTCTTTCAAATTCTTTCACCTTATTAACAGGCACATTACGTAATAAGTTTTTAGATCCTGCATAAATAATCGCAATCTGATCTTCAACGGTAAATGGGTCATTTTGAGCTTGTTTTAAAATTTCAACGTTACGTTTACCCTTTTCTATAACACTTAAAGTAGCTGCATCAAGATCAGAACCAAACTTAGCAAAAGCTTCCAATTCACGGAATTGTGCTTGATCTAACTTAAGTGTACCAGATACTTTTTTCATTGATTTAACCTGAGCGTTACCACCCACACGTGATACAGAAATACCTACGTTAATTGCTGGACGAACACCTGAGTTAAATAAATCACCATCAAGGAATATTTGACCATCTGTAATTGAAATTACGTTTGTTGGAATGTATGCTGATACATCACCTGCCTGTGTTTCGATAATTGGCAATGCTGTTAATGAACCACCACCTTTTACAATATCTTTTAAAGATTCAGGTAAATCGTTCATTTGTCTAGCGATAGCATCATCATTAATTACTTTAGCAGAACGCTCTAATAATCTTGAGTGAAGGTAAAATACATCTCCTGGATATGCCTCACGTCCTGGTGGACGACGTAATAATAAAGATACCTCACGGTAGGCTACGGCTTGTTTAGACAAATCATCATAGATTATTAATGCTGGACGACCAGTATCTCTAAAATACTCTCCAATAGCTGCACCTGCGAAAGGAGCATATACTTGCATTGGAGCAGGATCACTAGCGTTTGCAGCAACAATAGTTGTATAAGCAAGAGCACCTTTTTCTTCTAAAACTTTAGCAATATTTGCTACGGTAGAAGCTTTTTGTCCAATCGCTACATATATACAATATACTGGTTCTCCAGCATCGTAAAATTCTTTTTGGTTTAGAATCGTATCAATACAAACTGTTGTTTTTCCAGTTTGGCGGTCACCAATTACCAACTCACGTTGTCCTCTACCTACTGGAATCATTGCATCAATAGCTTTAATTCCTGTTTGAAGTGGTTCTGTTACTGGCTCACGGAAGATTACACCAGGTGCAATACGTTCTAATGGCATTTCGTAAGTTTTACCTGTAATTACTCCTTTACCATCAATTGGTTCTCCTAGCGTATTTACAACACGACCAGAGATACCTTCACCTACATTAATAGATGCTATACGTTGCGTACGTTTTACGGTAGAACCTTCCACAATATTTTTAGAATGGCCTAACAATACCACACCAACATTATCTTCTTCTAAGTTAAGTACAATCCCTTCTAATCCGTTTTCAAATTCTACTAATTCACCATATTGAACATTAGAAAGCCCATAAACACGTGCAATTCCATCACCTACAGTTAACACACTTCCAACCTCATCTAATGAAGCTGTAGATTCGTAACCTGATAATTGTTTCTTTAATATTGCTGATACTTCAGCTGGTTTTACTTCTGCCATTTTACTGCTATATTATTCAGATTTAATTCTGAAATTTATTTATATACTCTTACTAAATTCTAGTTTTATCTTTGCTAGACTGTTTGAAATACTAGCATTGTATTGTAAATCTCCAATTCGAAGAATAAACCCTCCAATTATTGATTCGTCAATTTTACGTTCTAAAGTTACTTTATCGCTACCGGTAAATACTCTTACTTTAGCAAGTACTTTTTCTTCTAATTCATTAGAAAGAGGAACTGCTGTAGTTACCTGTGCTAATTTTACTCCTTGAGCTTCGTTGTATAATTCAATATATTTTTTTGAAACTTCATCCAATATACTGGTTCGTTTATTTTCTACTAATACTTTAATAATTGATTTTGTAGTTTCTGATTGGTTTTCAAAAATTGCAAGCAAGGCTACTTTTTTATCATTTGCATTTATTACAGGATTACTTAATACATCCTGTAATTCTTTACTTGCCTCGATAGTTGAGGACACACATAGCATATCTTCAAAAACATCATTAGCTAAATTAGCTTCTGTTGTTTCTTGTAAGACCGCTTTTGCATATCGTATTGCTACTCTGCTTTCGCTCATTATATATTAATTTAAAGTAGCCTCTCCTAACATGTCTTCCACAATTTTTAATTGCTTATCTTTGTTAGAAAGCTCACCTTTTATGACTTTTTCAGCAATTTCAACAGATAAAGAAGCTACTTGATTTTTTAAGTCAGCCATAGCAGATTTTTTTTCATTTTCAATTGCTTCTTGGGCTTGAATAATCATTTTATCTGTAGTTGCTTTTGTTTCTTCTTTAGCATCTGAAATCATTTTTGTTTTAAAATCACGTGCTTCTTTTATCATCATTTCCCTTTCTGCTCGTGCTTCTTTTAAAATACGCTCATTATCTGCTTTAAGGTTTTGCATTTCCTTTTTTGCATTTTCAGCAGATACTAAAGCATCTTTTATAGATTGCTCTCTATCATTTACGGTACCTACAATTGGTTTCCATGCAAATTTTTTAAGAATGAAAAACAAGATTGCAAACGATATAAATGTCCAAAATAACAATCCAACATCAGGAGTAACTAAATCCATTTCTATTTATTTTTTATGATATTCTTTAATAAAAAAACTAAAAAACAGGTGCAACCAACCGTTGCACCTTGTTTTGTTTTACTTTGCAATAAGTGATACAACCACTGCGAAAAGTGCAACCGCCTCAACGAAGGCGATAAGTACAATTGCAGAAGATTGAATTTTTCCCTGCATTTCTGGTTGACGTGCAATAGCTTCCATTGCAGATCCACCTATTTTACCAATACCTATACCAGCACCAATTGCTGCTAATCCAGCCCCAATTGCTGCAAAAGGTACGTAACTCACTGCTTCTTGTAATAATAATAAACTCATAGTTCTAAAATATTAAAAATTAATTAATGTTCATGTTCTTCCATTGCCGATCCAATATAAAGGGCCGACAACATGGTAAATATATATGCCTGTATAGCAACTACTAATACCTCAATAATACTAATAAAGAAAGAGAATGCAATCGAAATTGGTGCAATCCAAATGCTTTCAAATATAAATATTAATGAGATTAAACTTAATACAATAATATGCCCTGCGGTAATGTTAGCAAATAAACGAATCATTAAAGAAATAGGCTTAATAAAGATCCCCATAAACTCAATAGGAGCTAAAAATAATTTCATTGGAACCGGTACATCTGGCATCCAAAAAATATGTTTCCAGTACTCTTTATTTGCAACAATAGTTGTAATAACAAATGTGATTAATGCTAATACTAGTGTAAATGCAATGTTTCCACTTAAGTTAGCGCTAAATGGAAAAAAAGGGATTAGCCCCATCATATTATTAATCCAAATAAAGAAAAATAATGATAATAAGAAGGGCATAAATTTCTTGTAGTTTTTTTCGCCAATATTAGGAATTGCAACTTCATCTCTAATAAAAACAACTAAAGGTTCCGTAAATTTTGCAATGCCTTTAGGCACTCCATTTTTTTGGTATGACCTTGCAGACAGGGCAAATATAAATACCAATAAAATGACAGAGAAAAACATCGAAAACACCAATTTTGTAATAGAGAAGTCCATTGGATAAGAATTTTCTGGATGATCTTCTGTATTTAATGTAAGATATGAACCTTCTTCATTAGCTAAATCATTTGCGTAATAAATTTCTTCATGAAATTTTACAAAATTCTGACCGTTCTTTTCTACCACAACATTACCCAAATCATCATGATGAAACTCACTTGACATAAATATGACTAATCCATTTTCTGTCCAAAGGATAATAGGTAATGGTATTGAGATAGCATGACCTTTCCAATCCATAACATGAAATTCATGTGCATCTTTAACGTGATGCATGATCATATCTGTTACATTAAATTCTTCTTCTATTTCTGAATCTTTGTTGTCGCTAGCTGTATATATAGCGAAACTTGGTATTGATGCTAAGACAAAAAACAGTCCTAAAATAAGATTCTTTATGATGTTGAATTTAGTTGTTTTCAATGTAATGCTTTTGTGTTCCTAAAATTTTGTGCAAATCTACTAACATTAAATGAATTGGCAAACCATAATCTATATTGATTAATTGTTTTTTAAAAATTTATTTAAACTAATCATTTCAAAAATTAGAAAGATAAAATATGAAATAAAGAAATTTATCACCTCTGGAACTGCATTGTCTGATTTTTGAACAAATAGAGGTAATAAAAAAACTAAAGAAAGTGAGATCTTAACAAGTGTTAAAACTAAAAAAATTGAATATGCTTTTGCACTTCCTTTTCCTACTTTATAATTTAAATAACAAAAAATAGTTAAAACCAGCACGCTATTAAATAGGTAAATTGTCCAAATAGGTATGAATAGAAGCTTTTCAGGAAATAAAATGTGGAAGACAAGACGATGTATTCCAAATGCAATTAGGGCAAAGATGATTAGTTTAATTGTAAACCCTTTAATTTCTTTATTCACTTCGTATGATCTTCTTTATTTGAAAAGTCTGTCACTTGTTTTATTACATAATACAAAGCAATTCCTATAGAGACTAAACTACATATTATGGTAAATACCGAATATTTATTTGGAAAATATTCATCTAATTTAACCCCTCCAAAAGATCCAATCCCAATAATAGCTGTCATTTGAAAAGCAATGCCCGAGAACCTAGCGTATGTATTAACTCTGCTGTTCTTTTTCTGTTTTTGGATTTTGGTTTCTTTGTGTTCTGTCAAAAGAGTGGTTTTGAGTTTTTATGTTTTCTTTTTTCTCTTCTGAAGAAGATAATTTATTTGCTAAATTAGACCTATTCCCCGCTTTCATCAAACAAGTTGCATTAAATGTCGCTCCAGGCTCTACCGCTAGTTTTCCTGTTACAACTTCACCTTCTATGTTTGCTTTTGCTCTTAGGCTAAGTGTGCCTTTTATATCTAACACCCCTTTTACCTCACCTTCTATGTCGGCATTTTCACAACTTAAGGCGCCTATAATAACTCCTGTTTTACCAATTACCACTTTTGAAGGGGTTGTTACATTTCCTTCAATTATACCATCGATTCTAAAATAACCATTAGAGGTTATATTTCCCTTAAGTTTAGTTCCATCGTTAATGCGATTTTGACCAGTTCCTGGAGTTTCGGATTCTCTCGATTTTTTATCTGAAAACATTTTATATATTATTTTTAGTTTTTTAGAATGGAATACCTTGCTTTTTATTCTTTGACCTTTTCAAACAGGGTGCTGTACATGGCTCATCCATTTCCACTTCTAATATCCTAGGTCTATCTTTTTCTTCTTCTTGAATTAATGTTTTGGAAAAGTCTATGGCTAAATAATCTTCTAGGTTTTTATGAATTTGAATAATTGCATAATTCTCTGAAGAAACCTCGAAATGATTATTTTTTATCTTATCCTTTTTTCTTTCACTTAAAATATCTGCGAATCCTTCAGCTCCTTGCCTAGAATTTAGCCCGTGTGTCATCACAAAAATAGTGTTAGAAATATAATAATCTATTGATGTTGACATTTCAGTATAGCCATTACTTTCAATTGCTTTATTAAGTTTTCCTTGCAGTTTTTCAGCAGCTTCAAGATCTTCACTGTTAAAACTATAAGCTACTTTCCAGCGTTCACTTTTACTATCAGATAAAAATACTTTATTCGCTATTTTAGGTAGTAGTTTATTGTAAAGGGCTAAGGCTTCTTTACCTTCTTCTGAGTTAGGATAGTTTAAGGAAACAAAGGCTAATGCTCTTTTGTAAGATTTATATCCTTGTTGCCGACCTATAGCGTTTGCTTTTAATAATTCGAATTTTGGAATTATAGGGTTTCCAAAATAAATAGAAATACAAGTTTCACTCGTTTCTATTACTTTTTGGTATTTAGAGGCTTCAAAATCTTTATATAACTCACTATATTTATATTCTGGACTTGATTCGTCTGTAGCTAAAATTGTATTAGGATTTAGCAATATCTCCGCATATCTAGAATCAGGATATCTGGTTATAATCTCATTTTTATATAGAGCAGCTAGTATTTCATTTCCTGTTAATTCATTAATTTTATGCAAGTTGTATAAGGTTGGTAATACTAATCTTTTTTCAGGATTAAATAAAAGTAAAGCTTCCAATCGTTCAGTCGCTAAATCGTATTCTTTAAACTTTTCTTTATAAATTAAACCTAATTGATAATAAGCAAAATCTCGGTCTCTTATAAGGCTATCTATTGCTTTTTCATCTTTGGGTATTAGGGCTAGGTAAGTTTCTGGTTTATAAAGATTATTTCCGGCTATTGGCGCAGCAACTTCGTCTCCAAAATTTTCTAGTTTAGATATTTTATCTGATAATCTCCAGTTATCTTCTAACCTCCTGTTACCCCATCTCTTTTCAAATTCTTGCTTTCCAAAAGCGATTGTTGTTGAGTTATAAAAATAAAAACTACTAACTCCAGTTTTATCTTGAGACTTTTCTTGATTTGAGGTGAAGAATTCATTATTAGAAATGTTTTCTTCGTTTTCTATTCTTGCCAAAGAGTCTTCAATAGCTTTTTGTTTAAGTTGAGTGGTGTAAATTGAAAAATAACTTAGCTGCTGAGCTTCCGTCATATTAACTAATTTTAAGATGCTATCATTTTCAAATGCTATGTCTTCATATTTTATAACGTCATCAAGATTTTCTCGTTTCTTTTTTATTCTTCTCCATGATCTTGTTCCTTCATCAAGATTGGTTAAAGTGCTATCATAATAGGCCCCAGCAAATTTATAATACCTATCATCAAAATAGATCTCTGCCAAGGTTTGATAGTTTACAGATTGCATTACCCTATCTTCTTGATAGGCCTGAATTGATTTATTATAATATTCTACAGCTAAATCTATACTGTCGTTTTTTCTATAGTATTCCCCAATTTGATTGTAAATTTTATCAAGAAATGGTCTATTTTCACGATTTTCTTCCAAATCAAATAAAAGCGCTAAAAAAACAACACGATCTTCGTTTGTGAAATCAAAATTCCTTGCTTTTTCGATATAAGCATTGATCATATATACGCGAGGAGATTTTCTGTTTAATGCTATAACTTTATCAAACTCCAAGTTTGCACTATCTATTTTTTCTAATTGATCGTAAAGTTGTCCTGTTATGTAAGCATATCTCCCTTTAAGCTCATCGTCTTTAACATTTTCTGAAGCATACTTAATATAAGGCATTGCAGCTTCAATTGAATCTAAATTAATCAAAGCTTGAGCTAAAATAGCGGAAGCATCTGCTAAGTCTTTCTTGCTTATCTCTTTATTTTTATTCATTTTAAGCAGATTCTCAATTGCTATTTCTTCGTTATTTAAACGAATCTGAGTCTTTGCTCTCCAAACTTTTGCTTGATTAATATTATTACTTGTAGGGTGCGTCTTTAAAATAAAATTAAAAGCATCAAGTGCTTGTACAAAACGTCCGTCAAAATATCTTGCTTTCCCTAAAAGAATATATGCTTCATCTATTTGTGGATTGTATTCTTTGCCATCTATATATATAGAATGCATTTGAATGGCTTTTACAGCTTTTTCCTCAGCTATCTTAAAGTTTTCATTTACACTTTCGCCAGTTAAAGTTGTACTTTCTTCTATTAAAGTATTACTTTCTTCTATTTCTATTCGCTCTATAGGAAGAGTTTCCCAAAAATTATCTCTATAAGTTCTTGCTAATTGCTCTTTACCTGTTTTAAAAGCAATATTCCCGTTATATAATATATTAAATTCCGAAGTTATAGATTGCTTGGTTCTGCTTAGAAATGTATTTTTTTTACGTGAACAGGCGGCCATAAATAATAAGACCATTAAAAAAATTGTGCTTTTTATTATTCCCTTCAAAATATTTTTGTTTTATTATACAATACTGAAACTTAAAAGCTTCGCATTTAGTGTACCGGCCTCAATATTAACTGTAAAAATACGTTTCTTTTTAAAAATTATGGGATTATTAGTCTAAAAATTAAAATTTACAGAAACCAATTTGTAGAACATTTTAAATTTTTAAAAGAGGAGCATGGTTTAAAATTATAAATCCTTTGTATTTTT
>JAQWNL010000032.1:0-28102 GCA_029268635.1 Flavobacteriaceae bacterium
CAAAGCTCCGCTTTGAAAATTAAAAACCCATACTCAAAAATTCAAGCGAGCCTGATTTTAGGTACGGGTTTTTAATTTATTCGTGACCACGGCAAGATTCAAACTTGCAACCTCCTGAGCCGTAATCAGGTGCGCTATTCAGTTGCGCCACGTGGCCTTTAATGGGCTGCAAATATATATTATATTGTTGATAATCTAATTAAAAAACTGAAAATCTTCAACTGAATTTTAAATAATTTCTGCACTTAAATCTGCTTGCAGCAATTTAGAACAAAGAGCTTCTAAATCTTTGTATGCACCTGTTTTAACGATACACTTTCCTTTATAATGAACAATAATCGAGCATTGCTCTGCCTGCTCTAAGGTATGACCACATACATAAATTAATGTCTCTACCACATGATCAAAAGTATTTACATCATCATTAAACAAAACAATTTGATGTTCGTTAGCTTCTTTTTCTAAGACATCTGTATTTTCCTGTATTTTCTCTTTTGTTCCCATAAAAAATAAACTGCTTTTTACTTTCTAAATTTGGCTGCAATCCAATTATTTCGCTCTTTATTTTGAACGAAAGTTAAGCCTAAATTATTACAAGTTTCGGTAATTAATTCTAAATCTTCTTTATAAAAGCCACTTAAGTATAAAGTTCCATTATCTTCCAAGCCATTAAAATAGATCTCCATATCCTGCAACAAAATGTTTCTATTAATGTTCGCAATTATTACTTCATACTTTTTTTCTTTAAAAAAAGAAGCATCACCTTGATAAACAGAAATGTTTTTACAATTATTTCTTTCTATATTTTCTACAGAATTTTCATAGCACCATTCATCTATATCTACAGCATCTATTTTGGCTGCTCCTTTCATTTCTGCCAGAATCGCTAAAACTGCAGTGCCGCAACCCATATCTATAGCTGTTATTTCTTTAAAGTCATTTTCCAAAACAAACTGAAGCATCATAAAGGTAGTCTCATGGTGCCCCGTGCCAAAAGACATTTTGGGCTCGATTATGATTTCATATTTTACATTAAATGGCGGATGAAATGGAGCTCTCAATACACATTCTCCATTTACTTCAATTGGACTAAAGTTCTTTTCCCATTCAGCATTCCAATTTACTGGTGGTATTTCAGTAAGCTTATAACTTATTTCAAATTCTGAAGAATTTAAAATCTGAACTTTGTCAATCAAGGCTGTATCTAATTCTTTCTTTTGAATATATGCTTTTATACCTGTTTCTGTTTCTGTAAAACTTTCAAAATTTAGCGCTCCTAATTGAGCTACTAAAATTTCAGAAGCTGGCTGTAAAGGAGCCATTGTAAAATGGTATTCTATATATATTTGAGACATCTTAAAATGCGTTTACTATTGCCATAAAATTATCAGCATTTAAAGCTGCTCCACCTATCAAACCACCATCAACATCGTTCTTACCAAAAATCTCTTTGGCATTTTCAGGCTTTACACTCCCACCATAAAGAATAGATACTTCTTCAGAAATTGTTGAATTGTAATGTTTTTTAACTAGATTACGTATAAAAGCGTGCATTTCTTGTGCTTGTTCAGGGCTAGCAGTTTGCCCTGTACCAATCGCCCAAACAGGTTCATATGCTAATACGATGGATTCCCAATTTTCATTTTCTAAATGAAATAAAGCATTTTTAATTTGGTTTTCAACAACTATAAAGTGATTATCAACACTTCTATCTTCCCATTTTTCGCCAAAACAAAAAATAATTTTCATGTGCTCGTCTAATGCTTTATCAATTTTTTGTTTTAATAAATTATCATCTTCACTAAAATATTCTCTACGCTCACTATGTCCGAGTATAACAGTATTTACACCAATACTTTTAAGCATTGCTGCTGATATTTCACCCGTATAGGCTCCATTTTCTGCAAAATGCATGTTTTGTGCTGCAACTATAATACTCGAATATTTTAATAATTTAGATGCTTCCAACAAGTTTACAAAAGCGGGTGCAATCATCACCTCTGCATTAGTGGTTTTCTCTTTTTTAATTAATTCAGATATCAAAGTATTTGTTGCTACCAAATCATTGTTCATTTTCCAATTTCCTGCTACTATTTTTTTTCTCATATTTATTTTCCCAAGCTAATCGGGGGATCTCTTTAATTAAAATTTAATTATTCAATGCTTTACTTATTCTTTCATCATCAGCTTTTATAGCCTTATATAAAACTATTTTCCCTTCGGGGTTTACCACCATATATCTTGGAATCCAATCCAACGCTAAACTCGAACAAAAATCACCTTTCCAACCAGATGCAATATAATAATGCTCTCCTTCAATATTTAATGTTTTTATTGCTTTTTGCCATTTTTCAGTCGATTTATCTAAAGAAAGGAACAAAAACACAGCATTTTTGTTCTTTTTTTGTATTTTTTTAACTTTTGGCATTCCTTTTACACAGTCACTACACCATCCTGCCCAAATATAGATTAATATAGTTTTACCTTTATATAAATCTAATATTTCAAAAAAAGTAATTTCCACTTCTTCATTAGTTAACAATACATCATTTAATGCTTTTGTACTAAATGAATTTTCTTGTGCTTTTACTGAATATACAGCAAAAAATAAGATAATTAAAAATAAAAGTTTCTTTATAGATTTTATTTTTTATATTTTGTTCTAATATCTATTAGCTCATTTTTAATTTCCATAAGCTTTTTAATTTCTAATTTTAGGATCCAACCATCCATAAATAACATCTACAAAAATATTAATTAGTATAAATAAAGATGCAATAACAATAACTGATCCCGTGATAACGGGTAAATCTAAGGTATTTAATGCATCGACAATTTCTTTACCTAAACCATTCCATCCAAAAATATACTCTACAAAAACTGCTCCTGCTAACATAGAAGCAAACCACCCAGAAATAGCTGTTACAACAGGATTCATAGCGTTTTTTAAGGCATGTTTTCTAATTATTGTATACTCGGTTAACCCTTTCGCTTTTGCCGTTCGAATGTAATCGGCACTCAAAACTTCTAATAATGAATTTCGCATTAACTGACTCACTACTGCCAATGGTCTTATTCCTAAAACTACCGCTGGCAATATTAAATTCTTCCATTGGATCTTCGCTCCATTTCCAAAATTATCTACTTCATATAAACTTCCTGTCATATTTAATCCTGTATAGTTATGAAGTAAAAAACCAAAAAACCAAGCAAATAAAATAGCGCTAAAAAAAGAAGGGACACTCATTCCGAAAGTACTTACCAACTGTATTAGTTTATCAATCCAACTGTCTTTAAATTTAGCCGAAACAATTCCTAAAAATACTCCTAAAATCATTGCAATGGTAATTGATGATAATGCTAAAACAATTGTATTGGGCAAGGTTTCTGCAATTACAGCACTTACTTTCTTTCCATTTTTCTGAAATGATTCTCTTAAATAAGGTACTTTTATAACAACATTACTTTCGCCTACATTAAATAATTTTAAACCCGTATATTTTTTATCAGAGAAGTAGGTATAGTCCTCTTTGTTTACACTATGAAGCGATATGGGTGAAAGATCATTTATATAATACGCATATTGTTTACTAAGAGGTTGATCAAAACCATATTTCTTTTTTACAATTACAACTTGTTCAGCTGTTTCATTTTGCCCTAACATCATTCTAGCTGGATCACCAGGAAGAATATTAAACAATAAGAAAATAACCGTCACGACCCCAAAAAGAGTAAAAAATGCATAACCTATTTTTTGTAGTAAATAACCAATCACTATATTCTTTTATTATATAAAATATTAATTATCATTAAGTTATGAGTTATATATAAAATAGTTAGCCGATATATAATCGATTTATAGGTTTGTTAGGCAATGTCCCAAATGCAAATATCAGGAAATAATTTCATTTGCTCATTATAAAGTTTAATCTCATAATCAACTAGTCAACAATCGTTATTCGGTAGCGTCTTATATACTCCCTTAGCCTTCTGGACGTGTCCCACTTGTAAACCCCTGCCATTAAGTCTAAGTTCGTTTATTTTTAGATTCTTAAGTGTCAATTAATTTGTATAAGTTTTGGTGATTTGATAGAAAAGATGAATAAGCTATATCTGCTTGTTTAATTATTTTTTGATAGTTTTAATTTTGAAGCATCATTCCAGTGCAATTTTTGCACAATAGTTCCTTTTTGCAATTCAATTAAAGAAGGATTACTACGAATTATTGTTTTTAAAGCAGTTTCATCACAAAAATAGAAATCAAAGTTTAACTGATATTTTTTAGTTAAAGCCTCGGTTACTCCTGGACTAGAAGCAGAAAGTCCAATAACTTTATACCCATTTTTTATAGCTTTATCAGTTGCTTCTTTAATATTAACAAAACCTTCTACTTCAGAATTACTAATACTATAGGAAATAACAACAATTAAATTATCTTGTTCTAAAAGGTCAGCAGAAAAATCTTCTCCATCACGCTCCATGGTAAAATCATGAATAGGAGGCTCGTAACCTTCCTGAATCATCATGGTTTCTAAGGTATACTCCCCTTCTTCTTTTGGAAAATTTCCATTAGTAATAATTACTTTTTCTGCTCCATTATGAGTAAAAGTCCATCGGTATTCAAAAATTGGCTGAGCAGCATTTGGAGGATAAGACATACCTTCCGTTATATTCGCTCCAATTTTATAGGGTCTAAAATCTATTACCGGCAAATGTTGCAACACATAATAACCAAAAACCCCACAAGCAATAAAAGAAATATAAACTATTATTTTGCGAAGATTTGCAGTAAATATTGGTTGAATAATGTTTCTTCCAAAATATATAATTAGCAATAAAATTAACAATACAATATCTTTAGAGAAAGACTCCCAAGGTCTTAATTTAATGGCATCTCCAAAACAACCACAATCGGTAACCTTATTATAATAGGCCGAATAAAAAGTTAGGAATGTAAAAAAGATAATCATTAATAATGAACTCCAAATCGTGAATCTTTTAGCGTATCCCAAAAGAAGCATTACTCCCAACATCACTTCAAAAATGACAACAAAAAAGGCAATCAATAAAGCAAATGGAATAAAAAGTTCCAAATTAAGTACCTCTGGAGCAAAATATTCTTTTAACTTAAATGAGAATCCAACTGGGTCGTTCAACTTAATTAATCCGCTAATAATAAATAAAACACCAACTAATATTCTGGAAAGGTTTACAATTTGTTTCATAAATCTGAATTGTTTTATTAAATCGGATATATGAAATATCCATTTATTCATTTTTTGTGCGACTAAATTTATAGTCTTTGATATTTTATATTATAATCTAAAAGTATTATTCTTCCTCTAAAAGTATTAACGCAAAAATCGCATAATTAATCATGTCTTGGTAATTGGCAAAAATACCTTCAGATATTAATGTTTTTCCTTCATTGTCTTCTATCTGCTTTACCCTAAGCAATTTTTGTAATATTAAATCGGTAAGAGAACTCACTCTCATATCTCTCCAAGCTTCTCCATAATCATGGTTTTTATTCATCATTAATTGCTTGGTAATTTTTACATGTTTATCGTATTCACTAACAGCGTCATCTATATCTAAATCAGGTTGTTCAACAGTACCTAATTCTAATTGCACTAATGCCATTATGGAATAGTTAATAATACCAATAAATTCACTTACTTGACCCTCATCTACTTTTTGTACTTCATTTTGTTGCAATCCACGTATACGCTGCGTTTTAATAAATATTTGATCAGTTAAAGAAGGTAATCGGAGTATTCGCCAAGCACTTCCATAATCTTTCATTTTATTGATAAACAAGTTTTTACAAGTTTCTATTATTTTATTGTATTGTTTTGAAGTATCTGCCATTAGGTCTGTAATATTTTCCGTAAATTTCGCTTAAATAAATCAATTTAAAAAATTGAGAACAATTAATTGTAAAGGAAACCTTATCGATTTATCAACACCCAAAGTAATGGGCATTATAAATTTAACACCAGATTCGTTTTATGATGGAGGAAAATTAACCTCTGAAAAAGAAATTCTTCTTAAAGCTGAGCAAATGCTACAAGAAGGAGCAACATTTTTAGATCTAGGAGCTTACAGCTCTAGACCTGGAGCCCAATTTGTATCAGAAAAGGAGGAAATAGATCGAGTACTACCTGTGATTAAAATTCTTTTAAATGAATTTCCTGAAACCCTTTTATCAATAGACACTTTTAGAAGCAATGTTGCAAATGAAAGTATTTCTGCTGGCGCTTCTTTGATCAATGATATTTCTGCAGGAAAATTGGACGATCATATGTTTAAAATTATTGCTCATCATCAAGTTCCTTATGTGATGATGCATATGCGAGGAACACCAGAATTAATGATGAAAAACACCGATTATACTGACCTAACAAAAGAAGTTCTTTATTATTTTTCTGAAAGAATTGCTAAAGCACTATCTTTTGGAATTAATGATTTAATAGCAGATCCTGGTTTTGGATTTTCTAAAACATTGGATCAAAACTATGAACTTTTAAATGATCTGGAACTATTTAGGAATTTAAATGTTCCTTTGTTGCTTGGCATTTCAAGGAAATCAATGATTCAGAAAAAAATTAAAACAACAGCAGCCAATTCATTAAATGGAACTACTGCACTACACGCTATAGCAATTCAAAAAGGCGCTTCCATACTTCGGGTGCATGACGTAAAAGAAGCTTTTGAAACGATTAATCTATTACAAAATTTGAAGTTTCATTAATAAAAAACTACATTTACAAAAAGCTGAATTTCATTGGAATTATTAGACATAAGAATCATAGATATTATAGACATTGTCCTTGTTGCATTTCTATTATACTATATCTATAAATTAATAAAAGGTACTGTTGCTATCAATATTTTTATTGGTATCGTAATCATTTATGCTATTTGGAAAGTAACCGAACTTTTAGAAATGGAAATGCTTAGTAAAATCCTTGGAGGGTTTTTAGGAGTAGGGATGGTTGCTTTAGTTGTTGTTTTTCAACAAGAAATCAGACGTTTTTTATTAATGTTAGGATCTACCAATTTCAGTGCTCGTAAAAAGCTTTTAAAACAATTTCGATCTACTTCAGATTCAAAATTAATCTCAACAATAGATGCAGTTACTCAAGCTTGCAAAAAAATGAGTAAATCGAAAACAGGAGCATTAATTGTTTTTAAACGAAATAACAGCTTGGATTTTGTTAAAAGCACCGGTGATAAAATGTTTATTGAAATAAATCAACCCATTATTGAAAGTGTTTTTTATAAAAACAGTCCTTTGCATGATGGAGCTACTTTGATCGAAGACAATGTCATTACTGCTACAAGAGTTATTCTACCGGTTACTAATGAAAATGAGATTCCCGAACGTTTTGGATTGCGACATAGAGCCGCAGTTAGTATTACTGAAAAAACAGATGCTGTTTGTATTACCGTTTCTGAAGAAAGTGGTCAAATATCCTATATTATGGATGGTAATTTTGTGCTTTTTGATGATATTGAAGAATTAAATGAATTGCTTGAAAAGGATTTATCATCTTAACAAGGATCTATTTAAAATCTTTCTAGCTAGCTTCTTTTTTTAAAAAACTGAACCTCATATAAGTTTTTATAATACCCATTTTCTTTCCTAATCAATTCTTTATGAGTGCCAATTTCTAAAATTTTTCCAGCATCCATTACAATAATTTTATCTGCTTTTTTAATGGTAGCCAAACGATGGGCAATTATTATTGAAGTTCTTCCTTTAGTGATTTTCTCTGTTGCAATTTGTATCATTTCTTCTGAATAAGAATCTACAGAGGAAGTAGCTTCATCTAATATTAAAATACTTGGATTACTCACATACGCTCTTAAGAAAGCTAATAACTGGCGTTGACCAGAAGATAACATTAAGCCCCTTTCTTTAACATTATAATAATAAGCATTAGGCAGAGAACTAATAAATTTATGAATCCCAATTTTTTTTGCTGCATTCATCACTTCTTCTTCTGAAACAGCTGTATCGTTTAAAGTAATATTATTTAAAACGGAATCTGAAAATAAGAAAACATCTTGTAATACCACTGCGATATGGCTTCTCAATGATTTTAGAGTATACTCGTTAATAGATTTATTATCTACTAATATTACACCACTATTGATTTCATAAAAACGAGATAATAAATTAATAATAGTCGATTTCCCAGCTCCAGTTGCTCCAACGATTGCAACAGTTTCTCCAGGAGCTACTTTAAATGAAATGTCTTTTATTATTTCCTCTTCTTCAATATAACTAAACCGAACGTTTTTAAATTCAATAGAGCCTTTTGTATTTTCTAATAATAGAGTTCCCGAATCGTCTATATGAGACTTGGTATCCAAAACATCAAATACTCTACGAGCAGAAACCATACCCATTTGCAGGGTATTAAACTTATCTGCTATTAGACGTAATGGCCTAAATAACATCTGAGATAACTCGATAAATGCCACAATAGCACCAAGTGTTATGATGCCACCTTCAGCTACATTAAGGCCACCATACCAAACAACTAACCCAATCGCTACAGAGGATGCCATTTCTGCAATTGGAAAAAATATAGAATTGTACCATACTGTTTTAATCCAAGCTCTTTTATGCTTTTCATTTATTTCTTTAAACTCTTTATATTCCGTTTTTTCACGCGTAAAAATCTGAACTATTTTCATACCTGTTATACGTTCTTGAACAAAAGAATTTAAATTCGCAACCTGAGCTCGAACTTCTTCAAAAGCAACTTTCATTGCTCTCTGGAAAACTCTTGTTGCATATAATATTATTGGCAAAATAGATATTACAATTAATGTTAATTGCCAGCTTTTATAAAGCATAACACCTAATATTACAATCATTTTAAGCAAGTCAGCTATCATCACAAATAACCCTTGACTAAAAATACTCGAAATAGTTTCTATATCATTAACTGCTCTTGTTGTTAATCTTCCTACCGCATTAGTATCGTAATATTTTAACTTAAAACTTAACATTAATTTAAAAAGCTTTACCCGTATATCCCTAATAACACTTTGCCCTAACCAATTGGTGAAATAAATAAAAGTCAACATAAATATGACCTCTAAAATTAATACTCCAATCATTAACGAAATATAGAAAACAAGATTTTCTATATCCTTAGGAACAATAGACTCATCAATCGCCTTTTGCATTATCAATGGACGCAACACTCCTAAAACTGACATTGCCATAGCAGCAAAAGCAACATATATAAATGTACCTCGATAATAATTAGTGTGCCCTAATAATCTTTTAAAGAGTTTTAAATCGAATGCTTTCCCCGAATCTGACATACTAGCTCCCTGCTAAGACAGGAATTTTATTTAAATTAATTTTTTAATTGTTCTGGATATACAATTTTAGTTAAATAAAGTCCCTTTGCAGGAGCAGAAGAACCTGCTTTAACCCTATCCTTACTTTTTAGTATTTCATGAAATTGCAATATAGATGTTTTTTCAAATCCTATATCTAATAAGGTTCCTACAATTGCCCTCACCATATTTCTTAAAAAACGATCTGCTTTAATTGTAAAAATCAATTGTGAATTTTCAACTTTCCAATACGCTTCTTTCACATCACAATTATACGTTTTTACATCGGTATTAGAACGAGAAAAACATTGAAAATCCTTATAGCTCAACAACACATTAGCAGCGGCATTCATTAAGTCTATATTGGGTTTATGACGAATAAAATGTGTGAAATCATTTGAAAAAGGATTTTTTTGCAATGAAATAAAATATTCATATTTTCTTTCTAAAGCATCAAAACGAGCATGCGCATCTTCCTTAACAGGAAAAATGTTTTGTACAGAAATATCTTTTGGTAGAAAAGAATTTAATTTGAATATTAAATCTGATATTGACTCAATCATTTCCATATCAAAATGAGCAAACAACTGTTTTGCATGTACTCCAGCATCAGTTCTTCCAGCTCCCATTACTTGAATTTTCTTTCTTAATAGTATTGACAAAGCATTCTCTAAAACTTCTTGTACGGTAATGGCATCAGGCTGAATTTGCCAACCGTGATAGTTTTTTCCATTATATGCTAGTTCTATAAAATATCGCAATGAATCTTGTATTTTTGAAAAATCAAAGATACAAAGTGAATTCTTTCCAACTTAAGTTTAGGTTCCCTTAATAAATTATTTTTAAATTAAATATGAAAAAAATCCTATTACTTTCAGATACTCATAGTTATTTAGACGATACTATAATAAAGTATGTGAATCTGGCAGATGAAGTATGGCATGCTGGAGATATTGGAGATTTAAAAGTTACAGATGCTATTAAAAAATTAAAGCCTTTAAAAGCAGTTTACGGAAACATTGATAACGCAGAAGCTCGCAGTGAATTTCCATTACACAATCGTTTTTTATGTGAAGAAGTAACTGTTTGGATCACACACATAGGAGGTTATCCCGGAAGGTACAATCCCAGTTTAAGAGAAGAAATTAAAACCAATCCTCCAAAACTGTTTATAACTGGACATTCCCATATTTTAAAAGTAATGAATGATAAAAAGATTGGATTACTACATATGAATCCTGGGGCTATTGGCACACACGGATTTCATAAAGTAAGAACCATGTTGCGATTTGAAATTGATAAAGATAAAATAAAAAACTTAGAGGTAATAGAAACAAAACGCAACGTCTCGTCCTAAATAATCAAACTTTATTAATATAAGACAACAATAAAATAAAAAACCCTTCCAAAACAAAAATCCTAAAAGATGGCATTCTTTTTGGGTTTTGCACTAATATATTAAGATATGTTGTTTAGCGCAACCGATCCAAAGATTTTACGAGGTCTTCATCCTTTTTTATGGCCTTATTGGCCATGACTAAAAAAACGATAGAAATAATAGGAAATAAAACCCCAATACCCTTCTCTGAAAATAATGTCTCTCCTGATAGCGTTTGTGATCTGTATACGAAAACTCCCTGTAGTAAAAAATTTAATATGATATTTAAACGGTTAATTACTAATTGTAATTGGCGTTTTTTAAAGTTTAATATAGATAGTAAAGTCAATAAAATTGATCCAAAAATAAGACCTAAATTTAATGGTTCGTTGTTACTAATGATGACCAAACCGTTTTCAGATTTAATTATTGGAAACCACAAATAGAACCCTCCTATAATAAAAGCAGAAATTAATAAATAAACAGTTTGTATTCTTTGTAACATATATCTCTTCTATTCTTAAAACAAAAATACACTATCTTTTTATAAAAATTAAATGCATTTAAATATTATTGTTGTATAATTGCAATATCAATACGTAACCAATTCAACAGAGGTTACTTAGTCTTCGATAAAATTTTCAAAAAAAATTACATTCAGTAATACTCAATAGTATCAAATAAATCATATATATTTAAATGTTTGAAATTTCAGAATTAAAAGCAAAGTTATTACCTGAGCTTCAGGAAATTGCTAGAGCTTCAGGAGTACCAAAATTCCGTAGCTTAAAAAAATTAGATTTGGTGTATAAAATATTGGACCACCAAGCCGCAAATCCTTCCACAGTAAAAGCTGTTATAAAAGAAGTAAAAACAGAGGTTGTTGTTACACAACAAGAAACTCCAGAAAAAAAGAAAGCTTCTGTAAATACCGGAGAACAAACGCAAAGAACAGCTCCAAAAAGAGTAATTCGACCTCGCACTCCTAGAGATGATAATCGCAATCAAAAAAATCAAATTCAAAAACAGAATCAACCACAGCAGCATAAAACTACTGATGATGATAAGCGTTTAAAAACTCAAGTTCAAAAAACCAAGCAACCTCAGCAGCATAAAACTATTGATGATGATAAGCGTCAAAAAACGGAGCAAAAACCTAGACATAACAATCAGAATAATAAAAGAGAAATCAACAATCCCAATCAACATAGAGGTAAGGATGGCAATAAAGACAATCGAAATAGGTATCGCCAACCCGACTTTGAATTTGATGGTATTATAGAAAGTGAATGTGTTTTAGATATCATGCAAGATGGCTATGGTTTTTTACGTTCTAGTGATTATAATTATTTATCATCTCCGGATGATATTTATGTTTCACAATCTCAAATACGTTTATTTGGATTAAAAACTGGAGATACTGTTTTAGGACAAGTAAGACCTCCAAAACAAGGTGAAAAATATTTTCCACTTATTAAAGTGAATAAAATTAATGGACAAATTCCTGATGTAGTTCGTGATCGAGTTGCATTTGAGCATTTAACGCCGTTATTCCCACAAGAAAAATTTAATTTAGCAGATAGACAATCAAGTATTTCTACTCGTATAATTGATATGTTTGCTCCTATCGGAAAAGGGCAACGTGGTATGATTGTTTCTCAGCCAAAGACAGGGAAAACAATGTTATTAAAGGATGTTGCTAATGCAATTGCTGCAAATCATCCTGAGGTATACCAAATTATACTTTTAATTGACGAACGACCTGAAGAGGTTACCGATATGCAACGTAATGTTCGTGGCGAAGTAGTTGCTTCAACTTTTGATAAAGAAGCGACAGAACACGTTAGGATAGCGAATCTTGTTTTAGAAAAAGCTAAACGCTTGGTAGAATGTGGTCATGATGTAGTTATTCTATTGGATTCAATTACCCGTTTAGCAAGAGCGTATAATACCGTACAACCTGCAAGTGGAAAAATATTAAGTGGTGGTGTTGATGCTAATGCATTGCACAAACCAAAACGTTTCTTTGGAGCTGCTCGAAATATTGAAGACGGTGGCTCATTAAGTATTATTGCAACAGCTCTTACAGAAACAGGTTCTAAAATGGATGAAGTGATTTTCGAAGAATTTAAAGGAACTGGTAACATGGAACTACAATTGGATAGAAAAATATCTAATCGTAGAATTTTCCCAGCAATTGATCTTACTTCTTCAAGTACTCGTAGAGACGATTTACTGTTAGGTGAAAATGTAATTCAACGTATGTGGGTATTACGTAAATACCTTGCTGATATGAACCCTGTTGAAGCTATGGAGTTTATCAACGATAGAATTAAAAACACTAGAAACAACGAAGAGTTTTTAATTTCTATGAATAGTTAAAGAATACGTATTCTAAAATAGTTAAAAATCCTGTTATAATTTATAAGAGGATTTTTTATGCCTATTTTAAGCATAAACTAATCTAGTAATTCTTAATATAAGGCCTTATTTATATATATCAATAATTTTTTTAATAAAATCTAAATATCTGCATCGTTAATGATTGAACTACCCTATAGAAGCTCATAATAAATACAATCATTTTTCTTCTCTAACTAGGATGCATTTATAGATTTATCCCTTTACAAAATGCTTTTTTCACATTAGCAATACTCAAAAAAAATCCTAATAGAAAGCCAAGAAGAAAGGCGCTATATAAAGCGAACTCAAAAAGACTATTCGATGTCTTTTAAATTACAACTTGTTCAATAAATTGCGTGAAGATGTCTTACAAAAATAGATGACCATATTATTCAAATTATATGTTAAAACAAATCAAATAAACAAAAAAATAAAACAACAATGAGCACCTATAAAAGAAAAAACACTTCCAAAAATTATTTGGAAGTGTTTAATTATTTTTGTCTAATAATCTGTATCGATTATTTAGTAAGAGTTAGGTAAAAGAAGACAATTATTTTACTTCTTCTTTTTTATCTGATAAATCAATTCCTTTTTTCTTAACTGAATCAAAGAATACAGGGGTTGCAATAAATAAGGATGAATAAGTACCTACTAAAACACCAACTATTAATGCAAAGATCAATCCTCTAATAGATTCTGCTCCAAATATAAAGATAGAAATCAATACTATTAAGGTAGTTAATGAAGTATTTAATGTACGACTTAACGTACTATTTAAGGCACTATCAATTACTTTAGACATTTTCCAAGATGGATGTTCGTTAAAGTATTCACGAATTCTATCGAATACTACCACGGTATCATTCAACGAATAACCAATAACAGTAAGTATCGCAGCGATAAATGATTGTCCAATCTCCATATTAAAAGGCATAAACCTATAGGTTAATGAAAAAATTCCCAACACAATTAATACATCATGGAAAACCGCAACTACGGCACCTAAACTAAATTGCCATCTTCTAAAACGCAATAGTATATAAAGGAATACAACTACTAAAGATCCTAATACTACCCAGAAAGATGCTTTTTTAATATCATCGGCAATAGTTGGACTTACTTTATAAGATTCCATTCTACCAGCAAGTTTATTATCAGCATCACCAATATATTGATCATAGGTAAATCCATCAGGAAGGTTAGGTTTTAAACCTTCAAACAACATTTGTTCAATTTCTTCATCAACGACAGACCCTGATTCATCAACTTTATATTTAGTCGTAATCTTTAATTGATTACTACCCCCATATGTTTTTGCTTCTGCAGAACCAAATACTTCAATTAAATCCGCTTCAACTTGTGTTGAATTTACATCTCTATCAAAACGTACTGTATAAGTTCTACCACCTACAAAATCGACACCTTGATTTAAACCAACTGTTACTAATGAAACTAAACTAATAGCAATTAACAAGCCTGAAAATATATAAGAAATTTTTCTTCTTCTTAAAAAATCAAAATTGTTTTTTGTTAGAATATTTTTAGTTAATGACGTTGCACAAGTTAATGACTTTCCATTTCTCATATAACTATCAATAAATAATCTTGTGATAAAAATTGCAGTAAATAATGACGTTGCAATACCTATTAACAAGGTAGTTGCGAAACCTTGGATGGGTCCTGTTCCAAACATTAACAATATAAAACCAGTTAAACCTGTTGTAATATTCGCATCTAAAATTGATGACAATGCATTATTAAATCCATCGCTAATAGCATCTTTTTGAACTTTCCCTTTTGCAAGTTCTTCTTTAATACGCTCGAAAATAAGAACGTTCGCATCAACCGAAATACCAATCGTTAATATAATACCCGCAATTCCAGGGAGTGTTAATACCGCTCCTAATCCAGCTAGGATTCCAAAAATAAATATAATATTAACTACTAAGGCAACATCTGCAAAAGCACCTGATTTACCATAATAAAATACCATCCAAATCAAAACAAAAATTAGTGCTAACACAAATGAGAAGACCCCACTATCAATGGCTTCTTGACCTAATGTTGGCCCAACTATCTCTCCTTGAATAATCTCAGCAGAAGCTGGTAATTTACCAGCTCTTAAAACATTGGCTAAATCTTGACCTTCAGTAATATTAAAATCACCAGAAATCTGACTTCTACCACCTGCAATTGGCCCACTTGTTACCCCTGGTGCAGAATAAACAATATCATCTAATACAATAGCTATTTGTGTTTGATTGTTAAAAGCTTCCCCCGTCATTTGTTCCCAAACTCTTGATCCTCTTGCATTCATTTGCATACTAACAACAACTCTACCTAATTGATCGTATGTTTGAATTGCATCTACAACAACTCCTCCAGCCAATGGCGGTGTTTTATCTCTATTCGATTTTATAGCGTAAAGCGTAATAACTTCCTCTCCTAATTCTTTGTTATCAGTTGCAATTCCCCATACAAATTTTGCATAACGTTGATCTTCGCTAAGCAATGATCTTACTTGAGGTATTTTTAAATAGCCATTTATTGCAGCAGTATCTTTAAGCATGAAGGTTCCTAATTCTGGTCTTCCAGTTTGTCCAGGATACAGCATTTTACTTAATAATGGTCTTTCTCTTAATGCATCAGCAATAGAATCATTTACATCTTCTCCTCCTATTAAATCATCAACGACACTAGATTCTGTGTCTTTAGAACCTTTAACATCTCCTTCTATTTCTGGCTCTTCAGTTTTATAAATTTCTGCTAATTTCGAATCTGCTGTAACTAAAAAACCTTGTAATTCGTCAATTTTATAAACTCCCCAAAACTCTAACTGAGCAGTACTTTGTAATAATTTTTTTACACGCTCTACATCTTTAGCTCCTGGTAGTTCTACTAAAATACGTGCAGATTTTCCAATTCGCTGAATGTTTGGCTGAGCAACACCAAACTTATCGATACGTTTTCTTAATACTTCAAAAGCAGCTGTAATAGATTCGTCAATTTTACGTTCGATTACAGGATAAACATCATTGTTTGTCATTGATGCGTTGATATCATCTTCTAAATTTTTGTTAAAGAAAATATCTGGAGAAGCTAATAAATTTTCTCCTGGAAGTGCATCAAAAGCAATAAAGAAAGACTCTAAATAAGTATCTTGAGATTCTTTTTGAAGAATAAATGCATTATCTAAAGCTAGATTAAAAGCAGTATCCTTTGTATCGTTTGCTAATCCTTTTAAGATATCTTTTACCGATACTTGAAGAATTACATTAATACCCCCTTTTAAATCTAAACCTTTATTAAGTTCTTTTCCTTTAGCCGTGTTATAATCTATTATAATTGGACCTACGGATACCACTGGAATAGTTCCAAGAGAATCTAAATAACTAGCTTCCGCTAAATTTCTTTTTTCTGGCTCATTAGCAGGAAACTTTGCGTTAGCAAAGGTTTTTGCTTCATCCTCTACACTATTTGCGATATAGGTAAATGATAGTTGGTATAAACTTACCAAACCAAACACTATTGCAAATACTTTAATTAGTCCTTTGTTTTGCATTCTTTTATTTTTTTGTGTCAAATTTTTTAAAACGAGCAAATATAGAATTTACCGCATAATCTGACAATTATTTTTAATGATATTAAATCTGATTATTTTTTAAGCTTTATTAATAAAAACTCTTCGAGTCATTAAATAAGAACTGGACCCGCTCTAACTTCTGGAGTTTTATAGTAAGAATTATCAATTTCAATGAATCTATTGCTATATATAATATAGGCTACCTTTTCAATTTCGTTTTTAAAACGAAGCTCATTTACTAAAGTAGAATAATAAACATCATGATTAAAAGAACGATCATTCTCAGGTAATAACTCTAGGACTAAACCATTTGAATCTCCTTCATTTCCATTACTCTTTTGAATTTCAAATACATCAAGTTGATAGATATTTGATTTATTTTTAGAAGGCATTTTGGTAGATCCTTCTTCAAAATCTAATAAGGAATAACTCAGCTTTAAAGCTTTTTCTTTTGAAAATATTTTTTTTATGGAAACAACATCAATTTCACTAAAATAAGAGATCTTTAAAACTCCGTTAGCTCCTTTATAAACTTGTATCTTTTCAACTCCAATGTCCTGCAGTTGTTTTTTTATATTTGCAATTATATTTTCAGTTTCAACTAAAGAGATTTCTTTATCTTCAAACTGCAATACAATTTCTTGATTAGGTGCAGAAAACTGTTGAAGACCAGCTCCTAAAAAAGCGACAATTAATATAAATATACTTAAGTACCATTTTGGTTTCATTTGCCAAATATAAAAATAATCTTATTAAGAGTTAAATATTAGAACGCTAATAAACCATTCGTTTTTCTAACTCCTTCTGCGCTTCTTGACATATGTTCTTTTTCGGCATCAGTTAAATCTAATTCAACAACACTATCAATACCATTACGTCCAAGAATAACAGGTACACCAATACAAATATCATTTAATCCATATTCTCCTTCTAGCAAAACAGAACAGGGAAACATTTTCTTTTGGTCACAAGCAATGGCTTGCACCAATCCTGAAACTGCAGCTCCTGGAGCATACCAAGCCGAAGTTCCTAATAGTTTAGTTAAGGTACCACCACCAACTTTAGTATCCTCCATAACCTGATTTAATCTTTCTTCAGAAATAAATTTTGATACTGGCACACTGTTTCTAGTTGCCATTCTAGTTAAAGGCACCATACCTGCATCACTATGACCGCCAATTACCATACCATCTACATCACTAATAGGCGCTTCTAAAGCTTCAGCCAATCTGTATTTAAATCTTGCACTATCTAGAGCTCCACCCATTCCGATAATTCGATGCTTTGGCAAACCTGAATTTTTATGAACTAAATATGTCATTGTATCCATAGGATTACTAACTACTATAATAATGGTATTTGGTGAATGTTCAATTAAATTTGAAGAAACCGACTTTACAATACCGGCATTAATACCTATTAATTCTTCACGTGTCATTCCTGGTTTTCTAGGAATACCACTTGTAATAACTACGATATCACTTCCTGCAGTTTTCGAATAATCGTTAGAAACACCAACAATTTTTGTATCAAATCCATTTAATGATGCTGTTTGCATCAAATCCATAGCTTTTCCTTCCGCAAATCCTTCTTTGATATCTAAAATAACAACTTCACTTGCAAAATCTTTGATAGCAATATACTCAGCGCAACTTGCACCAACCGCACCTGCTCCTACAATAGTAATTTTCATAGTTTTATATATTTTTTAATCAAATTCTACCTTATTGATAGAAAGGTGCGAAAATACAATTATATAGCTTAAATTTAGTTATTAAAACAGTAAAAACATAAAGTAAAAAAAATACTTTAACTATTATTTATTCTTTTTAAGCATCAATGTTTGCGTATTTTGCATTTTTCTCAATAAATTCTCTACGAGGCGGCACCTCATCTCCCATTAACATAGAAAATACACGATCTACTTCTGCACCATTTTCAATAACTATTTGACGGAGTGTTCTAGATTCTGGTTTCATAGTAGTATCCCAAAGTTGAATAGCATTCATTTCTCCAAGACCTTTATAACGTTGTATTTTACAACCATCTCCAAAATCTTTTTGTATTTCTTCTCGTTCTTCATCACTCCAAGCATACTTTTTCTTTGCTCCTTTTCTTACTAAGTATAATGGAGGAGTTGCTATATAAACATGACCATTTTCAATTAATTCTTTCATATACCTAAAGAAAAAAGTAAGAATTAAAGTTTCAATATGACTACCATCTACATCGGCATCACACATGATTACTACTTTATTATATCGTAATTTCTCTATATTTAATGCTTTGCTATCTTCTTCTGTTCCAATTGTCACTCCTAAGGCTGTGAATATATTTCGAATCTCTTCGTTTTCAAAAACCTTATGTTGCATTGCTTTTTCAACATTTAAAATCTTACCTCTTAAAGGTAAAATTGCTTGAAAATTACGGTCACGACCTTGCTTTGCTGTACCACCCGCCGAATCTCCCTCAACAAGAAATACTTCACAAATAGCTGGATCTTGTTCAGAACAATCAGATAATTTTCCTGGCAAACCTCCAATACTCATAACAGTTTTACGCTGTACCATATCTCGAGCTTTATTGGCAGCGTGTCTAGCTTGTGCAGCAAGAATTACTTTCTGTACAATAGTTTTGGCATCGTTAGGGTTTTCTTCAAGGTAATTTTCTAACATTTCGGAAACCGATTGACTTACCGCAGCAGAAACCTCTCTATTTCCTAACTTTGTTTTTGTTTGTCCTTCAAATTGAGGTTCCCCAACTTTTACTGAAATGATGGCTGTTAAGCCTTCTCTAAAATCATCACCGGCAATATCAAACTTTAGCTTAGTTAACATTCCTGAGGCATCGGCATACTTTTTAAGTGTATGGGTTAGCCCTCGTCTAAACCCAGAAAGATGTGTCCCACCTTCATGCGTATTAATGTTATTTACATAAGAATGCAGGTTTTCGCTGTAAGAAGTATTATATATCATGGCAACCTCAACAGGGATTCCATTTTTTTCTCCTTCCATGTGTATCACGTTACCAATTACTGGTTCACGTGTTTCATCTAAAAAGCGAATAAATTCTTTAAGTCCTTCTTCACTTTTAAAAGTTTCCGCAAGAAATTCTCCTTTTTCATCTTTCTCTCTTTTATCGATTATCGAAAGCGTAACACCCTTGTTAAGAAATGACAATTCTCGCAATCTATTAGACAACGTTTCGTAACTATATTCTGTAGTTTGTTTAAATATCTCTGGATCTGCACTAAAAGTTACAACCGTTCCTCTAAAATCTGTTTCACCAACTTGTTTGACAGGATACATCGTTTTTCCACGTTCATATTCCTGCTCATAAATTTTACCTTCCCGATGGACAACTGCTTTTAAATTTACAGAAAGTGCATTTACCACTGAAACACCTACTCCGTGTAGACCACCAGAAACTTTATAAGAATCTTTATCAAATTTTCCACCTGCACCAATTTTGGTCATTACTACCTCTAAAGCAGAAACTCCTTCTTTTTTATGAATATCAACAGGAATTCCACGACCATTATCCTTTACTGAAATAGAATTATTATCATTAATGAGTACATCAATAGTATCACAATGCCCCCCCATTGCTTCATCTATTGAGTTATCTACTACCTCATACACCAAATGATGCAATCCTCGTACTCCAACATCTCCTATATACATAGAAGGTCTCATACGCACATGCTCCATTCCTTCTAACGCCTGAATACTATCAGCACCGTAATTTCCTTTTTTTTGTTCTTCACTCATATAAAATAATTAAATAATGTTAATTTATAAACTCATAAGAATTTTACTAATTCTACTTTGAATTAAAACAAATATACTCTTTCCCTTTCTTTATTTAAAGCATCAAAAACCATTTTTCAGGTACTTATTAACTTTTTGTTGATTTCTTAAAACACGCTTAAAAGGCTTAAAAAACAACTTAAAACACATTCCATAGTTTTTAAAAGTGTTGTGATTTAAGAAAGAAACTAAAAAGTGCTTAAAAACTAAATTTCAACCTTAAACTTTTACCTGAACTCTTTAAAAAAACATAAGTTTTAATTTTATTCACGAATTAGTAACCATAATTTTAACAAATTTTATTAATAATTAAAAAAATGAAATTATTTTTACCATCGTTAATAAAAACAAACCACATGAAAAAAAGTAACACTATCTCAACACTATTATTTGCAATATTAATAGCAATAGGAAGTTCAGTAAACGCGCAAGAATTTAGAAAATTAGACAAAAGCCCGATGGATTCAGCTGCTTTTCCAACTAGTTACAAAGAAGCTAACAAACAAATGAAAGTAATTTACAGTAGACCTCAACTAAAAAGCAGAGAGTTAAGTAAATTAGCACCAAATGGAGAAGTTTGGAGAACTGGCGCTAACGAAGCTCCTGAATTAGTTTTATATAAAGATTTTAACTTAAACGGAACAAAAATAAAAGCAGGTAGCTATTCTTTATTAACGATACCAGGAGAAAAAGAATGGACAATTATTTTAAATTCAGATCTAAACACTTGGGGATCCTATTATTATAATGAGAAAAATGATGTAGCTCGCATTACAGTTCCAACGACTTATGTTAGTGATTCTTTAGAAGCTTTCTCGATAGTTTTTGATGGCGAAGATGGCAACGTTATCATGCATATAGGATGGGACACTCTTAGAGTTTCTGTACCATTCACAAAATGATTTTATCTTTTTGAACTAAAAAAGCCTTGATTTCACAAGGCTTTTTTTATGGTATATTTAGATATTTATGAGTTTGCAAGGAAACTTTCCATTTAGGGTTTTTCATAACATAGTCCACAATTATTGGAATCATCTGATCTCTCTTACTCCACTCTGGCTGAAAATACAAAATACAATGATCATTTACTTTAGCTGCTTGTTCTTCAGCAAACTTAAAATCTGCCTTATTATAAACAATCATTTTAAGCTCATTAGCAAATTGATATATTTCTTCTTTTGGAAGTTTTATTTTTTTAGGCGACAAGCAAATCCAATCCCAAGTGCCTGATAACTTATAGGCTCCAGAAGTTTCGATATGCACTTGCATTTCTTTTTCTTTAAATAAAGAAGTTAAGTGATTCATATCCCAAGTTAAAGGCTCACCTCCTGTTACCACCACTGTATTAGAATAAGTAGCGGCATTATCTGCAATAAGTTGTGTATTTGTTGGGGGATGCAGATCTGCATTCCAACTTTCCTTTACATCACACCAATGACAACCCACATCGCAACCACCAATTCTTACAAAATAAGCGGCTGTACCTTTATGATAACCTTCTCCTTGTATGGTGTAAAACTCTTCCATTAAAGGAAGCATTTCACCTTTACGAACTAACTCTTTAATTTCTTTTTGCATTGCAGCAAAGGTAGAAATTAAAAAAAAATGTATCCTAATAATTTAATAAAAATTGATAAAATACAAATTCGATTTTAGTAGTTTTGGTATCTAAATTAAATAACCGAATAAAATGATTAAAAAAATATTTTTAACAGGACTAGTGATTTTTTTGTTTGTTCAATGCACTAAAGAAAGAAATCCATTTTTAATTTCAAACAAGGCGGTGGGTAATTTAACCATCGGAATGAAAATAAAACAAGTAGATTCTATTTTCGCTATGGATTCTATTGTTAGACTAAGCCCTAGACAAAATCAATCATCGTCTTTTGGTGAATTAGTAATTTATGAAAAAAGCGGTAAAAAGTTATTACTTATATCTCCTGCAAATAATTATGATCCAGATGCATTAATAGAAAATTTTCAATTTTTTGATGATCGGTACAAAACGGTAAAAGGATTAAATATTAACAGTACTTTTAAAGACATAAAAGAGAATTATGAAATCGCTAATATTGAAACTACATTAAGCACTGTGCTTATTATCTTAAAAGACAGTGATCTATTTATTAATATTGATAAAAAAGAGCTTCCTGAAAATTTTCGTTACAATCCGAATTTAGTCATTGATGCTACGAATATTCCAAACGAAGCAAAAATTAAATATTTTATGTTATCATGGAAAATTGATGACCTTTAAAAAAAAAGTAACTAAAAAAATAAATAAATTGACATCAACCCTAGTGTTTATTTTTTTTTAATTTAAGTTTTATTATTATTATTTGTTTTTTCTCTACATTTACATGGGCTGTTTAAAATTGTTTAAATTAATGCTTAGTAAGGAAGAAAAAAACAAATACCGCGAAGAGTTATTCAGACATTTAGATGGTATTGCTGTTGGTCCAATCGCTTTTTCATTAAGAGAAAAAGGAGTCTTGGATTTTATTTTAAAAAAACAACATTTTCTTCTTTCTGAAATCTCTAAAAAATTCAATGCAAACGAAGGTTACCTGAACGTGGGTCTAAGAATGTTAGCCTCTCAAGGTTGGCTTAATTATGATGTAGACAATTTAAAAAATACAGTTACTATCTCTCAAAATAATAAAAGTAAAATAGCTTTTAAGCATTTTGTCTTATACGAAGATGTGGTTCATTTTTTAAAAACCTCTAAAGAATTTCATCCAAGAAGTTTAGATAAGAATCAAGTTTCAATTATTAATAGAATCTTTGTAAATTATAAAAATAAAAAATACGAACCAACTTCAAACAATCCAATAGAACTAGAAATACAAAAACAAATTAAAAGTCATATGGAAGGTATTTTAGTTGGACCTTTAATTGTATTTTTAGGTATGGATGGAATGTTTCATAAATATTTTATGGAAGCTTCCTTTAGTGCAGAAGAGTTTCATGAAGACCCAGAAAGTTTTTCTAAAATATTAAATTTCTTATATTATTTAGGTTGGTTTACTAAAAGTAAAGAGCATTATAAATTCACCAACAAAGGATTCTTTTTTGCTAGAAGGTCATCAGCATATGGAGTAACCGTTTCTTATATTCCGACATTTAGAAGAGCAAAAGAGTTGATGTTTGGTGATGCAAATGTGTTAGGCAGTTCTATTCCAGATTCAGGAGAAACTCATGTGGATAGAGAGATGAATGTTTGGGGAAGTGGAGGAGCACATTCTGCTTATTTTAAAAAAATAGATGAAATTATTATTACTTTATTTAATAAACCAATTGAAGAACAACCTAAAGGTGTTTTAGATATGGGCTGTGGTAATGGTGCTTTTCTTATTCATTTATTTGAAGTCATAGAGCAAAGAACAAAACGCGGAGCTTTATTAGAAGAGTATCCCCTCTTTTTAGTTGGTGCAGATTATAACAAAGCTGCCTTAAGAGCAACTCGTTCAAATCTTGTAAAAGCAGATATTTGGGCAAAAGTGATTTGGGGAGATATTGGAAATCCAAAACAACTACAAGAAGACATTTACACCAATTATAACATTAAATTAAGTGACTTGTTAAATGTAAGAACCTTTTTAGATCACAATCGCCCTTGGTCACATCCAAATCAACTAGAAGCAAACAGAATTAGCAAATCACAAGGTGCTTTTGCACATACTGGAAAAAGATTGAACAATTCTTTAGTAGAACAAAATTTAAAGGAGCATTTTGAAAAATGGGCACCTTATGTAAAGAAATTCGGTTTATTATTAATTGAACTTCACACTATCAACCCAAGTATTACATCTGCAAACCTAGGCTTGACAGCAGCTACTGCATACGATGCCACTCATGGTTTTTCAGATCAGTATATATTAGAATTAGATGTATTTCAGGAGGTATTAAGTGAAATTGGAATGAATATAGATCAAAAACATTTTTCTAAATTTCCAAATAACGAACTTGCAACAGTAAGTATCAATTATTTAAAAATATAATATGGAAGCAGTCCCTTCAAAAATTATTAGACAAATTATTATTATTGTAGTACTAGGTATAGTGGGTTCTTTAAT
Organism: Flavobacteriaceae bacterium; assembly: GCA_029268635.1. Classification (GTDB taxonomy): domain Bacteria; phylum Bacteroidota; class Bacteroidia; order Flavobacteriales; family Flavobacteriaceae; genus Marifrigoribacter. The sequence continues at coordinate 24,619 of JAQWNL010000032.1, forward strand.
ATTTTATGAATTATTACCCTACTTGTCTGGTTTTTTAGGAGCAATAACGCTATATATTTTATTAAAAAAACCCATGAAAATACTTAGGGCTAAAGGCTGGAAAACTTCTTTAGCGGCATCCTTTTTAATGTTCCTCTCCTTTGTAGGAGTTTTATTCCCAATATTTGGCATCACCTTGATGTTGAGTAATAAACTCGACAATGCAGTTTCTAATGCAGAGAAATTATTTTCAGCCTTACAAAAGCATATCATAGAATTTGAAAAAACTTTGGGTCATGATTTTTATAAAGATTTAGATGTTGCAGGAGGAACTTCTTGGGTAGGTGAAAATGCAAAAGTATTAATTGGTAGTACTTTTGAACTTCTTATAGCAATCTCAATTATGTATTTTCTACTATATTTTATGCTTACAAAACCCAAGCAGTTGAAAAAAAGCATTTATAATTACGGACCTTTTTCAGAGCAACATATAAAAACGCTAGTAAAAGAAAGCAGTAAAATGATTCGCTCAAATGCGCTTGGAATACCTATAGTAGCTTTTGCACAAGGAATAGTTGCACTTATAGGTTTTTTAATTTTTGGAATAGAAAACCCCTTATTCTGGTTTGTAATTATCGTTATTGGATCGATGATACCCTTTGTAGGTACACTTGTTGGTATTATACCCGTGTTTCTAATAACATTGGCTAGTGGAAATGAGTATGCTGCATATGGAATCCTAATCTATGGTTTAGTCGTTGTTGGCTCAACCGATAATATAATTAGGTTGTATGTTCTAAAAAAAATGGATGACGTTCATCCATTAATAACATTAATTGGAGTCATTATTGGAATTCCTCTTTTTGGATTTATTGGTCTTATTTTTGGACCAATAACAATTTCTTTATTTTTTATAATACTGAAAATGTATAAAATAGAATATGTAGATAAAAAAGTTTAAGCATTTCGTTTACGTGCAATCAAAGTGTTTTTTAATAACATAGCAATGGTCATTGGCCCAACACCTCCTGGAACAGGTGTGATAAATGAAGCCTTTTTGCTTACCTCATCAAATGCTACATCTCCTTTTATGACATACCCTCTAGGATTAGAAACATCAGGTACACGACTTATTCCAACATCAACGATCACGACACCATCTTTTACCATACCTGCTTTTAAAAATTCTGGAACTCCTAGGGCAACAATAATGATATCTGCTTGTTTTGTGATTTCTGAAAGGTCTTTAGTATGACTATGCGTTAAAGTTACGGTACTGTTTCCTGCCGGCCCTTTCTGACTCATTAGAATACTCATTGGACGACCTACTATATGACTTCTTCCGATGACGACCGTGTGTTTCCCTTTAGTCAATACTTGATAACGTTCTAGCAATTGTAAAATACCATAAGGAGTTGCAGGAATAAAAGATTCCATCTCTAATGCCATTCGGCCAAAATTTTCAGGATGAAATCCATCAACATCTTTAGCTGGATTTACAGCATTTAATACTTTTTGCTCATCGATGTGTTTAGGTAAGGGTAACTGAACAATAAACCCGTCAATATCATTATTTACGTTCAAGTCTTGAATGATTTTTAATAATGCTTTCTCAGATGTTGTTTCTGGTAATTCTACTAAAGTAGAATTAAATCCAACACGTTCACAAGCTCTAACTTTAGAACCTACATAGGTTAAACTAGCTCCATCAGAACCCACTAAAACTGCTGCCAAATGAGGAATTTTCTCACCTAGCTCTATCATTTCTTTTACCGAAATAGTAATTTCATCTTTAATATCGTTAGCAGTTTTTTTACCATCTAATAGAACCATGTTGCTTCGGTTTTTTAATTATTTAATTACTGAGTATTATTGCATTCCTTTCATCGCTTGCATCATCTTTCGGCCACCACCACCTTGCATCATCTTCATCATTTTACTCATTTGCTGGAATTGTTTCATTAATTGGTTAACTTCTTGGACAGAAGTACCACTACCTTTACCAATTCTTTTTTTACGACTTGCATTTATTAGTGTTGGCTGGCTTCTTTCTTCTGGAGTCATTGAATGAATAATAGCTTCTATTCCCTTAAAAGCGTCATCATCAATATCTACATCTTTCATTGCTTTTCCGGCTCCTGGAATCATTCCAATTAGATCCTTCATATTACCCATTTTCTTTACTTGCTGAATTTGTTTCAAAAAATCATCAAATCCAAATTGATTTTTTGCGATTTTTTTCTGAAGTTTTCTTGCTTCTACTTCATCAAATTGTTCTTGTGCTCTCTCAACTAAAGAAACCACATCTCCCATCCCAAGTATGCGCTCTGCCATTCTAGATGGATGAAAAACATCGATGGCCTCCATTTTTTCTCCAGTACCAATAAACTTGATTGGTTTATTTACTATACTTTTAATTGAAATTGCAGCTCCACCACGAGTATCACCGTCTAATTTGGTTAAAATAACACCATCAAAATTTAGTCGATCGTTAAATGTCTTTGCAGTATTAACAGCATCTTGGCCTGTCATGGAATCCACTACAAACAATGTTTCTTCAGGTTGGATGGCCTTATGGATATTTTCAATTTCTATCATCATCACTTCGTCTACAGCTAAACGACCAGCGGTATCAACAATAACAACATTAAAGCCATTTTGTTTTGCATGCGCAATTGCCTTTTGGGCAATCTCTACAGGATTATTATTCCCTCGATCACTATACACTTCTATTCCTATTTGATCACCAACCACGTGCAACTGATCAATAGCAGCAGGACGATATACATCACAGGCGACTAATAATGGTTTTTTTGATTTTTTAGTTTTTAGGTAATTTGCTAACTTTCCTGAAAAAGTAGTTTTACCACTACCTTGTAAACCAGACATCAAAATTACAGATGGAGCACCACTTAAATTAATACCAGCAGTATCACCACCCATAAGTTGAGTAAGCTCATCTTTAACCAACTTAACCATTAATTGGCCAGGCTGAAGTGCGGTAAGTACATTTTGACCTAAGGCATCCTGTTTTACTTTATTGGTAAATTCTTTTGCTATTTTAAAATTAACATCGGCATCTAACAATGCTCGCCTAACTTCCTTTAAAGTTTCAGCAACATTAACTTCTGTTATACTTCCTTGCCCCTTAAGAACATGAAGGGCTTTGTCTAGTTTTTCACTTAAATTATTGAACATGGACTTGCAAAATTTTATATAATACTACCTTTTTTGGCAGAAGATCCACAAAGATAACAATTTAGCAAGTAGTTACAAACTATTTTTAATGCTCATGTAAACATTAAAGAAACTTATTTAATTTTATTAATCAAAAAAAAACAATTCATTTTAAAATTTCTGCTTTTAATGACTTATTTTTAACATTCAAATTATGAAAAATAGTTCAACAAAAGAAGTTTTCAAAAAAAAAGCACCCTCATTCTTGTCACCACTAGAAGCTTTTTTGTACTGGGAAAAAGAAAATCCCAATCACCTCTTTTTACAA
>JAQWNL010000033.1:0-8166 GCA_029268635.1 Flavobacteriaceae bacterium
CTAACAAACATCGTTTATATATTTCTAATGAAAAATTCATCTTTTCCTATGAAGATATAACAATAATATTCCCTCCCAAATTATGGCTTATCGAAATTGATGCTGAAACAATTACTTTGGATGTTCTAGATGTTAATTCTGATCTAACTTTAACTATTTTTCCAAATCCATTTGACAAAACATTAAAACTAAGTGAAAAAGTTGATGAAATAATTATTTTTGATTTACTTGGAAGAATACTTGCAAAACAACAATATGTAAAAAAACTTTCATTAGAAAATCTTAAACCAGGACATTATATTGCTCATATTAAAATCAACAACTTCATCCTTATAAAACAACTAATAAAAAAATAACGAATATATACTATGGCTATAATTTATTGCTATTAAATTTCCATTCGGAAATCCAAACCATTTCATTAACTTCGTTGTTTAACGGAAAAATTCCTATCGGATTTGTCCAATTAGAAACCCTTTTAAGAAAACAACATCAATACATGGCATTTGTAGACTACTATAAAATCTTGGGTATTTCAAAGACAGCAACTGGAAAGAATATTAAAACTGCCTATCGGAAACTCGCACGTAAATACCATCCCGATTTAAATCCTGATAACAAGGAATCAGAAAGAAAATTTAAAGAAATAAACGAGGCAAACGAAGTTTTAAGCAATCCTGAAAGCCGTAAGAAATACGATACCTACGGTAAGGAATGGAAACAGGGAGAAGCACATGAAAAAGCAAGAAAGCATCAACAGCAGCAATCAGGTCAGCAGAACTTTTCAAACGAAGAATATTCGGATTTTTTCGGATCCATGTTTGGAGGCGGAAGGTCCTCCTATAACAAAAGTCGCAGTCCAAAGTTTAAAGGTCAAGATTACAATACTGAATTACAACTGAATTTAAAAGACGTTTACACCACGCAACAACAAGTTCTAAAAATCAATGGGAAAAAAATTAGGCTAAAAATTCCTGCAGGAGTTGAAAACGGCCAAGTTATAAAAATAAAAGAAAAAGGTGCAGCAGGAACCAACGGCGGACCACATGGTAATTTATATATTAAATTCACCATCGATAATCATACTCAGTTCAAACGGGAAGGAAAGCACCTATATCTGAATATAGATTTGGAGCTATACACCGCTATTTTGGGTGGAGAAATAACAGTTCCTACTTTTAACGGTAAGGTGAAGCTCCATATAAAGCCTGAAACAAAAAATGAGTCGAAAGTAAAATTAACAGAAAAAGGATTTCCTATCTATAAAAAAGAAGGGAAATTTGGAGATTTGTATATTACCTATCATGTAAAGATGCCGACAGATCTAAATAAACAAGAAATAGAGTTATTTAAGGAATTGCAAAAAATGAATGAAAAATGAATGAAAAGACTTTAATATCGACACAAACTCTTTGTTATCATTACAACATAGAAATTTCATTTGTAACTGCTTTGAACAGGATGGGGCTCATTCAAATCGAAATTATAGAGGAAAAACAATTTATACATCAAGATCAAATTAGTGATCTAGAAAAAATAATTAGACTCCACAACGAATTAAACGTGAACCTAGAAGGCATTGATGTAGTATTTAATTTATTGGAGAAAGAAAGAGCGCTGCGGGATGAATTAAATGCGCTAAAAAACAGATTAAGACTTTATGAAAATGACTAAAACTGCATCTAAATAATAGTTTTGGTAAGCTCCTGAATTAGTAACATTACTAAAATTATTGAAATCAGTGACTCCTTGGTATTCATCATTAATCTAAGAACTAAAATCTTAGTTAAAATTAATAACATACTCAAATATATTTAGCATATTTTTTACATTAACCGTATCCCAATATTTGTTATATGTAAAATCTCTAGGAAGGCTTGCTTTTTTTTGCGAGTAACTTACCTAAACAGTGATTAAAAAATGTTTTAAATCCTCGTAGCTATCTATTTTAGTTGCCTCTTTAACTTTTCCAATTAACGATTTAATTTGTGGAGGTAGGGCTTGTTGCTTTTTAATCACCGCTTCTACAATGTCTAAAAATTTAGTGGGGTGTGCGGTTTCAAAAAACACACAATAAGCAGTTGGATTCTTTTCTAAATAAGCTTTACAACCCAAATAACCAACTGCTCCATGTGGATCTGCAACATAACCATAACGGCTATAAATTTCTAACATCGCTACTTTGGTTTCCTCATTGGAAAAACTAAACGAAGAGAGGTTTTCTTTTAGGGTCTCAAAATTATTTTTATATAGTTCTTGGATGCGAATAAAATTACTTGGATTTCCTACATCCATCGCATTACTTATAGTTTGCACCGATGGCTCTGGTTTATATAGCGCTGTTCTTAAATATTTTGTTACAACATTGTTGTCATTATTTGATGCAATAAAATGTTTAATAGCCAAACCTAACTTTTGCGCCATCATGCCTGCACAGACATTTCCAAAGTTTCCACTTGGCACAGAAAAAACAAGATCTTTATGTTTTTTATGTAATTTTTTGTAGGCAAATATAAAATAAAAAAATTGCGGCAACCAACGTGCCACATTGATTGAATTCGCAGAGGTTAACTGCATCATATCGGTAAGGTTTTTATCCAAAAAAGCAGTTTTAACCATGGCTTGACAATCATCGAAGGTACCCTTAACTTCTAGGGCGCTCATGTTTTGCCCAAGGGTCGTTAATTGCTTTTCTTGTATGGCACTCACTTTTCCACTCGGGTAGAGTATTACTACTTTTACATTTTTAACCCCTAAAAATCCATTTGCTACAGCTGCACCTGTATCACCTGAGGTTGCAACTAGTACCTTAACTTCATTGCTGTTATTTTGGTTAAAATAGCCTAAACAACGCGCCATAAAACGGGCACCAACATCTTTAAATGCCATAGTTGGTCCGTGAAATAGTTCTAAGGTTGAAATATTTTTATTTAACTCCACGATAGGAAAATCAAAGGAAAGCGTTTCTTCTATTATGGTTTTTAAAACATCAGGAGGAATATCTGGGGAAACAAATTGCTTAATGGCTTCGAAAGCAATTTCAGAATGAGATAGACTATCGATATTCTCAAAAAAAGCTTTTGGTAAGGGAGTAATTTGTTCGGGAAAATACAATCCTTTATCTGGAGCCAATCCTTTTATAACCGCATCTTTAAATGTCACTTTAGCTGTTTTTTTATTTAAACTGTAGTAATTCATTATTTGTTTATTTTTCTATACATCCACTATTATTAGATGTTTTTACAAACCTAATGCGCTAATGTATTTCTTTTTATAGTTATTTTTCTTGCTATCGATTGCAAATATTTCCGGTTTACCTATAGCACTTTAATCCCTTCATTATTAATTTTTGAGACGTGGATATCAAATTTAATCCCTGAATTTGAATATACTTTTTTTATGGCATCGCTTACCAAGGTAGCAGCTTCAATTCCTTCACATAAAGAGAAAATAGAAGGTCCAGAACCAGAAATATTAGTACCCAAAGCTCCTGCTTTTAGAGCTGCTTGTTTTACCTCCTTATAAAATGGAATTAACTTACTTCGGTGGGGCTCTATAATAACATCGTGCAGTGATCTTTGCATTAATGGGTAATTATTAGTATGTAAACTATGAATGAAACTTCCAAAGTTTGCCCACTGGACAATCGCTTTTTGAAGCTTTACTTCTTTTGGAAGAATAGCTCTAGAATCTACTGTTTTAATCTCTATCTGTGGGTGAATAATGGTTACAAATAAATTATCTGGAGATGGAATATTTAAAATTTCTAAAGGCGATAGGCTTTTTACTAGGGTAAATCCTCCAAACAAAGCAGGTGCTAAATTATCTGCATGTTCACATTTACTAGCCAAAGCTTCCCCCATCATCGCAAATTGGGTAAGTTCAGTTTTATTAAAGGGGCTTCCTAAAAGCGCGTTCATTCCAAAAACACTTCCAACAGCACTCGCTGCACTGCTCCCAATACCACTTCCAGGTTTTATTTTTTTATAGATTTCAATTTCGAAACCACAATCTGGTTGAAGACTTTCATACATGGCTAGAGCAGAAACTCCAGCTACATTTAATTCAGTTTTAAAAGGGAGGCAGAATCCCTCTATTTTAGTAATTCTAATTCCTTTTTTATCGATTTTTCTAATTAGCATCTTATCTCCTACCGTATCAAGGCAAAAGCCTAAAACGTCATATCCGCAGGCTACATTGGCAACAGTTGCAGGAGAAAATATTTTTATTTCATTGATCTTCATTTGAAACAAACTTTATTATAATATCTTGTATTTAATTCCTTATATTTAGCTATATTTGAACAAATATCTAAAAAAATACATATATGCACAATAATATTTGTAATTACTTCAATTAAACTAAAAAAAATTCGATGTTACTATGAAAAAAGAATTGGACTCGAAAGATATTCAGATTTTAAGCCTATTACTGAATAATGCACGGCTGTCAAACAAAGAGATTGCTGCAAAGATCGAAATTGCACAGTCTAGCACACACGATAGAATTAAAAAACTAACCCAGAAAGGTTATTTTAAAGGGACCTCTGTTCAGATTGATCAAAAAAAACTAGGCCTAAATATTGAAGTTATGTTGGCTATTAAGCTAAACAAGCAACACCGTTCGGTAATTGGAGATTTTATAAAGAAAGCTTCTCAGTTGCCTGGTGTTATTCAATTGTTTCATATGGCAGGCGATAATGATTTTATTTTGCATGTAGCAGTAAAAGATTCTGACGAGTTAAGAGTTTTTATTCTCGATCGATTATCTACTTTAAATTATATACAAAGCACCCAAACCACAATGATTTTGCACAACGAAAAGGTAAATAATATTCTTTAGTAAATTATGATTCCTTACTATGATCTAATGGATTAAATGCTTACAACAAATCAAAATTTAAATTTATCTTTTTAACAAGCTCCTTTTTCTAATAGCCCAAACTGCAGTAGCGGGAATAATAGACAATGTTGGTAGTGTTGATGCTTAGGGTTTTGGGGTACCTTTTAGCATATGCAAACCATAGGTTAGCAGTAAGGTAATGATTTTAAGTATTGCTATTGGTAATAAAATAGCAATACTATTTTTCTTAAAATAGGCAGCAATATACTCACAATTTATTATTAAAAAACCTCCAAGAATAAATGTATAGATACATTGTTTTAGGGCTGCAGTGATCGATTCAAAAAAGAGTTTTGTTGAGAAATAATTGATACAGAACACCGAAATACCTAAGACTAATGCACCAGCAGTACCAATTTTAAAATTAAAAAAACGTTGTAATTCAATTCTCATTTTTTTTAAAAACAAATCATTTAAATCGTTACTAATTAAAATTTAGAAGATAATTATAATAAATCGATCAATTCTGAAGCCAATTTCAGTTCCTTAAAATTGTAATGCATTACTTCTTCTTCTACTTTTTCATGTTCCCAAGTAGTATGAAACGGAATGTGAATTGCATAAGATCCGATTTCTAAAACTGGAAGAACATCAGATTTTAAGGAATTACCAACCATTAAAAATTCCGCAGGAGGAATATCTAAATGAGTTATTAATTTTTGATAATTCTTAGGCTGTTTATCACTCATTACTTCTATGTGATGAAAATATTTTTCCAAACCAGATTTTATCAATTTACGTTCTTGATCTAATAAATCTCCTTTGGTAGCCATTACCAAAAGATACTTTTTTGAAAGATGCACTAAAGTTGCTTCAATTCCATCAATAGGTTCAACAGGCATTTGCAACATTTCTTTTCCTATTGCAATAATTTCTGAAACAATTTCTAAAGGAATTTGCTTTTTTGAAATATTAATGGCAGCCTCAATCAATGATAATACAAAAGGTTTGATGCCATACCCATACAAAGGTAAATTTTGCATTTCAAATTTATATAACAACTCGTTACATTCTTCTTCAGGAACATACTCTTTTAAAAGCTCACAAAACGCTTTTTCTGCAGTTCTGAAATAAAGTTCATTTACCCATAAGGTATCATCGGCATCAAAAGCAATAACTTTTATGGCACTAAACATTAAAAAAATTATCTAATTAGTTTTTTGTATTTGATTCTTTTTGGCAGTAAATCACCACCCAATCGTTTCTTTTTATTCTCTTCATAATCACTAAATCCACCTTCAAAGAAATAAACTTGACTATCTCCTTCAAAAGCTAAAATATGAGTACAAACACGATCTAAAAACCACCTATCGTGAGAAATTACTACTGCACAACCTGCAAAACTTTCCAAACCTTCTTCTAATGCTCTAAGTGTATTTACATCCAAATCATTTGTCGGTTCATCTAATAATAATACGTTTCCTTCTTCGCGCAAAGTCATGGCGAGGTGTAAACGGTTTCGTTCTCCACCAGAAAGTGTAGCAACTTTTTTATTTTGTTCTCTTCCTCCAAAGTTAAAACGACTTAAATAAGCTCTTGAATTAACTTGTTTACCTCCCATCATAATTAATTCTTGCCCATCACAGAAATTTTCCCAGATTGACTTTTCTGTATTAATATTGGAATGGGCTTGGTCTACATAAGCAATTTGAGCTGTTTCTCCAACAGTAAAATCACCAGTATCGGGTGTTTCCTTACCCATAATCATTTTAAAGATCGTTGTTTTTCCTGCCCCATTAGGACCAATAATACCAACAATTCCTGCTTGAGGTAAATTAAAATTTAAATCCTCATACAGTAGCTTATCTCCAAATGCTTTAGAAACCCCTTTGGCTTCAATCACATTAGTACCCAGACGTGGTCCATTAGGAATATAAATTTCTAATTTTTCATCCAATAGTTTCTGATCTTGACTCATTAACTTATCATAGTTATTAAGTCTCGCTTTTTGTTTTGTTTGCCTTCCTTTTGCACCTTGACGAACCCAATCTAATTCGCGTTCTAGTGTTTTTTGACGTTTAGAAATTGTTTTACTCTCTTGTGCCATTCGTTTAGATTTTTGATCTAACCACGAAGAATAGTTCCCCTTCCAAGGAATTCCTTCTCCCCGATCTAACTCTAAAATCCAACCTGCCACATTATCGAGAAAATACCGATCGTGAGTTACTGCTATTACCGTCCCTTTATATTGCGATAAGTGATGTTCTAACCAATTAACACTTTCAGCATCCAAGTGATTGGTAGGCTCATCTAATAATAATACATCTGGTTCTTGTAATAATAACCTACACAAAGCTACTCTTCTTCGTTCACCACCAGATAAAACATTGATGAGCGAATTCCCAGATGGAGTTCTAAGAGCATCCATTGCAATTTCTAACTTCGTATCTAATTCCCAAGCATTGGTAGCATCAATTTTATCTTGTAATACAGCCTGTTTTGCCATAAGATCATCCATTTTATCTGGATTTTCATAGATCTCTGGCAAGGCAAACATATCGTTTATTTTATTATATTCATCTAAAATATCTACGACATCTTGTACTCCTTCTTTTACAATTTCTATGACCGTTTTAGAATCATCTAATTTAGGTTCTTGTTCTAAATAACCTACAGAATATCCATCAGCAAAAACAACATCTCCTCTATAATTGATATCAACTCCTGCAATTATCTTTAAAAGTGTTGACTTTCCACTTCCATTTAATCCTAGTATTCAAATTTTTGCTCCATAGAAAAAACTTAAATATATATTCTTAAGAACTGGAGTTTGTGAATTTTGATAAGCTTTGGTAACTCCAGACATGGAGAAAATCACCTTTTTATCATCTGACATAATATTATTTAAATGATTATTTTTATTTTATTAATAAAGGCTGTTAAAATCTGTAAACTATTTTATAAACTATACCCTTCCTTTTAACGCATTAAAAACCCATGCATTTGCAAAGAAACCGATTCCTACAGAAGCAAATCCCCATCCAGCAACATCATCATATCTAAATGCTCCAAGGCAAATTAAAATTAATCCCATTAATATCATTATAAATGTTGCCCAAGCTAATACTGTGTTTTTATTCATTCCCATAATTCAATTTCATTTATTGTCTTCTAATGATTTCTATAGAAAACGGTTATATTTAATAATTCCGTTAAAATTAGGTTAAATTACAAATATCGTAATAATATTGTTGCTAAAGTAAAAAAGCAAATACTTTATCGAGCATATATTATATGAAAATGTTATTCAATAAAAGAATTAAG
>JAQWNL010000034.1:0-11662 GCA_029268635.1 Flavobacteriaceae bacterium
ACTTTTTTTTTGCCTATTTACAAACCAGCTGATAAACCAATATTTACAACCAAAAGTCTTTTTACCTTAATATACAACTTAAAAATAAACACCCTAAACAACCATAACTAAACAACATAAACATTAATGAAAAATAAATAACCGAGACGAATATACAGACACTATATAGAGCTTAAATAGCTATAAGATACTTTTAATCATAAAAAATTTAATTATTCTTTAGATTTTTTATTCCAATAAGCGGTTAACTCTAAAAAATCAATTGGAAATGCTGATACTTGTCTTTCTAACATATTTTCTTGAAAGGATCTTTCTAAAATATCTTCAATTAAATAATCTTCGGTATTTACATAAGGATCATATTCTTCTTTCAATGAAATATCAAATATATTAGCAGTCGTATTATACCAAAATGCCTTCCACCCTGACCTTAATTCTTTCACCAAATCAAAGGCAGTTTTTCCGGTTTGTCTTTCTATTAATTTTGCTAATATTTGACCTTCAGTTCTAGTAAATTTTTTAAGTTTTTCAGTAAATTCTTCTTCTATATATTTTTGAATTCTTTTTGTGTATTTATTTTTATCCCTGGTTTTCTCAATAGTTTTTAATCTTTCCGACATTATCGTTAGCCTTTCAGCAGCTAATTTAGCATAAGGATATACTTTTCGAATTTTACGCCGGAGAATTAAATAACGTTTTCTATTTTCTTTTGAGGTGAATTTTAAGGTGTTCAATAACACAACTTCTTCCAAATTGATAAATCCCCTAGAAATTGAATCTCCTTTTATAATGTAATAAAAATTTGTGCTATCAATTTCTTGTTCCGTATTCGTTTCAGTTGTTTGACCAACTAATAATAAAGGTACAACTAGTAATATAAAAAGCGATATTTGTCTCAAAATATTCATTCAAAATATTATTTTTTTTTATTTATTACGAAAACAATTTCAAAATTAAACAAAAAGTATCAGTGACTAATCAATAAATCACTAATTTTGACTCTTACATAACTTTAGATTTAAACAAAATATTATGGCAAAATCAATATTGACGAAAAAATCACTTTCTTTTTTAGAGGAATATTTAAATAATGCATCACCTACAGGTTATGAATGGGACGGACAAAAAATTTGGATGGATTATTTAAAACCCTACGTAGATGAATTTATAACAGATACTTATGGGACTGCAGTTGCTGTTATTAATCCTAAAGCAAAATACAAAGTAGTTATAGAAGGTCATGCTGATGAAATTTCTTGGTATGTTAATTATATAAGCGATAAAGGCTTGGTATATGTTGTTAGAAATGGAGGTAGTGACCATCAAATAGCTCCTTCGAAAATTGTAAATATCCATACTAAAGGTGGAATTATTAAAGGTGTATTTGGATGGCCAGCTATTCACACACGTAATAAATCTAAAGAAGAAGCGCCAAAACCAGATAATATATTTATTGATATTGGTGCTGCAAATAAAAAAGAAGTTGAAAAAATGGGAGTACATGTAGGCTGTGTAATCACTTACCCTGACACATTCCATATACTCAATAATGATAAATTTGTATGTAGAGCAATGGACAATCGAATGGGAGGGTTTATGATTGCTGAAGTAGCAAGATTATTACATGAAAATAAAAAGAAATTACCTTTTGGACTCTATATAACCAACTCTGTTCAAGAGGAAATTGGATTGAGAGGAGCTCAAATGATAGCAGAACGTATAAAGCCAAATGCTGCTATTATTACAGATGTAACTCACGACACCACAACACCAATGATTGATATTAAAAAAGAAGGCCATATTGAATTAGGTAAGGGTCCTGTTATTGCCTATGCTCCTGCCGTACAACAAAAACTTAGAGATTTAATTACTGAAACTGCTGAAAGTAAAAAAATTCCTTTTCAAAGAGCTGCTCTTTCTAGAGCAACAGGAACAGATACAGATGCTTTCGCTTATAGTAACTCTGGAGTTGCAAGTGCATTAATTTCTTTACCCCTACGTTATATGCATACTACGGTTGAAATGGTACATAAAACAGATGTTGGAGCTGTCATTAAGTTAATTTATGAGTCATTATTGAATATGAAAAATAATGACACTTATAGTTACTTTGAATAAATTTAATTAAAAAGATTTGTATCAAAAGGGCTAGTAATGGTAGCTCTTTTTTTATTTTAGTTAAAATATAAAACCAAACTGTGAATTTTTATTGCAATTTTGTCTATGCATATTTTACTGAATAACTAAATACAGAAATAATACACTACCAGTTTTCAATATTAAACAATTTACACCGATTAACTTGAAAGGTATTCTAAAACATTTTTGTTGATTCTTTGATCAATTCCTGAGACATCTGCCTTCACAAAAGATGCTCCTGTAATATTTTCGTATAACTCGATATACCGTTCAGACACCATTTCAATATAGTCGTCACTCATAATAGGAACTTCTTGACCTTCGAGTCCTTGAAACCCATTTTGAATTAACCATTGCCTAACAAACTCCTTAGAAAGTTGTTTTTGCTGTTCTCCCTTTTCTTGACGTTCTTTATATCCTTCCGTATAAAAATAACGTGAGGAATCTGGCGTATGAATTTCATCAATTAGTACTATTTTTCCCGCTTGAGTTTTTCCAAATTCATATTTGGTATCTACTAAAATCAATCCTCTTTTAGCAGCTATTTCGTTTCCACGATGAAATAATTTTCTTGTATAATCTTCTAAAACCAAATAATCTTCTTCAGAAACAATTCCTTTCTTTAAAATAGTTTCTTTAGAAATATCTTCATCATGATCCCCCATTTCAGCTTTTGTAGCTGGAGTAATTATTGGGAATGGAAACTTATCGTTTTCAATCATTCCTTCAGACATTTCAACACCACACAATAAACGTTTTCCTAATTTATACTCACGAGCAGCATGACCACTCATATAACCACGAATAACCATCTCTATTTTAAAAGGTTCACACGCATATCCTATAGCAACATTAGGGTCTGGAGTAGCTATTAGCCAATTAGGAACTAAATCTTCAGTATCCCTCATCATTTGAGTAGCTATCTGATTTAATATTTGACCTTTATATGGAATTCCTTTAGGCATTACCACATCAAAAGCACTAAGCCTATCAGTGGCAATCATTAATAGGATATCATTTTCTAAGGTATATACTTCGCGTACTTTTCCATGATATACTTTTTGTTGACCTGGAAAATTAAATTGGGAATTTGTAATGGTATTGTTCATATAATTAATCTCTATTCTCTATAGATTTATAGGCTGAAATTACTTTTTTAACTAATCGATGTCTTATTACATCTTTATCATCCAAATGGATGATCCCAACTCCACCTACATCTTTTAAAATCAATAATGCTTCTTTAAGTCCTGAAAGTGTATGCCTAGGTAAATCTATTTGACCTGGGTCACCCGTAATCATAAACTTGGCATTTTTTCCCATACGTGTTAAAAACATTTTCATTTGCGAATGAGTCGTGTTTTGTGCTTCATCTAAAATAACAAAGGCATTGTCTAAGGTTCGACCTCTCATAAATGCTAATGGTGCTATTTGTATCACTCCTTTCTCAATTAAAGACTTTAACTTTTCTTCAGGCACCATATCTCTTAATGCATCGTATAAGGGCTGCATATATGGATCTAGTTTTTCTTTTAAATCTCCTGGAAGAAAACCTAATTTCTCTCCAGCTTCCACTGCTGGACGCGTTAAAATTATTTTTCTTACTCGTTTTTCTTTTAAAGCTTTTACCGCTAAAGCAATGCCTGTATAAGTTTTACCTGTACCTGCTGGCCCTACAGCAAATAACATATCATTTTTATACATTAATTGCACCAACTTACGCTGATTTGCTGTCTGTGGTTTTATTTTTCTACCATTAACACCGTGCACTAAAACTTCACTAGATCTTTCTGATGTCTCATAATCATCTTTACTCCTACTTAACAATACACGCTCAATTACATTTTCATCTAACTTATTATATTTTGCAAAATGTTCTAACAACATCGCTATTCTTTTATCAAACTCTTCTAAAACTCCTTCATTACCAAAAGCTTTAATTTTATTTCCCCTGGCAACTATTTTTAATTTTGGAAAAAGTTCTTTTAACTTCTCAATATTAACGTTTTGCTCCCCAAAAAAATCACGTGGGCTTATTTCAGATAATTCGATTATTAGTTCGTTCAAAAGAAGTACATTTAAAAATATTAATACTATGATATAAATTATTTTTCTCTAAAACAAAAGTACAGTATTTTTGTAGTTATTAGTTTAAATAAATATTAACAAAATGCCTAAAGCTATTATCACTTTAACTTCCGACTTTGGTGAGAAAGATCACTTTGCTGGAGCGGTTAAAGGTGCTATTTATAGTGAAATGGAAACGATAAAAATTGTTGATATCTCGCATTCAATATCTCCTTTTCATATTTCAGAAGCTGCATATATAATTCAAAATGCTTATAAGAATTTTCCATCTGGTAGCATTCATATAATTGGAATAGATTCTGAATTAAATCCAGAAAATAAACACATTGCAGTTTATTTAGATGAACACTACTTTATATGCGCTAATAATGGAATTATCTCTATGTTAACTTCAGAGATAAATCCAGAAAAAATCGTTGAAATTAATGTACACGATAATATAGAATCAAATTTCCCTGTTTTAGACGTTTTTGTAAAAGTAGCCTGTCATATTGCAAGAGGTGGAACGCTTGAAGTTATAGGAAAACCTATAGCTGAAATAAAAGAACTCATAGGCATAAAACCCGTTGTAAATCCTGAAAACAATCAAATAATTGGAAATGTAATTTATATTGATAATTATGGGAATGTAATTTGTAATATTAATAAATCACTTTTTGAAGAAATTGGAAAAGGAAGGAATTTTACGATTCAAGCCAGGTCCATTAAATTTTCAACTATTTACAACCGTTATAGTGATTTTATAAACTTTGACAATCCAAAAAATAAGCGTGTTGAAGACGGAAAAAAATTGACATTATGGAATTCTTCTGGTTATTTAGAATTGGCCATTTACAAAAGCAATCCAAACACAGTTGGAAGCGCATCATCGCTTTTTGGACTTAATTATAGAGATACTATTAGTATTAATTTTGAATGATCATATGTTTACAAGAATCGTTAAAATGGAGTTTAAAAAAGAAGAGGTACCTAGCTTTCTTATTAATTTTAAAAAAATAAAAAAAGTAATTCGTGCTTTTGAAGGTTGTTCTTATTTAGAACCTTATCAAGACAAAAATAACTCCGATACTTTTTTTACCATAGTAGGTGGGAAGATCAAACTGATTTAGAAAATTATAGAACTAGTGACTTATTTAAAAATATTTGGGCAACAACTAAACCAATGTTTCGTTCTAAAACACTAGTATATAGCGTTCACAATTTAAATTATTTAAGCCAATATAGATTTTTGAGTTAATGACTAAAGCAAAAGAAACAAGAATAATTCTTGATACTAAAAAAAACACTTAATACTAAACATTATGTTTGCCATACTAAAAAGAGAAATCAACTCCTTTTTTTCAACATCTGTTGGCTTGATGGTAATTGCATTTTTTTGTTATTAAACGGACTTCTGCTCTGGTTTATTCCTGGAGAGTTTAATATTTTTGACAACGGTTTTGCAGATTTATCCTCCTTTTTTATAATAGCCCCTTGGGTCTTATTATTTATAATCCCGGCAGTTACTATGAGGTCTTTTAGTGAAGAGAAAAAAATGGGAACTTTCGAGCTTTTAATCACTAAACCAATCTCTTTAGGAAACATTATTTTAGGGAAATATTTTGGAGCTGTAATTCTTATTTGTTTAGCTATTGCACCCACCTTACTATATATTATTACCATCTCTAAACTTGGCAACCCTTCGGGTAATTGGGATGTGGGAAATACTATTGGTTCTTATATTGGATTGTTATTTTTAATTTTCGCTTATACATCTATTGGAATATTTGCTTCTACGATTTCTAAAAATCAAATTGTAGCTTTTATTTTTGCTGTTTTTTTATGCCTTTTTGTTTATTATGGTTTTGATACCTTAACGTCTCTTTTTAAAATTTCATCTATTGAAATCAATAATCTTGGGATAAAAACTCATTTCGATAGCATTTCTAGGGGTGTTTTAGATACTCGTGATATTTTATATTTCTTGAGTATTTCCACTTTATTTTTAATTTTCACCAACATTAATTTAAGAAAAGATTAATGAAAAATAGAAAACAATTAATATATAGTATCCTAGGTATTATTTTAATTAATATAATTGGAAGTTACTTTTATAAACGGTTTGATTTAACTCAAGATCAAAGATACACCTTGTCAAATACAGCAAAAAAAACAATTGCTACTATTAATCTCCCCATATTTATAGATGTTTTTTTAGAAGGAGATTTACCTTCCGAATTTAAACGATTACAATTAGAAACAAAGCAACTTTTAGAAGAGTTTGAAGCTTATAATCCTAATTTGAAATTTAAATTTGTAAACTCTTCAGAGGAAAAAGGAGCTATTGAATCATTAATAAAGTTTGGTGCCAAACCTGCTCAAATAGAAATTAAGCAAAACGGAAAAACAAGTATTCAACAGGTTTTCCCTTGGGCAATCGCTTCTTTTAATGGCGATTATATAAAAATACCTTTGTTAAAAAATCAATTAGGTGTTAGCTCGGAAGAGCGAATTAACAACTCTGTTCAAAATTTAGAATATGCTTTTGCTGATGGTTTTAATCAACTAATTCAACCTAAAAAACATAAAATTGCTGTTTTAAAAGGAAATGGAGAATTAGAAGATAAATATATAGCCGACTTTTTTGCAACACTCCGAGATTATTATTATATCGCACCCTTTACCTTAGATTCCGTTGCTGAAAAACCTAAAAAAACCTTAGCACAAATGCAACAATTTGATTTATTAGTTATTGCAAATCCTACAGAACAATTTACGGAAGAAGAGAAATACATCCTTGATCAATATGTAATGTCTGGAGGAGCTTCACTTTGGCTAATAGATGCTGTAGAATTAGTTAACGATAGTGTTAGTGAGAATAATTTTGCATTTGGAAAAGATTTAAACCTAACAGATTTTTTCTTTAAATATGGAATTAGAATCAATCCAAACCTTGTTAAAGATTTATACTCCGCTCCTATTTTATTAGCAACAGGCAACGAACGTGATTCACAATACAATAAGTATCCATGGCTGTATAGTCCTTTATCTAATAATAGTTTGAACCATCCAATAGTAACAAATATAGAGGCTATAAAGTTTGAGTACGCAAGTAGTATTGACACCTTACCAAATTCGATTAAAAAAACAATTTTATTAAGTTCTTCTCAAGTTTCAAAAATTGTGGGAGTGCCTAAAGAAATTAACATTACTAAAGAAATAAATAAAAACTTAACGATTATTAATGATGGTCCATCTACTGAAGAATTTAATGCTGGTGAAATTCCTCTTGCAGTATTGTTAGAAGGATCGTTTAATTCAGTTTATTCAAACAGAATAAAACCTTTTAAAATTGCGAATAATCGAGAACGTAGTAAGGAAACTAAAATGGTAGTAATTAGTGATGGAAGTATTATTAAAAACCAATTTCAAGGAAATAGGCCTCTAGAGTTAGGTTTCGATAAATGGACTCAAACTTTTTATGGAAATAAAGAATTTTTGCTGAATACTGTGAACTATCTATTGGACGATACCGGACTCATAAACATTAGAAGCAAAGAAATATCTGTTGCTTTTTTAGATCCTGTAAAAGTTGTTAAAAACAGATTTTTTTGGCAATGGGTTAACTTATTGTTACCCTTAAGTTTAATTTACCTATTTGGACTTGTATTTAACTACTTAAAAAAGAGAAAATACACCTGAATTTGTTAATAAGTTTCTTTTGAATTCAAAGGGAATAGAATACAATTTAAAATATATTTGTAACTAAACATTAATAAATTATTGTTAAAATATACCTTTTAACACAATCATAAAAACATTAAAATGAAATTTATAGTATCTAGCTCGTATTTATTAAGACAGCTTCAGGTTTTAGGAGGTATTATTAACAGCAATAACACCCTTCCAATATTGGATAATTTTTTGTTTCAACTAGATCAAAATTCATTGACGGTTTCTGCATCTGATTTAGAAACTACAATTTCGTCAAAATTAGAAGTAGAAAGTAGCGATAAAGGAACTATTTGTATTCCTGCTCGTTTATTATTGGATACTTTAAAAACATTCCCAGAACAACCCTTAACATTTACGGTGGAAGATAACAACACAATTGAGGTTAGTTCTAATCACGGTAAATATGCCTTAGCGTATGCAAGTGGCGAAGAATTTCCTCAAACAATAGAGCTTCAAGACCCAAGTTCAACTACTTTATTAGGAGATGTTTTAGCAACTGCAATTTCAAAAACTATATTTGCTGCTGGTAATGATGATTTACGTCCGGTAATGAGTGGCGTTTTCTTTCAGTTTTCTGCAGAAGGTTTAACATTTGTTGCAACCGATGCACATAAATTAGTGAAATATTCTCGTGAAGATATTTCAGCTTCACAAACAGCTGAATTTATTATGCCTAAAAAACCTTTAAACTTAATAAAATCGATTTTAGCTGGAAGTGAAGAAGAAGTAACTATTGAGTATAACGATTCTAATGCAAAGTTTTCTTTTGACAATACTGAAATGGTTTGCCGTTTAATAGATGGAAAGTATCCAAATTATGAAGCTGTTATACCAAAAGAAAATCCAAATGTTTTAAAAATAGAACGCAATCAGTTTTTAAACTCGGTACGTCGTGTTTCAATCTTTTCAAATAAAACAACACATCAAATTCGTTTAAAAATTGCTGGTGCAGAACTTAATATTTCTGCGGAAGATATTGATTATAGCAATAAGGCAGAAGAACGTTTAACTTGTGATTATCAAGGAGATGATATGCAAATTGGTTTTAACTCTCGTTTTTTAACTGAAATGCTTAACAACCTAAGTAATTACCAAGTTTCTCTAGAAATGTCTATGCCAAACCGTGCAGGGATTTTAACGCCTACTGATGGATTGGACGAAGGAGAATTATTAACGATGTTAGTAATGCCTGTAATGCTTAACAACTAAAATTTCTAGGAAGATAGGAACCTTAAAGCTTGTTATTACAAACCTTTTTTTAGATGAAGTAATCTTATAAATATACATTGTATATAATAGTTATTACTTTGGATGAATAAGATGTCTTCCTTATTCTTATCTATGATCTGACAATGATAAGCAGTTTCAAATTTAGTTTTATTACTAAACCCATGCTCTTTAAGATTCCTGACTTACTTTGAAAAGCACAACGTAAGTAACACAGAATTATGTATTTTTACCTGCATGATTAATCAAAATACTATTGTCGCTTTGGCGACTCCATCAGGAGCTGGTGCTATTGCAATTATACGCCTTTCTGGAAAAGATGCTATAACTATAGCTGCTGAAATTTTTAATTCTATAAGTGGAAAAGAGCTGACAAAACAAAAATCTCATACGGTTCATTTAGGGAATATTGTTGATGGAAGTAGAATTATTGATGAAGTATTGGCAACTGTTTTTAAAAATCCTAACTCCTATACAGGAGAAAATGTAGTAGAATTTTCTTGTCATGGAAGTTCTTATATTCAACAGGAAATTATCCAATTATTACTTCGAAAAGGATGTAGAATGGCTACTGCTGGTGAGTTTACACTTCAAGCTTTTTTAAACGGTAAAATGGATTTAAGTCAAGCGGAAGCAGTTGCAGATTTAATTGCTAGTGATTCCAAAGCATCACATCAATTAGCTATACAACAGATGCGAGGCGGTTTTTCTACAGAAATTGAAGAGCTTAGAATTCAGTTATTAAATTTTGCATCATTAATAGAACTCGAATTGGATTTTTCTGAAGAAGATGTGGAATTTGCAAATCGAGAGGAATTTCAAAAATTAATCAAAAAAATAACTGTTTTATTAAAAAAACTAATCGATTCATTTGCAACAGGAAATGTTTTAAAAAATGGAATTCCGGTAGCCATAGTGGGTCGCCCAAATTCAGGAAAATCAACACTTTTAAATTCTTTATTAAATGAAGAAAGAGCTATAGTAAGTAATATAGCTGGAACAACAAGAGATACTATTGAAGATGAAATTACTATAGGTGGCATTCGTTTTCGTTTTATTGATACTGCTGGATTAAGAGATACGACTGACAAAATTGAAAAAATAGGTGTTGAGCGTGCATTAGAAAAGTTAGAAAAATCTTCTATCTATATTTATTTATTTGACAGTACAGAAATGAGTGTATTAGAAGTAAAAGAAGAACTTGATAGCTTCACTACCAATTCCAAACAACTTATTGTAGCCAATAAAATTGATAAAGCATCTAAAGAAGAGGTAGCCGCCATAAATAATAGTGATTTTTCTTTCTTAACTATTTCAGCTAAAAGCAAAGATAGCTTGGGTACGTTAACCAACTCTCTTTTGGATATTGCAGGAATTGAAGTCTTAAATTCCAACCAATTAATGGTCACCAACTCCAGACATTACGATGTTTTAACAAAATCCTTAGAAGAAATTTATAAGGTACAAGAAGGCATTAACAATCATCTTACTGGTGATTTATTAGCTATCGATTTAAGACAAGCTTTATACTTTTTAGGAGAGATTACTGGCCATGTTAGCAATGATGATTTATTAGGTAATATTTTTGCTAACTTTTGTATTGGAAAGTGATGTTGTTTTCACATACTATACTTATCCGTTCTTTTATTCGTATTTAAGTAATCATTCTTTCCTTTTGTTAATAAATACTTGTTGTTATTTCTTATTTATTTGTTGTTATTATTACTTTTGATTCTTTATAACAACAATTTAACAACAAATGAAAGTTCATTTAAGAGAGAGGTTTCAAAAGAAAGGCAAAAGAATAAGTCTTTACCTAGAATACTATAAGGGTTCACGCAAATCAGATGAAGGAAAAATTCTCCCAATTAGAGAATATGAACATCTTGGCATCTACTTGCACAAAAAACCATCTACCCCATTGCAAAAACAAGAGAATAAACAGAATCTTGAACTTGCTAAAAATATAAAATCTAAAAGAGAGATAGATATAAAAAATAATGAATTTGGGTTCTTAACTAACACCAAATTAAATTCTAACTTCTTGCAATACTTTAATAAACTTACTGAGGATAGGCTTTCATCAATAGGAAACTATGGGAATTGGGATAGCACTTTAAAACACCTTAATAAATATACTAACAAAAAAATATTATTTAAAGATATTGATGAGGGTTTCTGTGAAGGATTCAAAGACTACTTAACCAATAAGGTAAAAAAGAATAATGGAGAAAGTCTATCTTCATCATCTGTTTCTTCTTATTTTAATAAATTTAGAGCCTCATTAAAACAAGCCGTAAAAGACAAAATTATTCTATACAATCCAAGTGTAGATGTTAAAATACCAAAAGTAAAAGAGAAAGAAAGAGAGTATCTATCAATTGAAGAATTAAAGCAATTAGAAAAAGTAGAATGTAGATATGAAGTTCTTAAAAGAGCCTTTCTATTCTCTTGTCTTACTGGATTAAGATGGTCTGATATTTATAAACTAAAG
>JAQWNL010000035.1:0-6912 GCA_029268635.1 Flavobacteriaceae bacterium
AACCTCATCGTGATTTAAGAAGAGCACGTGCGGCGAGTCAATCTATTGTTCCTACTACTACAGGCGCTGCAAAAGCTTTAACCAAAATTTTTCCGAAACTTAAAAATGTAATTGGAGGTTGTGGAATTAGAGTACCGGTTCCTAATGGATCCTTAACCGATATTACTATAAATGCAAAAAAAGAAGTTAGTATTACTGAAATAAATAATGCTTTTAAAAATGCCTCAGAAACACATTTTAAAAACATTCTTCAATATACCGAAGACTCAATAGTATCTGTAGACATAAAAGGAAATAATCATTCTTGTATTTTTGATGCTGGTATGACTTCGGCTATTGGCAAAATGATTAAAATTATAGGCTGGTATGATAATGAAGTAGGATACTCTTCGAGAATAATAGATTTAATTCATTCAGTACCTATGAAATAGGTATCTTTAACCTTTAAGAATGATTGTTTTTTTTAAAACCAAATAAAATTACTTTTTACACTTATTTGCTTCTTTATAATGCATCATTTTAATGCACAAGATCTAAAATAGTACACATTAACTCAAATTTACAAATATCAAATAACAGCTAACAATACTCTTTTAGGTCAATATTTTGGATTAAATACATATGTACACACAACCCTAAAATTAGTTAATTATTAGTGCTAAAATTTTCAATTTCGTTTATAATATATTCTTTAAAATACTTCTCTTGTTTATTTAAAATAGCTGTTTTTATAGGAAGATAATAAATAGCAAATTTATTTAATCTAGGCTCTAACCTCACAAAATCTTTTTCAGTAGTTAAAATAATCTCTTTTTCTTTAAAATTTTTAATTTCAGAATCAGAGAAATGATGATGGTCCGGAAATTTTTTATGTTCAAAATTAAACTGATTTTGTTTTAAAAATTCAACCAAAGGTTTTGAATTGGCTATTCCTGTAACTAAGGTAAAATTCTTATTCAAAAGATAATTTAAAGGTAATGTTTTAGATATACCACAAATGGAGTCATCATAAATAATTTTTGAAAAATAGATTTTTTGTGTAGGTTTTAAATTTAATAAATATTGAATTTCTTGAAGTTTAGCATGCGAATGCTTTTCAGGGCATTTAGTTACCATAACTAAATCTGCACGTTTAGCTCCTCTTTTAGATTCTCTTAAGTTTCCTGCTGGTAATACCATATCATGAACATACAAATCGTCAAAGGTGGTCAATAAAATATTTGTAGAAGCGCTAACTTTTCGGTGCTGAAAAGCATCATCTAATAAAATAACATCTGCTTTAATTCTTATTTTCTCAATTCCTTCTTGTCTATCTGCACATACTACAACCATTATTTCAGGGAATTTTCGTTTAAATTGCAATGGTTCATCCCCAACATCTTCAGCCGTACTATTAATTATAACTTCTCTAAATCCATTGGTCTTTCTTTTATATCCACGACTTAAAACTGCTACTTTATAATCTTCTTTTAGAAAACTAATCAGGTATTCAATCATTGGAGATTTTCCTGTTCCACCAGTAGAAAGATTGCCTACGCAAATTATAGGAATAGCATACGATTTACTTTTAAACCATCTTTTATCGTAACATAAATTACGGAAAGCTAAAATACTTCCGTATAATAAAGAAAAGGGCAAAAGGAGCTTCCGAAGTATATTCATATTACAAAAATACAACTTCCCATTAAAATGAGTTTCTCAAATTTTTATTTCAAAATAGGAATGCATTATATTTACCTTAAATTATATTTTACAAAACGAGCTTGTTAAAATTTTTCACATACAAGAAGATAACTAATAGCGAACAGTAGATTACCATAAAAAAACAATAAATATAGATACATGAAAATTAATGAAGTCATCTCCATACTTGAAGAATTATCACCATTATCTTACTCTGAAGGGTTTGACAATACAGGTTTACTTGTTGGAAACTATAATACTGAAGTTAAGGGAATACTAGTCACCTTAGACACTCTTGAGAGCATCGTTGATGAAGCCATCAAAAATAATTGCAATTTAATAGTAAGCTTCCATCCTATTATTTTTTCAGGATTAAAAAAGTTAACAGGTAAAAATTATGTTGAAAGAGTTGTTATTAAAGCAATTAAAAACAACATTGCTATTTTTTCAATGCATACTGCCTTAGATAATTCTTGGAATGGAGTAAATGCTATAATTTGTAAAAAATTAAAATTGACAAATCGAAACATATTGATTCCTAAAAGTGATACTATAAAAAAACTTATCACTTATATCCCTTCAGATAGTGCAGAGAAACTTCTTGAACAATTATTTAAAGCTGGAGCTGGTTCTATAGGAAATTACAACAATTGTAGTTTTTCTACAGAAGGAAATGGAAGCTATCTTGGAAATGAAAATTCAAATCCCGTTAAAGGTGTTAAAGGTGAATTACATTATGAAAAAGAAGTTCAGTTAAATATTACCATTCCAAAACATAAAGAAGCTTCCGTTTTAAAAGCACTTTTTAATTTTCATCCTTATGAAGAAGTGCCTTACGAAATTATAACTTTAGAAAACACAAATAAACATATTGGAATGGGGATGATAGGAGAATTAGAAAATCCAATGACAGAAATTGAATTTTTAAGTTACCTTAAAAAAAACATGAATACCAATTGTGTTCGTCACTCTAAATTAATGAATAAATCCATCCATAAAGTTGCGGTTTTAGGGGGTAGCGGTAGCTATGCAATCGAAGCTGCAAAACGGTCAGGGGCAGACGCTTTTGTTACAGCAGACTGCAAATATCATGATTTTTTTATAGCAGAAAACAATGTCCTTTTGGCAGATATTGGTCATTATGAGAGTGAGCAATACACAAAAGAGCTATTAGTTGCTTTCCTTAAAAAAAAAATTACTACTTTCGCAGTCATTTTATCGCAAAAAAATACCAACCCAATTACCTATATTTAAAACATGGCAAAGAAAACCGAAATCACTGTAGAAAAGAAGTTAAGAGCTTTATTTGATTTACAACTTATCGATTCTAGAATTGATAAAATTCGCGATATTCGTGGTGAACTTCCATTAGAAGTTGAAGATCTTGAAGATGAATTAGCAGGAATGAATACTCGCCTTGAAAAATTAAATGATGGGGTTCAGCTTATAATAAATAGTGTTTCAGATAAAAAAAATCAGATTGAAGAATCTAAAGACCTTATCAAGAAATACACAAAACAACAAGATAACGTTCGTAATAATCGTGAATACGATTCTTTAAGTAAAGAAGTTGAATTTCAAAATTTAGAAATTGAATTAAACGAAAAACATATTAGAGAATTTAAAGCACAGATAGAACAAAAGCAATTAGTAGTTGAGGAGACTAATGAGCGTCTTAAAAAACGTCAAGATCATTTAACTCACAAACAAGGGGAGTTAGATGAAATTTTAGCTGAAACTGAAAAAGAAGAAAAAGCATTAATTAAAAAATCTACTGATTTTGAGAAAAAAATTGAAGAACGTTTAATTAAAGCTTACAAAAGAATTCGTAGCAATGTTAAAAATGGTTTGGCAATTGTTGCGATCGATCGTGGAGCATCTGGAGGATCTTTCTTTACCATCCCACCACAAATACAAATGGAAATTGCAGGTCGTAAAAAAATTATTACAGACGAGCATAGTGGAAGAATATTAGTAGATATTGACTTAGCTGCTGAAGAAGAGGCGAAAATGGAAAAAATGTTTAGTAAGCTTTAATCCATTCTAAATATAATTTTAAAAAGCCTTCAAGAAATTGAAGGCTTTTTTTATTGTAAAAAGAAAGGTATTTTTGATTGATACAACCTACAAAAAAACTCTTATGAAAAAGTCACTTACAATTTATGTTTTAGTTTTATTAGTCGTTTTACAAGCATCCTGTCAAAATTCTAATAAAACCAATACTCATTCTAAAAATCAGAAAATAGTAGAACCCATTCAAGTAGAACATAAAGATGGTTTTAAGAGCGCTTATTTTGCAAGTGGTTGCTTTTGGTGTGTGGAAGCTATTTATGAAAGTGTAAAAGGAGTAGAAGAATCTATTTCTGGATATAGCGGAGGCCATACTGAAAATCCAACATATAAGAAAAGTAACACAGGTAAAACAGGTCATGCAGAAGCTGTAGAAATTATTTATAACCCTAAAATTATCAGCTTTAAAGAATTGGTCACTATTTATTTTGGGTCACAAAACATTTCTCAATTAAATGGTCAAGGAAATGACAGAGGTTCTCAATATCGTTCTATTATTTTTTATCAAAATAAGGAAGAAAAGAAAATTATTAATGATCAAATAGAAGCTTTATATCAAGAAGACAAAAACAGAATTGTTGCTGCTGAAGTGATGCCTTTTCAGAAATTTTGGAAAGGTGAAGAATACCATCAAAATTATAAAAGATTACATCCAAATAATTCATATATTAAAAATGTGTCTATCCCTAGATTAATGAGGTTCCAAAAAAAGTTCCCAGAATTACTTAAAGAAAATTTAAAGCATTAATTAAATTTTTGTTGCTTTTAATTCAAATAATAAAGGATATAATTTATTTGAAAGCTCATACATTCCTTCATTATTTGTTTCTAACTCCGGAAATATATTATATGGTGAGGCATCATATTCATTTAAACATTCAATAGTTAATCCAGCATCTATTAGCGAAGTGATAATTTCTCCTAAACTGTAATTCCATGTATATTCTTTACTTATCATATTTGATTTTTTATCTGTATAAGTCCCTTCATATTCTTCATATATTGCTTCTTTTGAATGGTAATCATACGCTAATTTTGGAGGATCAGTAGTATAATCAAACATCCAAACTATAGGATGAAATTCTACTATATAAAAAACACCACCTTTTTGTAATCTTTCAGATATCATTTGTGCCCAAGGCTTTAAGTCAGGTAATCAAGCAATAGTGCCATAACTTGTAAATACGATATCAAATTGACTTTTTATATATTTTGAAACATCTAAAACATTACAGCAAACAAACTTGGAATTTAAACCCAACTACTCGTTTAGCAGTTTTGCTAACCTTATACCTTCATCCGATAGATCAATCCCAGTACAATCTGCTCCCATCCTAGCCCAGCTCAAAGTATCTTGGCCAAAATGACATTGTAAATGAAGTAACGACTTATTTGAAACATCTCCTAAAGCACTTACCTCGTATTTATTAAGAGAAGATTTACCATTTTTAAATTCACTTACGTTATAAAAATCGCTTTTTGCATGAATAGCTACTTTTTTATTCCAAGTTTTGCAATTTATATCAAATAATTTTTTAATATTCATTACTATAGTTTTCTATTAAACTGAGATTTTATTTCCTCCAAATAAACAAATAATAATCCTTATTTTTGTTTAAGTTCAAAATTACGAATTAAATGTATAAAAACAATTTAGCTTTTGCTATCCAAAAAGATCAAGAAGATCCATTAAAAAACTATCGGAAAGATTTTTTAATTCCAACAAATAATCAGGGTGAAGAATTGGTATATCTTTGTGGTAACTCCTTAGGATTACAACCAAAAAAAACATCAAATTATTTACAGCAAGAGCTCAATGATTGGGCAAAATTTGGAGTTGAAGGGCATACAGATGCTAAAAATCCATGGTTGCCTTATCATGAATTTTTAACAAATTCTATGGCAAAAATAGTGGGTGCCAAACCAAGTGAAGTTGTGATCATGAATAGCCTTACAACCAACCTTCATTTAATGATGGTTTCCTTTTATCAGCCAACAAAAAGCAAGTACAAAATCGTTATTGAAAGTGATGCTTTTCCATCCGATAAATATGCTATAGAAAGTCAGTTAAAATTTCATGGTTACAACACAAATGATGGATTAATTTTATGGAAACCTCGTGAAGGCAAAAATTTATGCAATTTTCAAGATTTAGAAAAAATAATGGAAGCGCAAGGAGATGAAATTGCATTATTAATGATTGGAAGTACTAACTATTATTCCGGTCAATTATATCCATTAAAAAAAAATCACTGAATTAGGCCATAAACACAATAGTTTAGTAGGTTTTGATTTAGCTCACGGTGTTGGAAATATTCAACCTAACTTACACGAAACTGGAGCAGATTTTGCAGTGTGGTGTACTTACAAGTATTTAAATAGTGGTCCGGGGAGTTTAGGCGGTTGTTATGTTCATGAGCGGCATGCCAATAATCCCGATTTAAATCGATTTACAGGATGGTGGGGACATAATAAGCAAACTCGTTTTAATATGCGACATGAGTTTGATGCTATACCTGGTGCTGAAGGATGGCAATTAAGCAACCCTGCAATACTTTCAATGGCTGCAATTAGAGCTTCTTTAGATTTATTTGATGCTGCAGGCTTTAAAAATATCATCAAAAAATCTAAATCGCTTACTGGTTTTTTAGAGTTTTTAATTAACGAATTAAGTGACAATAGAATACACATTATCACTCCTAAAAATCCAGAAGAAAGAGGTTGTCAATTATCAATTCAAGTTAAAAGTGCCAATAAAAATTTACACACACAGCTTACAAAGAATGGCGTAATAAGTGACTGGAGAGAACCCGATGTTATTAGAGTAGCTCCTGCACCACTTTACAACAGCTATCAAGATGTATTTGAATTTGTTCAACGATTAAAAAAAGTTTTAAATTAATAAAACGAACATGTTAATATTTTTTACAATCAAGAGGGTCACTAATAGCAAACAGCTTATTACTATTAAAATACTATAAATATATACCCATGAAAAAGAAAAAAGAACGCGTATTAATTATTGGAGCAGGATTATGTGGCAGCTTACTTGCATTGCGTTTAGGACAAAGAGATTATGATGTTACCTTGATCGAAAAACGCCCAGATTTAAGAACAGTAGGCCAAGATGCTGGACGCTCTATAAATTTATCTCTTTCA
>JAQWNL010000036.1:0-14556 GCA_029268635.1 Flavobacteriaceae bacterium
AATGTTCAACCTCATTCTGGTTCTCAAGCAAATTCATCTGTGATGTTGGCTTGCTTAAATGCAGGAGATAAAATTTTAGGGTTTAATCTTTCTCACGGAGGGCATTTAACTCATGGTTCTCCAGTAAATTTTTCTGGAAAATTATATAATCCCGTATTTTATGGAGTAGATAAAGAAACAGGGCTTATTAATATGGATACTGTAGAAGAAATTGCTATTCGGGAACATCCTAAAATGATTATTGCTGGTGCATCTGCTTATTCTAGAGAGTTTGACTATAAACGTTTCAGAGAAATTGCAGATAAAGTTGGTGCACTATTATTAGCTGATATTTCACACCCAGCAGGTTTGATTGCTAAAGGTATACTTAGAGATCCATTGCCTCATTGCCATATAGTTACTACAACTACTCATAAAACTCTGAGAGGTCCGAGAGGTGGAATGATTATGATGGGTAAAGATTTTGATAATCCTTTTGGGCAAAAATTAAAAAATGGAAACTTAAAAAAAATGTCAGCTTTGCTAAATAGCGGAATATTTCCTGGAAATCAAGGAGGGCCACTAGAACATATTATTGCTGCTAAAGCGATTGCTTTTGGGGAAGCTTTGACTGATGATTTTTTGCACTACTCAGTTAAAGTTAAGAAAAATGCTAAGGTGATGGCAGAAGCGTTTGTAGCTAAAGGATATGATATTGTTTCTGGCGGAACTGATAATCATATGTTATTAATAGATTTAAGAAATAAAAATATTACAGGAAAAGAAGCTGAAGAAGCTTTGGTGAAAGCAGATATTACCATAAATAAGAATATGGTTCCTTTCGATGATAAATCTCCATTTGTAACAAGTGGAATCCGAGTTGGTACTCCCGCTATAACAACACGTGGATTAGTTGAAACCGATATGAAAATTGTAGTTGATTTGGTTGATGAAGTTATCATGAACTTTAATGATGAAGAAAAATTAGAAACTATTGCAGAAAAAGTAAATAAATTAATGGAAGGAAGATCATTGTTTAATTCTTAAAAAAGAATAAAAATATTTTGGAATTTATTAAATTAGAAGAACTAAGTCAATTTAATATACTACTTTTGCAGCTTAATTAATTAAATATATTATAATGCAAACAGGTACAGTAAAATTCTTCAATAGCTCCAAAGGATTTGGTTTTATTACTGAAGATGACACAAACACAGAACATTTTGTTCACATCTCTGGATTAATCGATGATGATATCCGTGAAGATGATAAAGTAGAATTTGAATTAAAAGAAGGTAAAAAAGGAATGAATGCAGTAAATGTAAGAGTCCTTTAAATATATATCATTTTTTAAGTAAAAAGTCTTTTCATTTCAAAAGGCTTTTTTTATGCTAATTTTGTTTTAATAAATATAACTTTATAAAATGTATAAGTAAGGTTCATGTATTTTTTTTTGATTTACTAAAAGTTGTTCAATTCAAAAACTAAAAAAAAAGCTAGGTATACCTAAAGAAATATCTTAGCTAGTTTTAGATAAATTTAATCATTATTCTCCTTCATCAGGGA
This sequence comes from Flavobacteriaceae bacterium, assembly GCA_029268635.1. GTDB lineage: Bacteria > Bacteroidota > Bacteroidia > Flavobacteriales > Flavobacteriaceae > Marifrigoribacter. The sequence continues at coordinate 1,546 of JAQWNL010000036.1, forward strand.
AAACTATACTTTGGTATGCTCCAGCATCGGGAAAAGGGACTATTCTAGAAATTCCATTTGCATCAAAAGGAACTAGAGCTGCTTCATCAGGATCTGCAATACCATCTGCTCCTGAAACTTCAGACTCTATGTTAAAATCATTTAAATTAGTATTAAAAAAAGAAGGATCTTGGTTTCTAACTATATTTAAATATAAATTTTCATTAGAAAAATCATAATTTGGGTCATCTGAATAATTTCCACTTGGATCATAAAAACGGATTAAACTATTTACAAAATCAAAATTGAAAGCAGCACTATCATCTTCTACAAAAATTAATTCTCGTGCTTCGTTACCATAAACAATACAATTAATGAAATTAGCTTCTATTAAATCTTCAGTTATAAATTCTGTTTCACTAACCTGTAAAACATTATCTATTACAACAGAAGGAAATAATCTAAAGTTGTTGGTCCAATAATTTACAAAAGTTGATTGAATAAAGTTGTAACGACCACCTAAAGAACAAGATAGGGATGTCTGGCCACTATTGTTAATAATGAGATTTTCACCATAAACATTTCCATTTCTAGCTAATAAACCGGTTCTTGATGTATTAAATATTTCAACATTTTTAAGTGTTAATGTCCTATCTCCATCATTTCCCTCCATTAAAATCCCTACAATAGAATTTTTAATAGTAGTGTAATTAAATTCATGATTTGTACTGCCAGCAGTTAGCCATATAGTACCCCATTGTCCAGGAACATATGAGAAACCAGGCTCTAATCGATCTCCCTCAAAAATAACTTGATTTTCCATTAACTCTGGATTTGAACTTGGTGTACCATTCACTTTCATAGATCCTGTATTGGCTACTAGAATTCCACTTTCTCTATGAAAATGAATTCTTGCACCTGCATCAACTGTTAGTGTTTTGTTTGGAGCTACGGCAGCATAACCATAAATAACATAGGGTTTTTCATTTGTAAATATTAATTGATCGTCTTCTAAGTAAAAACCTTCAATTAATATAGGTTCTTCTTCAGTTCCTAAATTTAATGTTTCTATAGTTCCATCGGAATATTGTTCTGGAAAAAGAAAAATAGCATCTTGAACTAGGGTAACTAAATCTACCTCCTGACTGTTACTGCCTGAATCAAAAATTATTTTGTCTGTATATAAGAATGAATTATCAGGGTTTGGAAAATTATTGAGGTCTATAGTAGTTTCAACAAAAATAAAAATACTGTCATTTGCTAAAATATTAATGTTTTCAAATGTTTTTCCAGGAATTCCGTCAACATTTAAACGATAACTTGAGCTTTCCCCTTGTGATAATTGAATGGTTGGAATATTTACATCTTCATTACTACTATTATACACCTTTAATGTTCTGGTGCTAGAGCCTATATTAGTAAACACAGTATCTAAATAGATGGTATCTTGAGAAAATATAAGATTTCCTGTATTTGGAACAGTATCAAAGTCGTTTCTACAAGAACTCCATAAAACAATCGTTAAAAATAAAGCTAATCCGTATAAGTATCTCAATGGTTTGTTTTTTTAATCTCAGTAAAAATATAACTTTTTAGCAAGCATTTTATCGTTTAATACCATGTTTTTTACATCTAATAATTTATATAAATATTTCCAATAAATTGATTAGGATATTGAGGGTCATTTAAGTGCAGGACATAGAAGTAAACACCAGTAGGAACCAATTGATTATTAAAGGCAATTCCTTTATTCGCTATTCCATTCCAGAATCCATCATTATTTGATCCTTGATAAATTAAATTACCATAGCGACTGTAAATGTTTAATTCAAAATTTGGATAAATATTAAATAAATTATCAATTTCAAATACATCGTTGATGTTATCAGCGTTAGGTGAAAATCCTTCTGGAATAAAAGGCATGCAATTTTTAGTTTCAATTAAAAAAGAACTCGTAGTGAAACAGATCTCATTTTCTAGACGAACATAGATTAATTGAGGATCTGTAGTATTTTGAAAGTTGCCTGGATCTAAAATTTCATTTTCATTTAAAATGGTATCTTCTAATGTGATAAAATAAGTGATGATATCATTAATATTTATTGAAATTAAATTGTTTTGCTGAGTTAGTTTAAAAGTAGAAGTATCAAATCCTTCATTACAGGCTAATAAATTAGGTAATTCATCTATAAGCGGTATTGATCCAAATTCAACTTGAATTAAAGATTCATTATTTCCTTCTTCTAATTCTTCAACAACTCCTTCCCCAAAACCATTGTCATCTACTTTCACAACAATTTCAAAATTATTTGGTATTTCATCGGGTAAAATAAATTCTATAAATTGTATTTCATGCTCATTTATTAATATATCATTTTGGGTTTGAGACTGCGCTAATAAGATTGCTTCTATATAAAAAGCAATGGGTGTAGCTGCAGGTAATAATGCAGTAGCATTGTAGTTAAAAACGGTGTAATTCATGATTAGGTTTCGTTCTCTACAAGCATAGGTGCTATTATTATCTATTGATATAGATGCGTCTGGCAAAGGACATTCAATTACTTCAATTTGAAAGGAATCAACAACATAGCAATCCTGATTATCTACTCTAATAAATATGGATTGTGGGTTTTCTGTATTTTCAAAATATTCTATAATTAGTATTTCGTTTTCATCATTGCTTGCATCTTCTTCCGTTAGATAATAGGAGAGAATGTAAATTGGATCTATTTGTTGTGTGGCATCGGTTAAATTAAAAACTTCTATTCCCTCGATATCACAAAGTTCCATATCTATTGGGCTTTCAAATTCTGGAATTAATAATAAATGAAGTTCTATAAAAAATTCATTATTATCCTCATTTGATTCGTTGATAATTCCAGTTCCATCTCCTATGTCATCTACTACAGCTTTTAATAAAAGATCTGTAGGAATATATAAAGGAACACTAAGTGTTATAGCTCCGACCTCACTGCTATCAATTGGTATTTCTACATTAGTTACTGTTTGACCAATTAAAATAGTATCTGCATAAAAAGAAATTGGTGTATTTTGGGGTAATGTAGCGGTGCTATTAAAATTACAGACTGTATATTCGATATTTAAATCTCTGTTTCCACAAGCTTCATCACCAGTCAAAGAATTAATTTCAATAGTAGCGTCTGGTAATTCAGTATTCAAAACAGTAATGATATTATTTACCATTACTAGATCTTGACTGGAGGTTAATTGTATAGTAGCATTCGTGTCTCCTGGACTGATATTATTTTCAATATTATAAAAATCAATATCCATGTTATATAAGTCACTAGAATTTCTAAAACTATTAGTGCTGTTGAAGGCATTGTCTTGTGGGTTTAGCGGTGGGTTGCTTAATGTGTTGCCATTAATACTAAGTGTTTCGTTATTGGCGATACTAGAATCACCTTCCCAAGAGAGAAAGCCAATTTTTGCTCCTGTATTATCTAATATATTTAAATTATTTAATTCGATTGTTATGGAATTGTTTTCTGAGTAAACTGTTTCTAAACCATCAAAAATGGTAACTTGGTTGAGAGGAAGTGTTGCGTCTTCATAAATTAAAGTTATTGCCCATCCACCAAAATTAGTTGCAGTTCCGCCATTAATTTGGCAAAAAGGTTGAATTGCATCTAATAAATTTAGGTCACTCAATGTATATATGTCATTGCCAATAGTATTTACTATAGAGGTGATATCTGCAAAAGCTGCGAAAAAATTATATACATTATTATTGTTAATAAAAGAAAAATTAAAATCTCTTTCTGAAACTACAAAATTTCCATTTAAAGAAACCTCAAAATCTCCGATACCAGATCCTGCCCAATATAAATAGGCAGCAACAACTTGCTGACCTGTCTGTAATTCAAAATCAGCGCTACTTTCAGATAAAATTGTGCATTCGGAAGTATTGCCATTTTCTCCAATATTTAAGGTATTACCAAATGATAAATAATCATATCGACCATTAAATTGTTGAAATAAAGTAATTTCTTGAGCAAAAAGTATTGTTGGAATTAAAAAAAAACACACTCTAAATATGTACTTCAGCTTCCTCATATAGAAATATATCCTTCAATATACGGGTTTTAAATAAAACGATTAAATTAAAACCCCTATAAATCTCTTCTTTTTAAAATATAGTAAGAACCATAAACAAATAAGAATGTCCAAGCCAAAACTATTAGAATGGTTAATGGTTGAATGCTATAGTCTTTTTCAAAAGCTTCGCCTAATTGATTTGCAGCAGATTGAACAACACCCAACCTAGAAAAAGGTTCTTTTATTAAATTTGACATAGCGGTTAATGGAAAAAACTTTATTATACTTTCTGCTATATCTGTATCTTTAAATATTTTCCATTTAAACACACTATAAATAATTCCTTCAGCAATACTCCAAATCAGTAAAAATCCAAGTGCAAACGCAGACCTTTTAACCAATACACCTAAAAATAAACAAAAAGAGAAAAAGCCAGTAAGATTTATAAAATAAGCAAAAAGGTAATCTATGTCACTGAATATAATTCCTAGTTCATTATAATCTGAAAACATTAATCCTAATAGTAAAGAAATACCAAATACAAATAATGTAGAAATCACTGAAAATAATATAACAGTTAAAAATTTAGAAAAGACAAATTCTTTTTTGCTTAATCCATCTATTAAATTTTGTTTAAGAGTACTGTTACTGTATTCATTAGCCATCATTGAAATAATGACAATAGCTAAGAATAACTTAAGAATAGCTGCTATATAAGTATTGAAATGCCAAATGTAAGGGAAGTTAAAAATTCCTTGATCAGCGATTCTAAAATGAAAATCTCCAAAATTAAATTCGATGGATGAAATTAAAGCAATAAATGTGATTAGTATAAAATAAACAATCAAGATTGCTTTAGCCGATTTGTTATACATAAGTTTATGAAGTTCTATAGTTAGTAAGCGTAACATAATTGTTAATTTAGGATTGAATTATTTAGTTTTGGTTAGTTCTAAAAATTGTTCTTCAAGACTTTCTTTTTGGTGAACCAAATAAGAAAGGTTGATCCCTTTTTCATATAGTAATTTGTTTAAATCGGAACCGTTTAGTGGTTCTGTTAAATAAGCAACCAACTGAATCTCTTCATTTTTAATAATTCCAATGCTTGGATGTTCTTCTAAAACTTTTGATAATTGATCTAAATCATCGGATTGTAATATGAAAAATCCATGACTAGCAATCATATTTTCGACACTTCCAGAGTATAAACTTTTTCCTTTTCTTAATATCACTACATGTGTACATATTTTTTCTACTTCATCTAATAAGTGAGAAGCTAATAAAATAGTGGTGCCATCTACAGCAATATTTTTAATAATTTCTCTAATTTGGTGGATCCCTTGAGGATCTAATCCATTTGTGGGTTCGTCCAAAATTAATATTTCCGGATCATTTAATAAGGCAGAAGCAATAGCTAAACGTTGTTTCATGCCTAATGAAAACGTTTTAAATTTATCGTCTTTTTTATCTAATAATCCAACTAATTTAAGTTTTTCATTTACTTTTTCTTTAGGTACATCCTTAATAATGCAAACAAGATTTAAATTTTGTGCTGCAGTCATATAAGGATAAAAGTTAGGGCGTTCAATAATAGCACCGACTTTCTTTAAAGCTTCTTGGGTACTTAAAGTACCATCAAACCAATGAAACTTTCCATCTGTTTTATTAACCACATTTAATGCGATGCCTAAAGTTGTTGATTTCCCACTACCATTGGGGCCTAAAACTCCATATATATTTCCTTTTTCAATAGTTACTGAAAGATTATTCACTGCCGTGAGTGAACCATACTTTTTAATAAGATTATTTAATGTGAGAATTTCTTTCACAATAGCTATTTTGTTGATTAGGTAAAAATAAGACGAGCCATCTAAAAAAATGTTACATTCTTTTGAAAGCTTTAAAAAATTATTTTAATTATTAATGAGAATTAGAAAGTAATTTTTTTCTTTCTTAGTTCAAAGTTTTTTCCTAAGTAGACTTTCCTTACCATCTCATCATTAGCCAAATCCTCAGGAATTCCATGCTTTAAAATACTTCCTTCAAACATTAAGTAAGTACGATCTGTAATTGCCAATGTTTCTTGAACATTATGATCGGTAATAAGTATTCCGATATTTTTTGTTACTAATTTTGCGATAATTCGTTGAATGTCTTCTACTGCAACGGGATCTACTCCAGCAAAAGGTTCGTCCAGTAAAATAAAATGAGGATCTGTAGCAAGTGCTCGCGCGATTTCAGTCCTTCTTCGTTCGCCACCACTCAATAAATCACCTCTGTTTTTTCGAATATGACTCAAACCAAATTCTTCTATAAGTGATTCCATTTTTTCTTTTTGTTCTTTTTTAGAAAATTTAGTTAGCTGCAATACACTTAATATATTGTCTTCAACGCTTAATTTTCTGAAAATAGATGCTTCTTGAGCAAGATAACCAATGCCATGTTGAGCACGCTTGTACATTGGGTATTTAGTGATTTCTTGATAATCTAAATAAATAGTGCCATCATTTGGCTTTATAAGGCCAACAATCATATAGAACGATGTAGTTTTTCCAGCACCGTTAGGACCTAATAAACCAACAATTTCACCTTGATTTACTTCAATAGAAATCCCATTTACAACCTTACGGCCTTTATAGGATTTCATTAAATTTTCAGCTCTTAATTTCATATGTATTCTTATAAATAATGCTTACTAATATAGTTTAATTACGTTGCTATTTAGTTTGTTTTTTTTATTAATTTTTCTTTTTTTCTAATAACTGCTCTTGAAATAAATATACTTATTTCATATAATATTATAATAGGCACAGAAACAATTACCTGGCTAGCAATATCTGGAGGAGTTATTATCGCTGAAAGAATTAATACAACCACCAGTGATATTTTTCTATATTTTTTTAACATATCTGGAGTTACTAAACCAATTTTTGTAAGGATGTAAATTAATATCGGTAACTCAAAAATTAAACCACTTGCGATCACCGAAGCTCTAACTAAGGAGATATAACTACTTAAATCAAAATCATTGTAAACCTGTCCACTTACCTGATAGGTTCCCAAAAAATTAATGGATAAAGGAGTTACCACATAATATCCAAACAATACTCCAATAAAAAATAATAGAGAAGTTATAAAAATAAATCCTTTAGTAGAGCTACGCTCTTTAAGTCTTAATCCTGGGCTAATAAACTTCCATATTTCGAGTAAAATGTAAGGAAACGCTACTATAAAACCAGCGGCTATCGAAGTCCAAATGTGTGCAGAAAACTGACCTCCCATAGTTCTACTTTGTATTCTAAATGGAAGTTCAGTAAAACAAAAACTATCTTTAAAACCAATGTATTGAGCTATTTTACAAAGTATTTTATAGGTTGGAAAATCTGCTTGTTTGGGTCCAAAAATTAATACATTAAAAATGAAATCTTTAGCAAGAAAGGCTATAGAAGCTAAGATAACAATTGCTAATACAGACCGAATTAAATGCCATCTTAATTCTTCGAGATGATCTAAAAAAGACATCTCTTTTTCAGTCTGTTTTTTTCTTTTCTTAACCATTATATAATTCCTTCATTAGTAAGGTTATGAATGTGTACAATTCCGCAATATTTATCTTCTTCCACAGCTATAACTTGTGTGATACCATTCGTATCCATAATCTCTATAACTTCCACAGCCATCGCACTGTTTGAGATAGTTTTAGGATTTTTAGACATAATATCTTTTGCTGTCAAACCATGAAAACTATCAGCTTTTGCAAGCATTCTTCTTAAATCACCATCTGTAATAATACCAACAACTTTACCATTATTTAGAACAGCAGTTAGTCCCAACAGATTTTCTGAAATTTCAACAATTACTTTTTTAATATCGGCATCTAATTGTACTTCAGGTTTTTTATTCATTTTTGTTAGGTCACTTACTCGTAAGTATAATTTTTTACCTAACGACCCACCTGGGTGAAATTTTGCAAAATCTTTACTAGAAAAACCCTTTAAGTCCAATAAACAAATAGCCAAAGCATCGCCAATCACTAACTGTGCTGTCGTACTAGTTGTTGGTGCTAAATTATTTGGGCAAGCTTCTTTTTCAACATAGGCGTTTAAAATAAAATCTGCTTGTTCGCCTAAAAAAGATTCTTTGTTGGATGTAATAGCTATTAACTTATTACCTCTGGATTTTATTAAAGGAATCAATACTTTAATTTCTGGTGTGCTTCCACTTTTTGAAATACAAATAACAACATCGTTGTCTAAAATTGTCCCTAAATCTCCATGGATTGCATCAGCAGCATGCATAAATATAGATGGCGTGCCTGTGGAGTTTAGTGTAGCAACAATTTTAGTTGCTATAATTGCACTTTTACCTATACCTGTAATAATAACTCTTCCATTTGAATTATAAATATACTCTATTGCATCTGCAAAAGAATCATCTATTAAATCTATCAAGTTTTTAATGGCTTTACTTTCGGTATCAATAGTCTTTTTTGCTATTGAAATTATCTGATTTCGATTTTTCAAAATTTTGACGTTTTTTAGTGATAACTATTTCATAATGTATTATATTTAAAGTGAAAAAAATAAAATAATTTACACCTTATAACATAAGAAACGTATTTCTTTTACGGATGCTAAATTACAATTGTTAGTTTGTTATTACAATTTTTATTTTAAGTAAACAACAAATTTAATTTTATATATAAGTTGACAGAATTAGATATTTATGCAGCGTTAAAAAAATATTTTGGTTTTACTAAATTCAAAGGGTTACAAGAAGTAGTCGTTAAGAGTGTTTTAGATAAAAAAGATGCTTTTGTGATTATGCCTACAGGAGGAGGTAAATCGTTATGCTATCAACTTCCCGCATTTATTGAAGAAGGAACAGCGATAGTAGTCTCTCCACTTATTGCTTTAATGAAAAACCAAGTAGATGCCTTAAGGGCCTTGTCTTCAGAAATCGGAATTGCTCATGTATTAAATTCATCTTTAAATAAAACAGAAGTTAAACAAGTGAAAAGTGACATTATTTCTGGTATTACAAAATTATTATACGTTGCACCTGAATCTCTAACTAAAAATGAAAATGTTAAATTTTTAGAATCTGTTAAAATTTCTTTTGTAGCTATTGATGAGGCTCACTGTATTAGTGAATGGGGACATGATTTTAGGCCAGAATACAGAAATCTTAAAAAAATTATTGAGCGTATAGGAGACAATATTCCTATTATTGGCTTAACAGCTACAGCAACTCCAAAAGTACAAGAAGATATCTTAAAGAACTTAGGGATTCAAGATGCCAATACCTTTAAAGCTTCTTTTAATCGTCCTAATTTATATTATGAAGTTCGACCAAAAACCACCAATGTAGATCGAGATGTTATTCGGTTTGTAAAACGACATGAAGGTAAAAGCGGAATTATATATTGTTTAAGTCGTAAAAGAGTAGAAGAATTATCCCAAACATTACAGGTTAATGGTATAAAAGCTGTTTCTTATCACGCAGGATTAGATTCAAAAACTAGGGTAAGACATCAAGATATGTTTTTAATGGAAGATATCGATGTCGTAGTTGCAACCATAGCATTTGGTATGGGGATTGACAAACCTGATGTTCGGTTTGTAATTCATAATGACATTCCCAAAAGTATAGAAAGTTACTACCAGGAAACAGGAAGAGCAGGAAGAGATGGTGGTGAAGGTATTTGTCTTGCTTATTATTCCTATAAGGATATTGAAAAACTAGAAAAATTTATGAGCGGTAAGCCTGTATCTGAGCAAGAAATTGGCCACGCATTACTACAAGAAGTAGTAGCATTTGCAGAAACATCTATGTCTAGAAGGAAATTTATTCTTCATTATTTTGGAGAAGAATACGATAATGAAACGGGTGAAGGAGGAGATCTGGATGATAATATGCGTTTTCCGAAAATTAAAAAAGAAGCGAAAAATGAGGCTGTTAAGGTATTGCATGTTGTTAAGGAAACTAATGAACGATATAAGTCTAAGGAGGTTGTTAATGTGTTAATTGGTTATTCTAATGCTTTAATTAAATCTCATAGAACTGAGGATAAAGAATTTTTTGGTTCAGGAACAGAGCATTTAGGGCCCTATTGGATGGCATTACTTCGTCAATTATTGGTGGCAGGATTTTTAAGAAAAGATATTGAGACCTATGGTTTAATAAAAATTACTCTAAAGGGCTTGGATTATTTAGAAAATCCTATTTCCTTTATGATGACTGAAGATCATTCCTTTAAAGAAGCAAATGATAATACAATCATAACCAATCAGAAAGGTGGAGGTTTTGCAGCAGATGATAATTTATTTAGAATTTTAAAAGTAGAACGAAAAAAAGTGGCTGATCGATTAAATCTTCCACCATTTGTAATATTTCAAGATCCATCGTTAGAAGATATGGCTTTAAAATATCCAATAACTTTGTTAGAAATGGCAAATGTCCATGGGGTAGGAGAAGGAAAAGCGAATAAGTATGGTGCCTCTTTTGTTAAATTAATACAAGGTTATGTAGATGAAAATGATGTGATGCGTCCAGATGATTTTATTGTAAAATCCACGGGCATCAATAGTTCATTAAAGTTATACGTGATTACAAATGTTGATAAAAAACTTCCATTAACTGATATTGCGGATGCAAAAAAAATGGAAATGAATGAATTGATAAAAGAAATGGAAGCTATTGTAAATAGTGGAACCAAACTTAATCTCAATTATTGTATCGATGAAATTTTAGATGAAGATCAACAGAGGGAAATACATGAATATTTCCTTGAAGATGCTGAAACTCCAGAGATAGAAGGTGCAATGGAAGAATTTGATGGGGATTATGAAGAAGAAGAATTGCGCCTATACCGAATTAAATTCTTTAGTGACATAGCGAATTAAAAACCGTTTGAAATGAAATAATGCTAAATTATAAGACATACTTACTTAAGGCTTTATAATTAATTTAAAAAATAGTAATAACCTTTATGAAAAAATATCTTATTTTAACTTTAAGTTTATTTTTCACCACTTTATGGAGTCAAGATTTAAAAAAAGTTTTGATTATTGGTATTGATGGTTGTCGTTCAGATGCCCTTGAAATTGCATCTACACCAACTATCGATTCCCTTATTAATGAAGGTGTTTTTAGTCCAGATGCACTAAATGATGATATTACAATTAGTGGGCCTGGATGGTCTGCAAATTTATGTGGCGTTTGGTCAGACAAACATCAGGTCGTCAACAATGATTTTAGCAGTAATAATTATGATAATTATCCTCCTTTTATTTCTTATGTAGAAGAATTTATCAGCACATTAAATACGGTTTCAATATGTCATTGGGATCCAATAAATGATTTTATCATTTCAGATCATGCAGATTATAAGTTAAATCTATCGTCTGATGCAGATGTTTCTTCTCAGGCTTCTTTATATATTACAGAAAATGACCCTGACGTCATTTTTCTACATTTTGATGATGTAGATCAAGTAGGACATGCTTCTGGATTTTCTTCAACCGAACCTGAATATATAATTGCTATTGAGAATGTAGATGCTCTTATCACTCCCATCATACAAGCTATAGAAAGTAGGTCCAACTTCGACAACGAAGATTGGCTTATTTTAGTGACTACAGATCACGGTGGGATCAATACTTCGCATGGTGGAAATAGTATACAAGAGCAAAATGTTTTTTTTATTGCTAGTGGTAAGAATATTGATACACAGTTGGTCGAAAAAGAAATTATTATTATCGAACCCCCTATAGATTGTTTAAACAATTCACTTGAACTCCAATTTGATGGAGACAATGATTTTGTGGTAATTCCGTCAAATTCTCTTTTTGATTTTGGAGCAAATGAAGACTTTACTATTGAATGTAGAGTTCGTACAAATACAGGAGGGGATGTGTCCATTATAGGTAATAAAAACTGGAATTCTGGACTAAACTCGGGTTTTGTTTTTTCTTTTGCATTACCTGATGGGGTACAATGGAAAGTAAATATGGGAGATGGTAATAATCGAGCGGACATTAATACGGGAGGAAATATAATCGATAATGAATGGTATACACTTAGTGTGAGTTTTGATAGGGATGGATTTATGAAGATGTTTTTAGATGGTGTATTTATAGACCAAACAAATATATCTGAGATAGGAGATATTAACACTGGTTCTGGGCTATATTTTGGAGCAGATATCAATAGTTCTTTCGATTTTTCTGGAGCTATAGCTGAGGTTAGAGTTTGGAATACAGTTGTAGAGAACGAAACGATAAACTCATGGTATTGTACGGGAATTGATAGCTCACATCCAGATTATGGAAGTCTTATAGGGTATTGGAAACTTAACGAAGATTCAGATTCTGTTGCGTTAGACACATCTATTTATGGCAATCATGGTACAGTTACCGGCTCTATTTGGGGTAGCCCAAATTTGGAAGCCTACGATTATAGTGAAACTCCAAGAATAATTGATGTACCTTATACAGCACTTACACACCTTTGTGTTCCCATTCAGGAAGATTGGGGATTGGATGGAGAAAGTTGGATTTCGAATTGTGATTTGCTAGGTGTTTATGCAGAGGTATTAGATTTAGAAGTTCAAATATTCCCAAGCCCGGTATTTGATAATTTAAATGTTATCATAATAAATATTAAAGATTATAAGGAAATGGTACTGGAAATTTATACTCTATTAGGAAAGAAAATACACCAACAAGTCCTCGTAAATCAAAAGACAATAGTTAAGCTATTCGATATTTCAGAAGGAGTTTACTTTTTAAAGATAAGAAACGAAGATGGGTTTATTGTTAAAAAGATTGTAAAGACACCTTAGATTTAAATTGATAAGAGAAAAGTTAATTGAAATAATCTTCCCGTCTAAGATTTATAGAGGTATTGAAAAACACCAAAAACTTATAAAAAAACTACTTATTATTATCCCTTTTTAATTAAATTATTAAT